>JAJFBJ010000129.1 GCA_020697375.1 Nitrospira sp. | reverse complement strand
TGCCCAGAAAGGCCATGTGACACGAGTGGATGTGGCCCTGGACGACCGGGAGGCGACTGTCGCAGTCGAGACCGTTCGGCAAGCCGTGGAGGCCGGACACGTCGTGAGCCGGTCCAAGCAATTCAAAGTGATCCAAGCCTCGAATCATCGCGAGGGAGTCCGGACCGGGGAGACACTCTACTTCGGCAGTCGGGAAAGTCAAAGCATGCTGCGGGTCTATGACAAACGACTGGAACTGCGGGCCAAAGGACGAGAGGACGCGGCTTCGTATGGAGTCCGCTGGGAAATGGAACTCAAACAGGATCGGGCTCAAGCCTGCGCGAAAGCGTTACTGACATTGGACTCTGAAGATTGGCGCGCCTTCCTTGTGGGCGTCCTCCGCTCCTATGTCGATTTCCGAGAGACCACGCGAGAAGCGGAGTCCTATGAAAAATATCGGGCGCCCGTTCTCGGTTGGTGGGCAGCCCTGACTGAAGGCTTCAGGCGATGCCGGCTGGTGGTCGAACGCATCCAGCAGCGGCTGGATGACGTGGCCGCCTGGCTCGCGCAATCCGTCGCATCGATGCTCGCCGTGGTCGTGGCCTGTCGAGGGGATCAATTTCTCACGGAGCTGATCTATGCGGGGACGAAGAAATGGAAGCAGAAGCACTATGCCCTGCTGAAGGAACGGAGGAGAGGGACCCCGTATGTCCTTACAATTTCGTGACGGAGGGTGGCAACGCATGTGTCCGGGATGTGGCGCGAGAGGCTGTCGGTGCAAGTGGGTACAAGGAGCCCTGTATTTGAGCTGTCGGGAATGCGATTCGGAATTCTGCTTCATGCCAAAAGCCCGGTCCGAAGGCCGGGGCGTGTGGGTCAGGCGCTTGGCTGACCCGATTCAACACTCAGAAGGAGGTCAGAACGATGCAAGTCAAAGCGGAGGGAGCGGTACAGGGGTATGTGGAACGGAGAAGTCGAGAGGGGAAAGTCTACCGATCGGTGGATCTGTATGTGAAGGGCCGAGATCCGGGGGTACTTCGTTTGGGGATTCCAGACGATCAGATGCCATTGATCGAAGCCTGCAAGCAAGCCGATGGCAAGCAAGCGAAAGTCTCGATCGAAGTGCGGAAATTCGAACAGACCGGACGGGTCTTCTTCGATTTGTCTGGGTTGGAAGTCTTGAAGTAACGGCAGAGGGAGGAAGGTCAGTGGATCTCACGATAATTCTCGTCGCGGTCTTGTTACTGGCCTTCCTCACCGGCCTCGGAGTGGGACGCTTGTGAAAGTGTTGTCTCTCATGACGTATCTCGGGTTTGTATGGGCCCTCTTCGTCTCACTCTGCCTTGCGCCGGGCGAATCGTTCGGTCAAACAGCGACGCAGTATTCGCGGGTCGTGGCCCAAGCGGAACGCATCGCCTATCTGGCGGCACAACGGTCGGCCTTGGCCTCGCAAGTCGCCACAGCGGCCCTCGCCCCTTCCGCCAGCTCTTTCGCTATTCGATTAGTTGCCGGTCCAGTGGGATGGGCCGCGCTCGGCGTCGGCGCTGGATTGGTTCTCGCCCAGATGTACTATTCGCAACCCGACCTTGCAGCCATCAAAACGGCGGCCTCAACTACTGGAGGCTGGCAGGTGACCAGCACCAATGCTGGCACCCAGACCTTTCCGGGGCTCGGCACGAATACGCCCGGCAATCCCAACTACCCCAACGCGACCATTCAATTCAGCGCGACGAACGTGGCGCTGTGTGCGACGGATATCGAGTATGTGCATGACTGGGTGGTCGGACCCTTTCAGAGCCTCAGCACGGCCGTCTTCTTTCCCGGCAACTTCTTCGTCAATGGTCCTGCGGTGGGTGGCTATACGCTCTACGTCTGCCATCGGAAAGGTATTCCTGGGAGCTCGGCGCCGCTGCAAGATGCGCTAATCCCGCCGACCCCCCAGCAGGCAGCCAATTATGTGACTGCGCTGCCTGCGAGTGATCCCAAATCGATCGAAGCGCATACGAATCCCGTCGGGACGACCGGCAGCACGCAACCGGCGGACAATACCGTCTCGCAGCCTGTGTCCCCAAGTGAGATGCCGACCACGGTCAAGCCGAAGCCCATCCCTGCGGGGGACATCATTGTGGCAGACAACGTACCACCTCCGGCGAGCACCCCGCAGCAAAACACGCAACAGCAAACCACCACGACCACCACAACGACGACCCAGAATCCGGACGGCTCGACGACACAGCAGGAAGAGACCCAAGCCACTACCTCCTGTACGGCAGGCGCTCATGAGAATCGAACCTTCGGGACGGTCCTGCAGGCGCATCAGACCATTTGGGCCACCAGCGGATTGCTCAGCACACTGAATCTCCTCAAATCCCTGACATGGCCCTCGACGTTGCCGGTGATTGCGCTCCCCTCGGCCCTCTTCGGCAACCAGCAAGTGGACTTCAACCAGTGGGCTTGGTTCTTCACGGTGCTCAGGACTCTCGTGATCGCGATCGCGTCTTTTGCCGCCTATCGCATCATCTTCGTGGGAGGAGGACAGACGACATGACGGCCATTCTGAGCCTCATCTATTGCTGGCTGCAGGAATTCTTCTTCTCGCTCACCGATTGGGGCCTCGGGATCTGGGATTCATTGCTCTCCGTGGTGGACAGCACGCTCGCCACCATGGGCACGGCAGGCCTCACCCTGCCGGTCATTCCTGATCAATATGCGTGGGTGCTGGGCGCGACAGGCATGAGTCAGGCGCTGGCCATTGTGGCGAGCGCCATGGGAACCCGGTTCATTCTGCAGACCATTCCATTCGTCCGGTGGGGCTCATGAACATGACACCAGTGAGTGTGGCGTATGGGTGGACCGCGATCGTGGCCGGGACAATCTGGCTGCTCTGGAGGCGGATGCGATGATCGAGTTGTACGAAGGCGTGCCGGGCTCGGGGAAGTCGTATCACGCGATCTGTGAAAAGTTCCTGCCTTGGGTCCGGCAAGGCCGACGGCTCTACATCGCCGTCGATGGGATTTATCTGGATCGGCTGGCGTTGTTCACGGGAATCGAACTTTCCGTCCTCGAACAACAGATCACCATCTGGAAAGACTCGGTCGAAGTGCTTCAGGCCTTTCCACATGTCGAACCAGGCTCAGCGGTGATTATCGACGAAGCCCAAACGGTCTTTCGGTCCATGCAGAAGGTCGAGCCGGGGCTCCTGCGTTGGCTCGAAACGCATCGCCACTACGGCGTGGATATTCTGCTCATGAGTCAGGATTTTCGCCAGATGTCCCAAGGCGTGACGCGATTGATCGAAGCGACGGTGAAGTTTCGGAAGCTGGCCTTTGTGGGGCTGTCGAAAAAGTATCAGGGCAAGGTGCGGGGGAATCCCGAAGATCACGAGACCGTTCGCGCCTTCGTCGGCACCTACTCACCTGCGATCTACGCCTACTATTCGAGTTATGCCTCGGCGGCGATCCAGGAAGAAAAGCGGAGCCATACCATCTTCAAGTCAGCGCGCATCGCGATCGGGATCGCAGCGGGCCTGTTCGCCATTACCCTCGTGGCTTGGCGTCCCTGGTCGTCGTTGAACTCTACCAAGCCAACGACTGCAGCCGGATCGAATCCAGGACTGAGCACCGCGGTCGGATCCCTCACCTCCGGATCGGGCGGGCTGCTCAATCCATTGGGGATGTCTCCGGCGGCGCCGGCGTCTTCACCATCACCCAAGCGCACCGTGCGCATCCTCGGAGGAGCAGGCTCCTCAGCGAATCGCCAAGGATGGCGTTACTTATTAGACAGCGGCGAAATCCTCACCGCCTCGCAGATTACGGGACGCTATGGATTGATGGTCTCCGAAGTCTATGAGGACGGCGCGATGCGCGTGATCGGCGAAGGAGTGTTCTATGGACCTGCCGGCGATTGAGGCGATGACCTATTTCACGGCGATCTTCTGGCTCGGCGGGTTTGCCGTGGGGCTGATCATCAAACTGATTTTGCCTCAGCATCACTGAGGCGCTCGTCCGTCGGCGAGGAGTCCGGCGGCGCGGGTGGACGACTCCACCAGATGCACAAGGAGGTGCGCTATGAAGGGTGTCGAATGGGTGAAGGGAGTCACCGGGATTCTGATGGCGTTGGTCTTCGCCTTGGGCGTACCGGCGCTGTCGTTCGCGCAGTTGTTTCCAGTCTCCGCAGATGTGGCCACGGTGCGGGCCGATCTGCTCTTGTGGGCGGGGGCCCTGATTGGAGTGGCGTTGGCCATCTATGCCTTTAAACGCGTGAAGGCGATAGTGGGCGGCTAAAGCCCATCGAGGCAGGCTGGCAGCAGCCTGCCTCTCTCGCAGCACAGGACAGCATGAGTAGGGTGACGGCAAAGGAGTGTAAGGATGACGGCGCAACAGATTCAAACGATTGGCAATGCGTTGGCGACCGACCTGGTCGCCTGGGGGACGGCGGCGATCGGGCTCGCGCTTGTGGCCGCAGGAGCGGCTTGGGTGTTGCGGCTGCTCCGCTAAGCGCCGGGCCAGCCTTGGTCGGCGAAGCTGTAGTAGCCTTCCTCAGCGAGGACCAGATGATCCAGCAACGGAATGCCGAACAGATCGGCCGCGTCGCGCAGTCGCTTGGTCAGGACGCGGTCTTCGGGACTGGGCGTGATGTCCCCGGACGGATGATTGTGCGCACAAATCCAGGCGCCGGCGTTCATGAGAATGAGGGGTTTGAAGACTTCGCGAGGATGGACAATGGCCAAGGTCAACGACCCGGTCGAGACGATATTGATGCCGATGATTCCATGTTTGGCATCCAAGCCACAGATGAGAAACTGTTCGCGGTCCAACCCGGCAAACAAGGGACGGAGGAGCAGCGCGGCTCTCTCCGAAGTCTGAATGGACTCCGTAGCCGGAAGGGCACGGCCCTCGCGCACGAGGATCACACGGTACCGAGGGATTCCGTACCGCAGTTTCGGGTTCGACTGCCGTGAACTGTTCAAGGAACCATGAGGACCGTCAACAGGCATGTTTGCCTCCTTCATTTCTATGTAGCCCCACCCTTCACAAACCGAGGGTGGGGCGTAGAGGAAGAGGCGGAACGGGGCTTTCGCAGCGGGCAGGACTGGACGGATCATCGGAGACCGAAGCACGAGAGATAGGAAGGCCTGCTCCGATGCTCCCCAGCATCGGGCCGCAGCCCTATCAAGGGTCTTTAGGTCGTCGGAAGCACAAGCGCTTCAATCAATACCTAAGGAAAGGAACCTAATTCTTGTGAAGTGGCTGTGCGCTTGTGTTTGCAGTCATCAATTGAGTACCGTATGACCATTCTCACCATTGCTGAAGCTGCCGCTTTCTTACGTCTCAGCCGGCGGACAATGTACACGCTTAAGGAAATTCCACGTATTCGTTATGCAGGAAAATTGGTATACGTTCTTGAGGATTTGGAAGCCTGGGTTCGCAGCAGAAGAGAGGGAAAGACGCTAGCGGATTCGAGCGATGTAGGAGCGGTGCCGATTGACGGCATTCTTTCTCGAAGAAGTCGACGCAGAGCCGTTTTTGTTTTGAGAAGAGAGACTAACTCGAAATGAATATTAAACGGGGTCAGACTCCACGTGGGATCTGTTCCATTCTTGACTATCGGTATGGGGGCCTTCGCTACCGCCCAGTCCTGGGTTACGATCTCACAACAGAGCAAGAGCGAGCCGCCGCAATTGAGGTGATGGTTGCTATCCAAGTTAATGTGGGTCTACAGGCTCCTCAAGTTAATAGTTCCCGCCAGTCGGTGACCTTTTGTGAATTTGCTCCCCGCTATATCGCCTATCTCGAAGCAAAAAAACTAAAGGCCTTGGAGCGGCCCTTGACCATCTTAAACCGGCACCTTATCCCGCATTTCGGATCTATAACGCTGAAGAGATTGACGATGGATCACGGGTTGACCTACCTCACGAAGCGTCGGGCTGAGGGAGCCGCCGAGGGGACTCTTTCTCGGGAGTGCGGCGTCTTACAAGCCGCACTGAACTATGCCGTTGAAATAGACGCATTGGATAAAAATAGATTACGCCTCTTGCCGAGTCCGCAGTGGGAATCACGCGAGCGTATCGTGACTAATGAGGAACTCTTTCGGCTGTTTCGTATGGCATCAGACCCTGTTCGCCGTTTGATGGTAGTTGCGTTACTCACGACGCTGCGTCAGGCAAAACTGATAGAAATTCATGAAGAATGGTTAGTTCAGCGCGGAGACGGATGGTGGATGATGCCGTCGCCCGGCAGTCGACACAAACGTGTTCCGAAAGAAGTGCCACTATCGGATTTAGCGCTGGAGGCATTGCGTGGAGGGTTGCCCCGTATAGGCGGTCGATTCTTTGCTCAGTGGAAGGACGGTAGCTCCTTCAAGCATCGGTGGGCAGAACTCTGTCAAAGAGCTGGCATCCACGATCTAAATTTCCATGATTTGAGACATAGCGCGGCGTCGTGGTTGCTGGAAGCCGGCATCGACTATGCGGTGATTGAGAAGCTGTTAGGGCACAGACTGCACGGAATGGGGGAGGGATACATTCATAATTGGGAGCACCGTCTGCGCGAAGCGGTTCGAAATCTTGAAGCTATTGTGGCGCGGAAATTATCCGGCACTGCGCGGGAAATCGAACAGAAGGTGGCCAGTCGTGGACAGTTGGGCAGTTACGAAAATTTCGAATTTCCTAAGTGGTGGATTTTATGGTGCCGAGGGACAGAATCGAACTGTCGACACCAGCCTTTTCAGGGCTGTGCTCTACCAACTGAGCTACCTCGGCATTGAGGTGAGATTTGAGAGAGGGGTTCCTGTCTACAGGATCATCAATAAAAAATCAACTCATTCGTCGGTATGGCGGAGAGGGCGGGATTTGAACCCGCGACAGGCTTTTGACCTGTGCCGGTTTAGCAAACCGGTGCCTTCGGCCACTCGGCCACCTCTCCGTGAGCCGTCACCCGCAGACCGCGAGAGGGTTCGGGCAAATCCTGTAAGCGTGGATCCACTTATCTGTGGAGACGAGGAAGGATCATACCCCAGAGCACTGAGCGCACTCAAGTGATTCTCGTGAATGATTTACGAGGTAGTCAGGCTATGCGATCTTACGACGTGATAGCGATGAGAGAGGGCGAACGCGAGCTATCTTCTCCCGAATGTTCTGAGGATATCGACGAAGGCACTACACCAGTGGGCCAGGACGTTTATGGGACGGACGTGGTCGGTAGCGTGAGGGAGCCGTGCATATACTGGCTTATCCGGACAAAGAACGCGAGGGGAGCTTATTTGCAATCGCGGGTTAGCCAGAGATGGAGGATCAACGATGGCCGATCGTATGACGCCACTAGTCAGCAGCATGCGCAAGGCTTGCGATTTCTGATGATTTCGGGAGTGGAAAGTGTTGTGGGAGCTTGTCATGGGTCCTTCGCGGCTAAGGTATCGGGTAGAAAGCCAACCCGAAGAAATCATGGAGGACTACATCCAAAGGATACGACCAAGCTCCTCGTCGAGTTCCTTGGCGCGCTGACATTGGATGCAACGCGCCAGCAGACCCTCGGTCCCGGGTGAGGTGTGAGAACGAAGCAGCAGCTGGTATTTGCGTCCTCCGCAAAATGGACAGGCTTTGCCATGAAGTTCTCTGCGCACCGACCCAATTCGGCCGATTTGTTTATGCATAGTGCCTCCAGAAAAAGAAGGGAGCGATGGCCGCAGTCTCACGTAGAGAGTCCGGGTGGAGTGATGCGGGCATGCTGAACAGTACCTAGGCGGCAGGGATGTGAGAATACCGTGGAGGAGGGGAGGACGCACTATCCAAAGGAGGAAGTTAAGCGAGGATTGGACGTGATTGCATCATCTGAATATTGTTTTTCATCAATATATTACAACGACATCTCATGTGATAGGGTTGGGGCTGACCATGGCTGGAGTCCACTGAGCACTGATTAAATAAGTTGGGGGTGAAGGCAGATCCCGCCAGGAGGATGTCGAGACCTCTTGCTGCCCTGGGTGGGCACAACCAAAGCAGACACCTTCACCCATTTTTAGTCAACCATGCCGCCCAACTGACCCGCAAGTGAGTATTTCTCCGCAGGTGTTGCATTTCCTTAAGCGCCACAGTGCCCGTACGGCAAAGGATATAAGCCTGGCAACTGAGTGTCTTATTCTAGTCGCACGCTGTATCCACTCCTTGCCACGCTGCGCCAGAGTGTCCAGTGCACTGTCCCCTAGCTGGCTGGCCTGATCCCATTCGTCTTTGGCCCGCCGCGTATACTCGCGCACCGACGATCGCAGTTCCGATCCGGCTCGCGGGGCGAATAAGAGCGCGACTCCCGCGCCGACGGTGGCTCCCGCAATGAAGGCGAAGGCCGTGTGAGACATCTCTTCTTTGTACACCATAGTTCCTCCAGTTGATGGGTAGGGGGTGCTGGCTCGGTATGCTGTGAACGTCTTCCCACTTGGTCTTGATGCGGTCTGACAACGGCGGCTGCATCTTCTCGTCGGTTAGATACGTGTTGTGTATACAACCCTGCGTGAACTCCCATAGTTCCCCGTCTTGATAACTACGCTCGCTCACTCCATCGGCTCGGACGTGTCAGCAGGCCCAGCATGGCGAGCCCGCAAATACACAACAGCAGCACGAAGCTCGCGACCAGGAAGAACCAGGCTTTCAATTCCGTTGTCATGGCGTCATCTCCTATTCATATCTTTATCAGCCTAGGAGGGGTCGAACGGACCTAGGAAACACCCCTGATGCCTTGGCCTCACGCGGACGTGATTCGCGCAAAGAGTGGGCCCGCAACGGGCCGCTTACGTCGAAGGCGGATCGCTTGAGGCATCCGCATACCTTGACCGTCGCCTTGCTCGCGAAGCCCCATCGAGGGCCGTGGTTAGAGTAATGCCTAGTCTCCCGCG
>JAJFBJ010000128.1 GCA_020697375.1 Nitrospira sp. | reverse complement strand
CGAGGCGGACCGTGATAATCGGCAAGCGAGCCCGGTTGAATACAGGCCAAGAGGTCCGGATACCGGCGAGCCAGTAACTCACCGATCTGCCATCGAGATAATCGGTCGCTTCCCCCAAGATGGTACAGACCGGGTCGTTTCTGCCCGATGACCTCCCACAGAGCCCGCGCCAACGCTCCTGCCGGGATCGGACAACGAAATTCATCCGTGAAGAGCGTCATCCTCATCCCCTTCGCAACAGTCCGAAGCATGTCTTCGACGAAACTCCTGTCGTTGGTCGGCGATGTGCCGGCCGTCAGGGCAATACGAATCACCGAATGGGCCGGATTCTGTAATACCACCTGTTCCGCCTCTGCCTTTGTCTGCCCGTACACGTTCAGAGGATTGACCCGATCCGTTTCGACATAGTGTCCTTTCGACCCGTCGAAGACTTGATCGCTGGAGAGGAAGACAAACGGAATGCCCCTAGCCAAGTCGGTCAGATATCGGGTCGCCTCGACGTTGATCCGTCTGGCTCGCGCCGGGTCCTGCTCACAAGCTCCCGTTCGGCTCAGTGCCGCGCAGTGAACGACGAGGCCTGGTTGGTATCGCCGCCGGAGCGCCTCCACCTGCGCTGGGTCGGTAAGGTCTGCCTCGGCCCTGGTGACGCCGCGCGCCTCCCACTGCGGAGCCCAACGCGGGGCGGTCCTGACGAGGTAGCCGCCGATGAGGCCGGCGGCACCGGTGATCAACGCGATCGGTTTCATGGTGCAATCAGCCCTGCGGGGCTGGGTCCTCTTCGATTCTGCATATGATGTGTTTTCAGAAGCGCCGACAGGTGTTGGATAAGCGGGCTTCTAAAGTCACCGGTTGTTCGCGGAAGAATCCGCAACGGAATTACGAGCCTCTTCATGGATCTAAGATCCGGCCCGAAGGAGGCTCCATGAAGTCGTCCCAACCTTCCACCCCGGTCATATCCTCTCGGCCTTTCGCCACCAGACGGGCTGCAGCTTCAACGAGCGCGGCCTGGTCATCGGCCGACAGCCCGAGGTTTGTTTGGATGGACGTGACTCGTGCGCCCAGCGGATCACTGTCCGGCAACTGACGCAACGCGAGATGCCAGAAGTGGCAGAGCCCACCGGCGCCGTTTTGACCGACCCGGAACCTGCCGAACATGGTCCGGTCTTGCTGCAAAGCGGGAATGCCGGCCAGCTCCAACAGATTCCGCCGGTGGCCTTTCAGCAAGGCGGCGGCGGCGGACAGCGGTTGACGCGCCTCATTCTTCTGCCTCCCAGTGGCATCGATGGAAATCACCAGGCATCCCCGAGGAAACAATTCCTGCATCGAGCGCGTCGACAGTGCGTCATTCACGACCTGCATCAGGGTCCGGATGCCGAGATTGTCTGCCGCTCCACCATCGTACGCAAGCAATGGGGGGCGGTCATTGTGGTTGCCGTCGGTCCTCCCATAAGGGATGGCCAGTGGCTCCAACCTGCCGGGATAGGCCGCGGACATATAGACGGCGCGAGCGATACTGAACGAAGCCAACGGCAGGTCCAATAAGGCGAACCGTTCATCGGAGATGACGAATGGCTCGCCGGTGAGGGCATCGGTGGCGTTCAGCAGGAGAATCGGCTTGGAGGGATTCAGATCGGCAAAGGTGGCGCCGCGAAACAGCTGGTCGTCCAATACCTGGATGATCTGCTCGGCGGAAATCTTGTCGGTCAGAAAATACCGGAGTGCGTTCTGTGGAGCGGCATACCAGGGCCCCAGCATCGCTCGTTGAAAATCACGCCCGACCTGCTTCACGAAGCCGTTGCGGAAACTGAAGTCCCGGTAGCCCTCAAGCGCGTAGGAGGCGGCCGGCAATGCCCCTCCCGACACAGCAGACAGCACATCTACCTGCTGTAACAAACCCGCTTGGCCGAGTTCTTCCATCACAGCCGCACCGAACACGGCCGCGCGGCTCCCCCCGCCGGAGAACGCCAGTCCGATGAATCGGCCGTCGGCCACTTCTTTGGCGCCCAGGTGAGTCGTGGCTCTGCTGTTGGCCGGAGGAGGCGCGGTCAGTGGAATGCTCGGTGGGTCGAGCGATGTGCAGGAAAGGGAGCCGAGAGCGAACGCCAATAACCAGTAATTCGCTCGAAGTCTCCGCAACATCCCCATGCTTCAATCTACGACCGCAACGTAGGAACGGATGTCCCTTCCGAGGAAAAGGACTCAGTCCTGGCAACCGATCAGAGAACCAGGCTCGGACCTCGAATGGGCCGAAGGGTCTGGATGACTAATTTCTCGTCAACTTCCGATAACGAATACGGTGCGGCTGATCAGCGGCTTTCCCCAGCCGCTTCTTGCGATCGGCCTCGTACTCGCTGTAGTTGCCTTCGTACCAGACCACTTTGCTGTCGCCTTCGAAGGCCAGAATGTGGGTGGCCACGCGATCCAGAAACCAGCGATCGTGACTGCTGATGACTGCGCAGCCGGCGAATCCTTCCAGGCCCTCTTCCAACGCCCGCAGCGTGTTCACATCGAGGTCGTTGGTGGGCTCGTCGAGGATGATGAGGTTGGCGCCTTCTTTCAACATGCGAGCGAGGTGCACGCGATTCCGCTCGCCGCCCGAGAGGTCCTTCACCTTCTTCTGCTGATCCGTGCCGGCGAAATTGAAACGCGCGCAGTAACCGCGGGCGTTCACTTCAGCCTTTCCCAGCATGATCGTGTCCTGCCCGTCGGAAATGATCTCGTAGACGGTCTTATTGGGCTCGAGCGTACGATCCTGATCGACGTACCCCAGCTTGACCGTTTCGCCGATCCTTATGGCGCCCGCATCCGGCTTTTCCTTGCCGGTGATCATCTTAAACATGGTTGTTTTACCGGCGCCGTTCGGGCCGATCACGCCGACGATGCCGCCTTTGGGCAAACTAAATTCGACATTCTCGTAGAGCACATTGTCGCCGAAGGCTTTGCTGATCCCCTTCGCCTCGACCACCAGATCACCGAGCCGCGGTCCCGGCGGAATATAGATTTCGAGATCGGCCGCGAGCTGGTCCTGCTTCTGGTTGACGAGTTCCTCATAGCGGTTCAGGCGCGCCTTGCCCTTGGATTGCCGGGCTTTCGGAGACATGCGAATCCATTCCAGCTCATGCTCGAGCGTTTTCTTCCGCTTGGATTCGGCTTTTTCTTCCTTCTCCAACCGTTCCTGCTTCTGCTCGAGCCAGGTCGTGTAATTGCCTTGGAAGGGAATGCCGTAGCCGCGATCCAGTTCCAGGATCCAGCCTGCGACATTATCGAGAAAATAGCGGTCATGGGTGACGGCGATGACCGTGCCTTTGTATTGCTGGAGATGCTGTTCCAGCCACTGGACCGATTCGGCGTCGAGGTGGTTCGTCGGTTCGTCGAGCAGCAAGATGTCGGGCTCCTGGATCATGAGGCGGCAGAGGGCCACGCGGCGCTTCTCGCCTCCTGAAAGCAAACCGACCTTCTGGTCTGCCGGCGGACAGCGCAACGCGTCCATGGCAATCTCCAGTTCGGTTTCCAGTTCCCAGCCGTTGGCCGCTTCGATCTTTTCCTGCAGCTGCGCCTGCTTATCGATGAGCTTTTCCATCTCGTCCGGGTCCGCTTCGCCGATGCTGTTGCTGACCGCTTCATACTCGTGCAGCAGCCCGACGAGCTCTTTTTTCCCTTCCTCGACGACTTCCTTCACGGTCTTCTCGGGATCGAGCTGCGGTTCCTGTTCGAGCAATCCAACGCTATAACCCTTCGAGCGGGTAATCTCGCCGACATAGTTCGGGTCGAGCCCGGCGATGATCTTCAACAGCGAGCTTTTCCCCGAGCCGTTCAAGCCGAGCACGCCGATTTTGGCGCCGTAATAAAAGCCGAGATAGATATCGCGCAGCACCTGCTTCTTCGGCGGATAGACCTTGCCGACACCGACCAAAGAAAAAATCACCTGTTTATCGTTCGTCGCCATGCGTTCCCCTATCTAATAATGATGTAGCAGGATGTTGAAAAAGTCCGCCGGCTCTGTTCTCGCATCGCTCAGAGACTCAACGTACGCCCATGGGAAAAGAGCCCTGTCTCGGCAGGCTCAGGGTGGACGGGTAAGAAGTTTTAGGATCAGCGTCTCAGCTCGCTGCGGCCACGCTGCACAGCCATTTTGAACATCCTGTGAGTGAACTTCTCCAGATCTCACACGGTCGAATGTGCGGTGACCAAGAATATTCCAAGTAGTTGTTCAGCAACCAGCTAATGCTGAATTGAGAAGAAAGATGCGGCACATGTTTGGCCTGGGACCGTCTCAAGCCTGTTACAGCGAGTGCAGGGCTTGGAGTCCCTGCCGTGCCTGGGCGGCCAAATCGGCGAGGCCGGATCTGACCTCCTGCGCGTTGCGTACCGGACTCGTGAAGGCCACCCGCCCTCCCTGCATACGGCCGGGAGTCTTGATCCGTAGGTGAAATCCCAACCGATCCAGCGCGGTCACCGTCGCCTGCTGCGCCTCCACATTGCCGAACACACGAGCGAGCAGCAACAATGTCTCGGCCTGTTCTGTATTGATTTCGCGGATGAGATCCGACGCCTCGTCGGCAAGCGGATCCACGCCGGCGGCTGCATAGTCTTCCGGCGCGACCCAGCCCATCGAACCGAACCCGCCGACGAAATAAATGTCCGCCATAGTCATGCGGAAAAACGCAAAGTCAGTAAAGTCCACCCAATAGGAGGCATTGGCATGTCGAGCCAAATAGAGCTCCCGAGCGCTCGCAGTCTCCTCCGTCGGCACTTTCGTCGCCGATCCCATCAAGGTCACCCTGGCGGCGCCCAATGGATCGCTGCTGCTCTCAGGCGGCGTCACCAGCAGACTGGCACGTGGATCGCCCAGGAGATTTTGCGTATGCATCGCCATGGTGCTGATGAGAAACAGCGGTTGGCCCAGATCGTCGAGCGCATAGGGCATCACCGATCCAAATGGCCAGCCGGGCTGCTTGCGCGAGAGGGTCGAAAGGCTCCCCGACCGTTGCAAATGAACCAACGTTTTGGCCCGCTCGGCATGGGACGGTTCAGGAACATCGGGGCCATCTGAATCCGGCCCGCTGTTATGCTGTCGCGATGATGACACAGGTCGCCTCTTTTCTATGCAATAGCCTGCGTGACACCTTACCCTGGATGCGGCGTCGATTTCCAGTGAAGTATCGTGGCAGGAATTCTGGACGCGCGTCCGGTTCTCTCAGATACCCAGATCTTCGGTGAGTCGCAATTCCGATTCATCGAGAATGTCTTCCAGGCAGGTAAAGCAGGAGAAGGGAAACTGTGTGACCGGGATCGCGCAGACTTCACCGACCGCCGATTCCTCCAACGCCGGGCCACCGCATTCTTTATGGACCAGGACGAGCATGGGTTACCTCTTGATTAGCGACAGACCAGCCGACGAAACGTTTCCAAATGGTCCGGGCTGCTCAGCCGGTGGTCGCCGGTTTTCAATAACAGCTCGATGGGAAAGTGCGGATCTTGCGAGAGGACATGTTGCACGAACGCCCAACTCCCGTCCGGCCTGATCACTGAATCCTGTAGCCCGTGCAAAATGGTCGTCTTCACGCGACGCGGCTGGTGATGCCTTCGGCTCCAGAGGGCCTGACTATCCTCCACCCAGCGCCAGGGGATCGGCGCGTCCTTGTGCACCGGTTCGTCGTCCCAGGGCATCGATCCGGTCGCTTGCCACCGCTCGCGCCGCTCAATGGAAATTTGCGAGGCGCGAAGGTCCATCATGTTGAAGGCCGGGGCAATCAGAATCAATTCTTCCACCGCCGGCTGCTCCTGGGCAACCAGCCAGGCCAGCCAACCGCCGAGTGAGTTGCCGACGATGGTAATAGCAGGATGAGGCGCGTCTTGGTGCGCCTGGGATGGGTGGGTGGGATGGACCCCATCGGCCAAAAGATGCGTGACAGCCTGAGCATCCTCCAGCCACTGCAGCAAGCGATAGTCGCCCCATTGACCGTCTGAATCACCCCAGCCGCGAAAATCGAAACAGCAGAATCCCCAGCCGCGCTCCTGGCACCATTGCGCCAGCGCCTTGCTTTTATTGCCCCAGCGCTTGGACAAAAAGCCGGTGATAAAAAGGATCTCGCGCTGAATCCCTTGTATCCGATCTCCTCGGATGGTCTTCTGGTCTGCGGCCTTCAGTTCGAATGGTTGCTGCTCGATCATGCGGTGGGTCGTCCATGAGAAGTTGTGAGGGCCAGCAACAGCAACGCCGGACAGCCGAGCCGACCTTGCCAAGCAGGTCGGCGGACGATGAGCTCCTGATCGACAAGCGGTTCTTGAAGGCTCTCCACAGAGAGCCCTGCCTGGTGAATGGCTTCTAGGATGTCGGCTACCTCATGAATCGTGCCTTGCGTTCGATATTCCCTGCCCGCCGCGCTAAATTGCACGAGGGAGCCGGTGAGTCTCTGCATTTCAGGATGAATTGCGGTAATCACGGCCCGCCCGCCGGGCTTCAGCACCCAGGCCAGGCCCCGAAAAAACGCCTTGAGATTTTGGACGTGATCCAGTACCAAGCCCGAACTGACTCGATCGAACGCAGCTTCAGAAAAAGGCAACCGTTCGACCGAAGCTTGCACCCAGTCCACCGCATCGACCTCCTGTCTCTGCCGCCTTGCCTGTTGAAGCATCCCTCGGGAAAGATCCAGACCGACCACCCGTCTCGAACTTTGGCTCACCAGACGAAGATAACGTCCGGTGCCGCAACCCAAGTCGAGAACCCGGCAATCTTCCAACGGCTGCAACATGGCCATCAAAAATGGCTCGTCGAGCAAAGTCGATGGATCGGCATCATTGTACTCTGCCGCCCACTGATCGTACGCCTGTTGCGCGGAAAGGAATTCTGCCCTGCTGCGATCCTGTTCCTCATCCATATTCAACAACGATTACATAACGACTTAGCCGAGAGCCTTCGTGATGAATGAACCGAGCCGCCGCAACACCGGCTCCGGAATTTCATGGCCGCCGCGGAAGGGCTGCCAATCGACCTTCGCCCCGGCCTGGATAAATTCATCGCGCAACCGTTCCGCCATGACATAGGCCAGGATCGGATCTTCCGTGCCATGGCTCTGAAAGACCGGCAGGCCTTTTCGTTTGGCCAGCAACGGCCCCCATTCCTGTTTGGCCACCAACGTCCCCGAGAGTTGGATCAGTCCCGCATAGGGCTGTGCGCTGTACAGCAGCGCATCGCAAGCCAGCATGGCTCCTTGTGAAAAGCCGCCCAGAATCATGTGTTTGGGATCGACTGCGAGCTTTCGATGGATGTCACCGAGCAGGCCCTTCATGCGCTCGCGCGCCTCGGATAGCCCGCGCGGGATTTCGTTCGAAATGTCCCGGATTCTTCCTGCGGCGCGATCCGCCTGTATGCGCGCCATGTCGATCATCCACCAGGCCCGAGAATCGCCGAAACCCATGGGAATCGAAATCGGCGCGACCGGAAAGATAAAGCGGGTTCCGGCCGGCACATCCAGGTATTGTCCCAGGGCCACCAGGTCGTCTCCCGGCGCACCGAATCCATGGAGCAAGAGGACCAGCGGACCATTGCCCCCGCCATGACCGTCAGTGCCGCCGGTGATGCGGACGGTAAGGCCGCCGAGTGTCTCTATGCGCATGCGTTCACTTCTCCTGTCCCTTTCCGCCTGGATGAAACTGCTCTCGGTTTCGAACAAGGCGCGATTGTAACGTTCCCGACCGAAGAAGTGAAAGTCCTCAGCTCACATGCATGCGAGGGAGTTATCTTGGAGTAGCTTTGGTGAGTTATTGGCCGATATACCAATATTGAAGAAAGGCGAGCGCAGCGACCAGCGTGGCCTGGACAACAGGCTGTTGATAGAACGGCACGAAGGCACCCTGTTGAACCGCATCAATCTCACTGATCACCCGGCGGAACCGTTCATTCGACGATGGGTCACTGTCGGTGGAACCAGGTTGGTCCGCCGATGAAGAGGCGCGGTCGAGACGTTCTTGAAGCGGCGCAAGAATCCTCCGCTTGGCCTGAATCGCCGCCAGATACAACAGGCTGGCACTGGCGAGGGCCACCAGGCTGTTGACCGTGAGGACCAGAATTAAGACCGGTGGGAAATCCCAGTTGTCGAAGTAGTGGCTTCGGGCAGCAATCAAGAGAAAGAGAGCCAGAAAGGGATAGAGAATGCGTCGATTCACGATTTTGGTCCGCTCGACGATGAGGCGGATCTGCCTCATCTCGTTGAACCCGGTGGCGGCCGGCAACTCCTGTATCCACTTGGTGCAGAGGATCACCGCATCCAGTACGGCTACATTGAGGACGAGGAATGACAAGACGCTCAAAACAATGAACACCCGGTCGGCGGAGCAGCTGAACGTGCCGCGACAGGGCACGAAGAGACGCAGTTCCCCGTCGTTCATGAATAGGCAAAGGGGCACGATCAGAATGAAATAGATCACTAATCCCATTGAAACTCGCCCTATGCGCGGGAAACATCTGTGGGCGCGGCAGTATCGCATCCACAACGCGCTCGCTGCGCCCGGATGGTCCTGCTTGGACCCATGGAACATCCAATCCAGGTCGCTCCAGAATCCCTTCAA
>JAJFBJ010000127.1 GCA_020697375.1 Nitrospira sp. | reverse complement strand
TGAATGTGCTGCTTGAGTTGCTTGTTGATGCGTTCTTCGATTTCCCCGAGAGTCAGTCCTTTGGCTTCGATTTCGCCGATCAATGGATAACTGATTTTCCCATCGGGGCGGACCGTGACAATAGTGGAGAGTTCCTTGTGTTTCCAAATGAACACGTTGAGCACATCTCCTGCGCCCAGTCGAAACGGTCCACTCCATCCCGTCTCCAAAGCCATGACCTCTGCCGGTTCTGACTCGGCAGCTTGCACGGCCCCCGTCAGACAGAACACAATAAAAAGAACCGACAAACTATTGTGAAACATACGTCGCATCGCGTTCCTCCCTGAGAGTAACTTGAACCCTTAATTGGCCTTGCTCACAAGTACCGGCACCGTTCGCACAAGGCCCGACGCCATGACGACGGCCCGGCACACCAGAAGAAATGGCGCGGCGAACCGTAATCCCGGGTCCTCGCGAGGCAGTTGCAAGATAAACGGCAGCGCGGTCACGAAGAACAATCCGCCCGCAAGCGCCGCCGCATAGAGCGCGGTCGGTATGAAGGGCATGAGCGCAATGGCTGCAATGCCGAAAAATACCGAACCGATTTGAAGCTTGAGCGTTTGCGGGGTGTACGAATCATGGAGAGCTTTTTGCGGAAATCGCTTATAGACCATGACTCGCCAGTAGGCCCGGCTGTGCTTCTTCTTCAAATATTGTTTCAACGTCGCCGGGTGGCGATGATAGACGATGGCGGCAGGATTGAATTTGATCCGATAGCCGGCTGTCGCCACGCGATAGGACAGATCGGTATCTTCGTTGTCGGCAACCGGAAAACTGGTATCAAATCCACCGATCGAACGAAAGACATCGCGACGGAAACCGGCGGAATAAGAAAACACCACATCGACATATTCCACTGCAGCCAATTGACGATACCGGGCTTCAAATTCCGCCTGCGCGAATCGCGCCACAAGGCTTTTTTGCCGCGTCTTGTACGCTCCCTTCACCGCTGCTATCTCAGATGATTCAAATGGCAACACCATTTCCTTGATCCAGTCGACATGGGGGACACAATCTGCGTCGGTAAAAAGTAGAAAATCGCCCCGGGCAGCCTCTGCGCCGAGATTGCGGGCCGCCGCGGGGCCTTGATGCGCCTGCCGAATCACCCGTAACCGAGGGTGGTCTGTCCCCCACTTTTCGGCGTATCGTTCAACATACTCAGGAGTGCCATCCGTCGAACCATCGTCGACGACAATGATCTCCGTCTTAGCGGCCGGAAAAGATTGCCGGGCGAACGACTCCAGCCCGTCTCCGATTGTGCTTGTGGCATTGTAGGCCGGTATGACGACCGTTACGCTTGTTCCCATAGCACCCTCATTTCAATCCTGCCTGAATACAGGGATTTCGCACGGTCAATCGGCTGTGCCTTACTATGATGCGACACATTTCGTCCGTCATGCGTCGCCATCGTTTATGTAACCGATGGCGATGGCCATCGGTAATGTTAACCAAATCTCGCGCACCATAGGCGTGATCATGAGAAAGACCACCTGTCCCAAAAGAATGCTCATCAATAGGATGGCGTACGGTCGTACGACTGGGATACGAAGTCCACGCTTTAGAGAAACAAAAGCCCACACCCACAAGCCGATGAATGCCGAGAGTGCGAAGACACCTAATTCACTCGCCACCTCCACAAACACATTGTGAATCACTGCCGGATGGTACGGATGGGTTGCCCAGGACGGCAAGTATTTGATGTAGTGATTGATGGCCTGACCGAATCCGACACCGAACCAGGGATGAGCACAAAATAGGTTCCAGCCGCCAACGATAGATTCACGCCGAAATGCAAAACTTCCGCTCCCCTCGTTCAGGTCCGCCTTGCCGAACAAACTTTGGTTCTCCACGGTTTGAATTCCCGTCTGAAACCATTCTGAAACCATTTGGTAGCTCAGCACTCCCGCAACACCCAGCACCACGAAGATCAAAGACAGTTGTCGGACGAGCTTGGAGTAAAACCACAGGGCGACTAAAATCAAGAGCGCAAAGCCGATGACGGAACTTCTCGCGAATGTGTAAAACCAGGCGTATGTCATCAGCCCCAGCATGGCTCCGAGCATCAATTTGATCCCGGGCCGATCTTCTCGTAGGAACAAAAACGTGGTGCAAGGAATGGCCATTAGGAAGAAGCTTGCGAGGAGAATCGGATGCGCGGTCGTGCCTTCTGCCCGGATTTTTCCTTCGGAGATAGACATAAACGATCCATCTACCCCGCCCTCGCTCGGCAGACCGACGTTCCTTCTCCAGTCTCCAGGCATCACAAACCCATAGTGCACTTGCGCAGCCGTAATAAGCGCCTCGGCGACACCCGTAAGCGTGATGACCCAGAGGAGGCGACGAAGGTCGTCAGGCGTCCGGTTGAAGGTGAGGGTCAAGAAAAAGAGCGCTCCATAGACTGGAATTTTCGCCGCCTCCCCGGGAAACTGGCGCACACCCTCGGCGAGGAATAGCGACACCAATGAGATGACGAAGAAGGCGCCCGCAAGATAACCGGCCGGCCATCGCGCGAGGACAGGCCAGGGGCCCCGATGAGTCATGGCATTGAATGTCACCATGCCGATGGCCAGCGGAGTAATCAACTTCGTGAACGTGAGGCCTCCCAAGAGTTCAACCTGCACCGGAATCGTTGCGACCAAGATGTAATAGGGGAACACGATCGAGGCCGTCATGGTGACGAATGCCGCCCCTGCAATCACGATGGCCAAGGCCTTGGTCGAAAGCGCCAGGACGGCGGCACCAAGTGCGGCGCCGACAAGGGTCGGAACGGTAAATGTTCCCTGTGGCGGCGTCATGATCCCCCTACGCCCGGCATCATGGAGCGAGCAGGCACTCCCGAAGATGCTCGAAAGCCCAAGGCATGCCAGAGAATCACGACGATCATCCCCGCCTGAATGAGCCGGGCGAAAAGGGCCGTCCACGCGGCTCCAACCGCTCCGTATTCAGGGATGAGCCAGAATCCTGCCAAGACCCAACCGGCCAAAGCGACGATTCCGGAGAGCGTGTACAGCTGAGGGCGGTTCATCGTATACAACACGAGATACAACGGATGTGTCATAAGTGTCCCCAGTGTCCCGAGGAAAAGAATTTGGAACACCGGGATGGTACCTTCGTAAGCCTGACCGAAGAGCCCGAGTACGATGGGTCGCGCGAAAAAAAAGAGCGGCAGGAGTGTCGCGGCAATGACGACGTACAGAGGGAAGGACCGCTGCACATAGGACCGGCATTGGTCGAGCCCGGCCAATTGACTGACTTTCGGCAGTAGCGTGGTGAGGAGGCTGATCGTCAAAAAGTCCACTCCCATCAATAGAGAAGACCCGGCTCCGTACAAGCCGGCTTGGCGTGAATCAATAAAATAATTAAGAACCGGAACCCCAAGATTGACTTGTAGTAGAAAACAGATGCTGGCCATCGCCGGCCACTTGCTGAACCGAAACAGCTCACGCATCAGGACCATGTTGACAGGCGCATCCGCCAAGTGCCTGCGAAGCACCCACAAGCCGGACAGGGCACAGAGGTAAAATGCAAGGACGTGCAGTCCCATGACCAGCTCCAGCGTCACATATCCGGTCAGGACCAGCACCGGCAAGCTGAGAACACGCAGCAGGTTGACCAACGTCACCATCATTCCATACGTGGCGAATTCTTCGCGGGCCTGCCACACGGACAAACTAAAGCTCCACAAAGCCGCACCAAAAGAGCCAAGGAGTCCCAATACCACTGGCCACACATAGGTCTGGCTGTGAAAGACCCTTTCGGCTATCTGTGCCCCAACGGTCAACCCCAACAGGACTACTGGAATACCGAGCAACAGACGCAGAGCCAGCGCGTTCGTGAGGACTTCGGAAGCTTTGGGTGGATCGGTTCGATTGTGCATCGAGTAATAACGGACGACGCCGGGATTCAGCCCGTCGCCGAGGACATCGTTTCCAAGGATCAAGATCACGATGAACAGCGAGAACAATCCGAACTCTTCAGGCCCCATCCACCGGGCGACGATGAGGCTCATCGCAAAGCCAAGGCAAGCCCCCATCATTTTTCCCGCGAAGACGCAAGCGGTTTGCTGCGACAACGCCTTCATGCTTGAACCCACGGTTCCCATGTCCTCTTTACACCCTTCTCCTCGCACCGGACATACGGAACCTCAATAGGAGGACCATTGCTTGTCAGTCCTATGGCAGTCCACATCACGGAACCCGCTGCTCATAATTTGCTCTCCAAGCTACAACGAATCGTGCGGTCTTCGAATACTGGAACCTCTGCCATCCAATACCGTACGCAATCTTCTATGCCTTTCGTGATGTCATCAGCATGATGCGGCACCAGATCTTGCAGCAAGGTGATATCCGCCTGCCAATGTTTAGGATCGCCGGGTAAATCTTTATTCAACGTGACGATGCCCTGCCCGCTTCCCGCGAGCTGAGTCACGATTTCCGCCATGTGTCTCACCGATGTAGACCGCCCTGAGGCGACATTCACGGCCCAAAAACCTTTCGGCTGCCTCTCCATAATGCCCAAAAAGTAGCGGCATATATCCTGGATGTGCAGAAAGTCGCGCGTTTCGGTTCCCGTACCTTGTATCGTCAGATACGCCATATCGTCGATCGCCTGCCGAAACAGTTCCCATACCAGCAACCGTTGTTGATACGGGCCGACCGTGGAAAACAGTCGTGCCACCACGACATTCAAGCCGAAGCAATGGCAGTACTCCTGTGCCAGCTGTTCACAAATGACCTTGTGAAACCCATAGGGTGAAATAGGTCTGAGGCTGGAAGCTTCGGAGACGGGCAATCGAGTCGGATTACCATACACGGAGGCGCTCGAAGGAAACATGACCAGCGGATTGCCTTCGGCCTTGCGGACCGCATCCAGCACCGCTCCCCAGGTTTCTACAGCCATCAGGAAATCTTCACGCGGCTGCTGAAATGAATACCCCACGGATGCAGAGCCGGCTGCGTGGAAGACCACATCGGGAGCAAACCGGTTTAGCACCTCGATAAATTCTGATCGATCAAGAGCACAGTGACTAAATCCCATTCCGGGAACCATATCGCTCTGTGTAGACCGCGCCACACCGAGCACCTGGTGACCGTTGTGTAAGGCATGGTGAGCCAAACTTTTGCCGATAAACCCCTGGCATCCGGTAATGAGAATTTTCATGATATAGACGTGTCCATACAGGTGAAACGTTATTTGGCACTGATCATGGCAAGCTGTTCCCGCAAACGTAATTTATGATCGGGGATCGCCGATGGCTTGGCCTTGAAATCGATCAATTTGAGATACACCTCATGAGTCCGCGCCGCCATTGCTTCGATACCCAAGTCGTTGATGATTTTATTACGTGCTCGCTTTCCTACTACCGACTCTTTCTCAGGGGTGCCCTTCAGGCTCATCATAATTTCAGTCAAACGAGGCACATCATCGACCGGGATCAAGTATCCCGTTTCACCATCGGTAATCATCTCGCAGGCTCCACCGACATCTGAGCTCACCACAATTTTTTCCATAGCCATGCCCTCCAGAAGCGTGAAACTGAAGCTTTCTGCGAAGGAGGGTGCGACCAGAACATTGATGCCGGCGAATACAGCGGGGATTTCAGCCAACGACACGTGGGTGATCAAAACCGATTTGCTCAACCCATGCTCGCGGATAAAGTCTTCCAGACTCTGCCTATAGTGCTCAAAACCAGGCAACACGGTTCCGACAATGAGGAACCGGCAATCCGGGTAGGTGTCCAATACGGTTCGTGCCGCCCGTAAGAAGTTGAGATGTCCCTTCACAGGATGAATGCGGCCGACCATGCCAAAAATGAAATGGCCTTCCGCAATAAAACTGTCCTGAGAGAATCGCCCTAACGCGCGGTTCGGATCGAACCACTTGGTGTCGATGCCGTTTCTGATCGCAACCACAGGCGGGTCATGATCCTGCATGTTCAATTCCGCGCCTATCGCGACTGAATCGGTGATCACCGCATCCAACCTCTTAAGAATCATTCGATCTATCCAGGGATACAATCTCGCCCGCCATGATCCTTTCGTGAAATTCACCCACCCCAGGAAAGAGGCCACCACGGGTCGACCAGTCAATTTGGCGCTTAGGATTCCGACCAGATCGGCCCGGTGATCCAAGGCATGCACGACATCGGCATCATATTTCCTGATCAGCGAAGTGACTGTACGGACATCGCTCAAATTGAACGGATTGCCGATCGGAATGGTGACGTACTCGAATCCGGTTTGTTTCAATTCTTTCAACCAGGAAGTTTCTCCAAAAGCCGGGTTCACGATACAAACCAATAGACAATTGACCTTATGAGGGTCGAATCCTTTCAGTAGGGAGAGGAGATATGTTTCTCCTCCGGTCATCCCGGTAATGCCGCGGCAATTACGGATCAGCAGCACCCGAACAGGTTTCATGCGTAACTCCCGACCGCTCCACGGGGTCTTATCAAGACTGAAGGAATCACTCGCGGCTCCTTCGATACGCAGCGGCCGGCTCTTCGATGGGGACAGCCCGCAGCCATCGAGCCCATGACATTCCAAGCGAGAGCCCCAACCGTTCGTTCAACCCTCGAACGACTTCCCGCAGTCCGACCACCATGAAGATCGTCATGATAGGAACCACCGGCATGCTGTAACGAATTGTCGCGAACGTCAGGACATGAGCGCCGGTGAGAAACAGTACGGGAAACAACAAGGGAAACAAACTTTCCTCCCGCCGTTTCGCTTCCATGATGCCAAGGATCGCGAATGACAGGAAAAAGGTTTGAAAGCTCACAATGTAGGGTTGCGCCCAACGATTTTCCGGCAGGAAAATCCGGAACCAGAATCGGAAGAACTTCCTGACGATCAGCAGCCCACTGTCGAAAGGATGAGACGCAATCTCCATCCACGCAGCCCGGAGGAACGCTCGATCCTCCTCAACGGTAATGTTGATCGGGAGGAGGGCTAAAGGGATCGTTCCATTGGCTAAAGCAGGCGCATGATAAGAGCTGGACAACCCTGCTTGATCAAATACCGCAACACGCTGTTCCAAAAGATGGGCGCGTGTCGTATGGTCCAATTCCCAATCTTCGTGTCCCTCGCTGGCCATTTGGTTCCCTAACCAGAGGGCATAGCCTTCTCCCGTGGCTACGGGAACAATTTCTCCCGTTACTCGATAATTTCGCCATGTCCAGGGAAGCAGAACCAGCAGGCAAGTCAGAGTCAGCGCTACGGCGGCGCTCATCGCCCGAGACAATTCACTTCCCCGTCGGTAGAACGCACAAGCCGCAAGTAACGGCAACAACCCCAAGGCCACCGGCTTTACCAAGGCGGCAACGGCCACCAAAACGCCGACCACCATGAAGGCAATTGAACGACGGTTTTGCACTGCCAGAAGCCAGGCGGCGATGGCTGCGGTGAATGCCAAGGTAAACAGCGGCTCACACATGAATCGGAGCGAGTAATACGCGGATAGAGGATTCAGCGCAAATATCGCTGCAGAAAAGAAACCCACGGACTCACTGAACAGCCGCGTGCCCATCCAATAGATCAAGACGCCTGTGATCGCATCCAGTATCGCCTGCGCAATGAATACCGCCGTACTATTGTGTTCTCCGAAGAGGCGGTAGAGGACAGCCAGGAACGCCGGATACAGCGGCGCACGCCATATCAATGGCTCTCCCCCCGGTTCGGCCACGAAGCCATGTCCACGTGCGAGGTTCGCCGCGATATCGGAGTACACGTCCGCGCGCTTGATAACTGGAATGGTTGCATCGATGACCGCACCGACCAGCACACGTAACAGAAAACAGAGGACGATTATCGTCAACACACGGATCCAATTCGTCGACCGATTCAGAGCCATCGTATGGCTAGTCCTTGGAATTGAAAGAAGCGCGTTTGAGATAACGAGGATTTTCTCGAACGGCCCTCTTCCATGCTTCAATTTCGTCTTCGAATGTGCCAAGACGCGGCACTTCGTAATAATCCTCGGCGATTTTGAAATCGGCGACCGTGACAGCTTTAATTCGTGGCAACCTAGGCAAAACCTCGTCAAAAGCCTCTTCGATCATGCGCGCTCGGCTGGACGATCCATCCCCGAGCACTCCAAACTCCGGAAGGAACAGCGGCCGCTCAGTAACCGTACCCCAGGCGACATAGCCGGGATTCAACGCTTCAGCGAGAGAGGTGCTGAGTTCCTTCTGCCGAATGTGTTTTTTCGCAAGAAGGTCCACAAAATATGCGCTCTGTCCTACCCAATCGATGTAATCATCGCCGGGATAAAAATATTTTGGATGCAGCCAAGGGCTATAGTCTTCATGATGCGGATTCATATAATGAGAGCCGGCGTACATGAACCAGGTCACATTTCGCACATCCTCGCGTTGGATCGCCATACAGCCGGCAGAGATGCTCGACTTCGCTCAGGGTCTCGTTGCCCTTCTTACCAAAGCTCATCATGCCCTGATAGTTGAACTCGCTGAAAAGAGTCAACATGATCGGATGGCGATAAGCTTTGATCTGGCGGGCAACGGTCAGGATATACCGGTCGAAATCACCTTGCAGCAAGCGGGACACCGTCACTGTGGGTTTTCGTAAACCGAACCAGAACAATCTGGACTCCCAGTCGCAACATTGAATCGCCCAGGCTACTGCCGGCAAGGTGCCACTTTCCCTGAGTTGCTCGGCCAGTTGGAGCGGACTGATGGAGGACGATTCCAAAGGATCCGTGAAGGTCCGAAAGTGCGGTTGGGAGGAGTCCCAATCGTCGTCGGAAACCCAGTCATGAAATGTAAACAGGACTGCGGGAGCATGCCCTGTCTTGGCAACGAAGTTGTGATGATCGGTCACGACCGAACCGATGCTGTAGAGGCC
>JAJFBJ010000126.1 GCA_020697375.1 Nitrospira sp. | reverse complement strand
TCTCCTGAAGAAGCACAGGGACAAGCGGAAGCCCCGAGGATATTTCGCGGTACGTCTAGAGAAATGGATTGGACAGTGAGAGACCATGTCTATGTTTCCCCCCAGTTTTGACGTCTCTTTTGGCGTGCCGTCCCTCGCAGTCGGCTTCGCGTTCTACCGGCCATCATTGCGTGGGTACGGACTCATTACATTCGTGTGGCGATTTTGGCGTTGAATCTTCTGCTCGGCTGGACTGTCGTGGGATGGGTCGTCTCTCTGGTGTGGTCATTTACCAACCCGCCGCCCCGCTCCGATAATTGTCCTTGAACAATAGCGAACCTAACATGCGCTATTCCAATGCTCTAACACCGCCGGCCCCGCCCGTCTTTGCTAGCTGTGTAGACAACGGATAGCTTTGCAGGACCTGTTGAAGACGTATGCGGGTGGTATAAAAAAGGCTTTGAACATGAGCCATGAATCAATGGCTCGCTGGGCATGATATCGATGAGGCGGTCATTGCTCTGGACCATTGCACCTTTCTCATGCGTCCAGGCCTAAGCGAAGCCCTTATTGCCAACAAAAGGAACTATGCGAAATGGGGCAAAGAGATCCGCCCATGGCATCTATGGGCGGAACGGTAATATTCCCAGGGCAGGAGAGTATTGAACATTCCGGCTTTGGAATTGGCAAGGCAGCAATACAGGAAAGTCTTGAAGCCTTCAGCAGCTTTCGCAAAGATTTCATTTCATTTTCCCGCATATCATTGGATGCGCAACCTACAAGGTTACATCTGATGGCACGGTACATAAAACGCCAATCATTGTTCAAATAACCAGGAGAGGTTCTAAAAATAGCCCCGACAATAGTACCGAGCTAATGACTATTAATACCGAGATGCCAAAAATTCCTATCGATATGCTTTCGTTGAGACAAGTGATATTCCCCGGAGGAATCCAAGCCGACTAGCTGCCTATGTACGGGATCATCCGCATCGATCGCGAGGCCTCGAATACGCATGCGTGGCGGATGGAGATTCAATGGCGCTGTCGTATCTATTCCCGAAACTTCAGTGATCAGCGGCATGGCGGAAAACGAAAGGCCTTACAAGCTGCCGTCGCCTATCGGGATATTATCATCGCCACGCATGCCCCGCTGACCCGTGCTGAGCATTGCGCCATACGGAAAAAGAACAACCGTTCCGGTGTGTCTGGCGTGACGCGCCTCGAGATCATGGACCGTCGCTGCAAGAATCCCGTGCGGACTGGGTATTGGCTCGCCAAATGGCCCTTCGATGGCGGCCGATTCAAGCAATGCCTGTTCTCGATTCAGAAGTATGGCGAACGTGGGGCGTATTTTCTGGCGGTACGTGCACGGGAAGAGGCCCCTTCGACAACTCTCCTCTTAAGAGATCGGCTGCGCCACACAATTCTCGTCCCTCACTACAGACAATCCATCGGTCTTTCTCTCCAGGGCGTTTCCGAGTAGTGCCCGCCGGACTCGTCTGTAAGATGAGGGTACTATCATGTGTTTGCCCACTTTGAAGGATGGAGGGACGGATGGAATGGCATAGCTATTGTAGCCCCTGTTTTGTACGGCTCGGGTCGCCCGCTTCACTAGCGGATGAAATGCGCCTGGAGCGATTGATGGGTTCGTGGGATTCTAGTCACCAACGCATTTACACAACAGGTTTGTGCGCCCGCTGTGGCGAAGAGGGGAGAGTGGTATATTACGCGGCAGCTCAGTGAGAATGACATGGACGAGGCACAATCCAGCCCGCCCAACTGGTCCCGGTCTCCACAGACCGGGGTGGCACAATAACAGTGTTGGCTACCCTGGCTGGGCTGTCCGACTCTTGCGTTCGCCGAGCACCAGGGTCACAGCGGCAACGAACTCCTCCACCGCGAACGGTTTGAGGAGAATACCGTCAGCCCCCAAGAGCTGTGCCGTGCTCAACATTCTGTCACCGCTCTCGGCTCCTGAGACAGCTAGGATTCCCACTTCTTTACCCTGCCCCCGCAATGCGCGGATCACGTCCAGTCCGTCGCCATCTGTCATGTGCAGATCGGTAATCACTGCATCGACGTAGGACTCTTGAAAGAGATGGATCCCTTCGTTGCCAGATGTGGCTTCCAACACGGTATGGCCATCGCTTTCAAGAATGGTTCGCATGAGCCCCCGCACGGATTCGGTATCATCGATGACGAGAATAGTAGCCATAGCCTTCGTGACATGCTTCCTGTGGACGTGTATAGGCCGCTGGTGTGATTGAAGACAAACAATCTGCCCATTTGACACCTCGTAGGAACAACAGTCAGCTGCGGGAAACCCCAGTTTACACGGATTTTGCCGGTCCCTGCGGTTTGGATGCGGTGAGACGATGGATCCTGCTGCTACGGGCTGGGGTCCGTGGTGGTACCGCTCAACAGCGTCACCACGGCCAAGCGCAATTCTTCCACTCCCACCGGTTTTAGTAAAATGCCATCGGCGCCCAACAGTTTCGCCGCAGTGAGTATTTCGTTCTGTCCGGTTCGCCCCGAGACGGCTAAGATCTTGAGGACTGGACGCTCCTGGCGCAACAGGCGAATCACTTCCAATCCATCACCCTCCGGCATGTAAATGTCTGTGATCACCGGATCGGTCGGCGCCTGGTGAAAGAGACGAATGCCCTCCACTCCGTGCGAGGCTTCCCGGACCATATGCCGGCTTGTTCAAGGATTGCCCGAAAGAAGGCCGCGCACAGCCTCCGTATCTTCGATGACGAGAATTGCCGCCATGACGTGCGGTGTATATCCGGAATCCACTTAGGGTCCACCAGTATTATGGCTTTAGCGTAGAGCTCTACCGGTTCAGGTCGTCGCTCGCGCCCGCGCCGTGATCGACACCCTTCCTGCACGGTACGCCCGGAGGGAATACCACCACTGAGTCCAGCAGGAACAGCATCCGAGCGGACAGGGGCTGAGGAGCCACGGGGGGAACGTGTGCTGTGCAGTGCTGTTCGTTGATCGTGGTCCTTCCTTATTGTGGCGAGCGGCCCCTCATCGGCTCTACCTGCCGCTGTCCTGCCCTAGGCATCTCCCCTGTTGTCGGCCACGTCTCTGTGAGGTAGGGTGAGCCACAGCGGAAACCTTCACCGAGGAGGTGTCCCATGCCCGGCAGCGTCCTGGTGATCGACAACGATAGTCAGGTCCGAGAGTGGTTATGTGCCGCCCTCGAAACGGACGGCCATACCGCGGTCGGCGCAGCCAGCTATCCCGAGGCCATTGCACAACTTCAGTGGTCTCCTGTTGATCTGGCGATCAGTGACGGCTTCACAGCCATCGGCTTGGCCGGTGTTTCGATGCTGCACCGCCTGTTTCCCGATCTTCGCCTGTTGGTGATGTCGGGCGGCGTGTCTGCTCCGGCCTCCCTGCCATTGTCGCATCACACGCTGTCCATTCTTCCGAAGCCCTGTCCGATTCAGACCGTCCTGAACACCGTCCGGCACACGCTGGCCAACGTCTGGGACTCGCCTCTGCGGGAGGTCTTGGAACGCGGCCGCTTGGATATCCTTACGATGATGGCACTATCATCAGCGCGGGCATAGTGCGCTACCGCGGAGCGCTCTAGCCGAACGCCGTCCATTTCGTGTACGCTCCCGCTCCATGAGGCCGCCGGTACAGTCCCCGATTCTCTCTCGCCCATTCATAATTGCCATGTTTGTAGGTGCGCCGCAGATCACTTCCGCGCCTATCCCGATGCCATGACGACGGTGGGACCGGCGAAGATCATTCATTGCCATGATGTGGATACCTGCTGGTCAGCTCAAATCTTCCGGCACGGCAGGGCCTTCCAACCTCGCTGCTACCCGATCCTTTGTCACCAACACCGCGCCCGCGGTAGATATTGCCGAGCAAGTTCAGGGAGGCATGATGTTTGTGTTTAAAGATTGGTCCTTCCGGTGGCAAGAAAGAAAACTTCATCTCTACTACGGACCACGTCTGAAAAAGGTCAAAAAAAGCTCTGAAGATTATGAGAGGCTAGAGCAAGATTACGGGGAAGACCAAATATCCCTTGCCTAGGATCGACGTTAGATCATTCAATTAAAGACCTAGAGCAGGTTGTCGAGAACAAGGTCGATTCTAGACTTGCATCGGTGAACACAAAACTAGACATCATGGGCCAGAGGATGGCCACTGTCGAAGGGCAAATCGGTGTGTTATTGATTCAGAAAGCCGCTGCTCATCCAAAAGATGAGAGCAATGCTAAAAGCACTGCACAAATTCTTGATCTGGCTAGAAGGAATGGTTTGAAGCTGGATCTTAAACTGATAACTGACGCCTGAGGCAAATTCATAGCCGCGGGCAGTAATACATCAAACCCAGGTGTGGAACGCCGCGTTAGAGGACGATTGAGACTGAATCGCTAATTTCACCCGTCCTGGTGCCAAACATTATAGAGGGGAGGCCACGCCATGGCTAAGCGACATCTACATTCCGTAGAGGGGCATTCTTACGTCCGCGCATACGACCGTCTGCCAGTAGATGGGCGTATGTACTTCTCAAGCGACGAGAGGGAGGGCACTGGTACGGTGCAAGATGTTTCCGTCGGGGGATGGCGCGTACGGAGCGTCCATTCCCATGTAAAGCCGGGTGACGCCGTGACCTTCTTTGCGACGCTCCCGGATCATCAACAAGCTGTCCTGGTGGATCGGGCAAAAGTCTGTTGGAGTCGAGGCGATGAGTTTGGACTAGCCATTGGAAAGATCACGATACAAGATGCCAAACGCCTAAGGGGCTTTATCTCCGCCCACCATTAATGTTGACGACGGAGATAGAGTGGACGAGGAAGCATCCCCGTAGGCAGGGTTCTACTGGTATCGGGATGAGAACCGAGCCGTGGCGTTAGAGGTCATGGGTTTGTCCGAGACTAACAAGGGGGGGCGGCTGGCTCAGTATGTCGTTTCGCGCTCAATTCTTTGATCCTGTATGTCCTTTCGCGCAGATACCACATCTAACACCCACTTCCTACTAAACACTGCCATTCGCAGATGCTAAGTCTTTTAAGGCCCCGACATATTGTCCAGTGGCTTCTTTGCAAAGGGCAAAACACTCACAGCTGGCGGTGGTCAGTCCCTGGTGGTCGGTGATCGTGATGGTATGGTGGCCCTTAGTGACAATGCCTTGACGTTTAAAATCCTCTACTAGCTCGGTGATCGTGTTCCGATCAAGACCAACCTGGGCACCGAGAAACTCCATGGTAAAGGGAAAGGTTTCCAACCCAGTCCGATCCCAGTGAGCTTTTATCCAGCGAGCGAGACGTTGGCGGTGGGAGTGAAAGCGGTTGCATCCGACGGAAACCACCGCATGTCGGAGCAGCAGTGCGTTGTACCGCTGTAAGGCACCTTGCAAATATGGCAGACGAGACAGTTCGGACATAAGCGCCGATGCCGCGAGACGGACCGCGGGACCGCCGATTTGAACGAGAGCCATACAGACAGATTGGTCGTTGCCTTGTACAATCGATGCACCGCTGCAGCCTTCAGCCCCTGTGATGGTCACCTCCACCGTATGGTGCTCGTCGAGGATGTCGGTAATGCTGATGGCCGCGCGAAGTGGGAAGTACAAGTTGTGGATCGGTTTCCCTGGCTGGTCGATAATATCGCCTAACAGGACCTCGGTTGGTTCCATGTGGGGGAGAATCACCTCGGCCTCCTGAGGCGGCAGCAAGGCCAGAATACGATTGGCGTCAAACTTTTTCGTGGCAGTGGTCATTGCATCTCTCCGCCGGATGAGGTTTTGTTGTGCGTTCGATTACGGTGGGCAGTACTAATATTATTTAAAGGTCCTCGCCATTTCGAGGTTGCGGTGGCTGAGTAGTCGCCCACATCGCCTCTCCTTCTTGCGGTAGCAAGAGTGGTCCGGCCCATCGATGATTGTCAGCTTCCAAATGTCCGACATAGGCTCCCGTCTGCGTGACAGTGAGGCGACGAGAATCCAGCTCCAAACTCAATTCGATGACCTGGGGTCGCCCGCCTCGCGTCTGAGACCAGTACCAGCCTGGCTTTGTCGGGGTCTCGGTGGTCCATGTGGGGTGCTGATTAGTAGGAACGTTCGGTACTGAGAAAACATCATCGTTGCTCATTGTAAGTGTATTCCCTCGGACATGAAAGTATCGCAGATTGGCAGGTTTATCGGTTCCACGTCCAGGGTAACCTCCCTATAAACATAGCAAGCCTTTCGGTACCAAGGCCACACAGGGCGGACATCGACCCGCACTTGGTTCCTCACCGCAAGCGGCATTGGGACTTCTATGGAAAATGCATGGTTAACAAAAGAGGTTCGTCGCTATTCAGAACGGTCTGGCTCACTTGAACATTTTGTCTGCGGGAGAACGGAGTTCTCTTTCCAGATCAAGAGGCCGGCCGCCTGCCCCTGGCTCGGACCGGTCAAGCGAATTCTTGCCCAGATCCTTATCGATACTTTTCAAGATCTCGTCAGGAGATTGGCCGCCAAGGCTGTCACGCGAAAAGGTAGGTTCCGGCGGGAGACTCTGACCTCCTGGGGGCCCCACAGCCGGAGTGATTCCAGGTCGCCCCTCGACGCGGAACTCATCGATTGGGACTGATGGACCCAATTGGGCAAGCACAGGATTCTGTAGGCTGAAGAAAACGAGAGTAATCAGCGGCGCGAACCTTCGCATGGTGGCCTCCTTAGCTTCCGTAGCTCTGGCCGGCAGCAGGTCACATTGTCATAACGCACTATAATCCCCACCGAACCACAAAACCAATGAAGCCAGTTTGCACCGCCTTGCTCCATGACTCGACTGGAATCGCCCTCAATGAGCCGACGACCGTTCCCATCAACTCCGCAGAGGCTAGGGATCGGGCCGTTGGTAAGCGAGAATGACGGCGGTCCTCCAAAATCTGGTCCTGAGAAGTGCCGAACTCGTTCCGCGATTTTTTACCAGGAAGTCATGCCCAGTAATACGTGCAAGGGGTTTTCCTAGTAGAGGGGATAGTACCTGATATGCGAGAAGAGGACGCCCTTGTGTGTACGTATTTTTACATTTTGATCAGCTTCATCACACACTTATAAGGAGGCACAATGACTAAGCGTCGGCATCTGCACGCGGGAGCAGCACTTGTGACCATGTTTCTGACGAGCGTCCTCTCGGCGAGTGTGCCGTCTCCCTCATTCGCTCAGCTATACACCCCCGAAGAAGAGCGGGCGCGGGAACGGGATGCCGAGCTGAGGCGACAACGGCAGGCACGCGAGGACGAACCGGTGCGGCGGTCCGATTGGCGTCATCCCTCCGAGCTGTACTTCGCCGGATTTGGTGGCTACACATTCGGTCATGGCATCAACGACGTGGAGGGAACGGGGTTGGCCTCGGGCAACAACTTCGGGAACATCGGCCTAAAGAACTCTGGCGTCTATGGGGCCAAGCTGGGATATTTTCTGCCTGACCGGCTCAACTGGCTGGGGCTTGAAATCGAGGGCTTTAACACCACGCCACATATCAAAGAGTCCTCCTTCTCGACCTCATCACACCTGCGGGTGACCACGCTCGCCTTTAATGCCATCGCCCGCGCAAAGATGATGTGCGACTACGATGACGACAGACGCTCCGATGCACTGCGGGCGCGGGATACAGACACTCGCCGTGATTTTTGCCGATTGCAGCCGTACGCAGGAGCGGGGCTCGGACTCTTTTTTGCGAGAGCCTCTTCAGCCGGATCTAGCGTCTCTGACAACGCGGCCCCGGGCCTCAACGCCTTGGCAGGCGTTCGCTATTACATCACACGGGGAGTGGCTGTATTTGGCGAATACAAATATAACCGGGTAAACCTGGACTTTGACAATCTGGGCGGTACCGGCGCGGGGCTCAGCGGCACCTATTCGGTTAGCCATGTAGTCGGGGGGTTGTCCTTTCACTTCTAGTGCGGGACATGATGTGAGGCATTTTGGGACTACGACCGTCTTGGTTCCTCCGCAGGAGGCAGGATGTTCACGTGATAGGAAATTTCAGCGTCCATCGCGTCAGCTCCCTGGTGTCGAAGCCAAGTTAAGACCAGGGGTTTTATATACAAAATGGCTGCTTCTGGAGACAGGAACTTCCGGGGAGACGATGCCGGAAGCCGCTGAGGTGCCCTGCCGTCCGCAAGCTCGATATCGCACGACACTACGTACCAGACTTGGTGCTTGAGCTGGAAGGTGATCGTGACGTTGACCATCGTGGTGCGTAGCTAAGGAAATCCACGCGTGAACTGTACGCCACATTCCGAACCGCAGGACCATGTGACAAGGCCTGTCGGGAGCTTCACTCGCGGTGTGCCAGGGAAATGGAGCCACAGCGAGACCGACATGCCGGGACTAGTTCGTAGGTCGGTTTCGACATGACAGCGATGGGGATAGAACCCCCAAACGGTGCCTTTGCCAAGCAGTTCTTCATCATGCACGAGCACTATTCCACCTTGGGAGGGAATCGGGATATCAGTGAGGCGTGGTGCAGGCCCGTGGACTGCCGACTGGCCGGGGCCTTGTATCTATGCCGGAGATGCGACAGCAAGCGGCCGATTGAGTGCGGCGGTTCCTTCACATCCTGTATGAGGAGCTTGTGGTTCTTCAAAGTGTTCCCGCCATGATCCGTGTAGACGACGCCTGGGGGTGTTGGAGGGCGTGAGGCCTACTTATCAGCATAACCCCATGCATGGGCATGGAAGGACAATGTCCCAATGTTTGCCTTCCACTGAGCCTGAAAGCTTAGATTCTCCCCAGGTTGCATGGAGTATGGTCCCTGCAGCCACGACTAGGGACTATCCCAGCCCCTAAAATGCAATCATTTTGGCAGAGTAGCGCCATGGGTGAGTGCCAGCACGACTACCAACTTGAGACAGTGGGTGGAGTATACCTGACAGGGGCCTACGTCTGTCGGTTATGCAGCTATCGAATAGGAATGTCCTCCGAACAATTCCATCAACAAGCGGCGTATCCAGGACACTACCAAACCGATGTAAGCATCGGAGAGACCGTTGAAGATCACGCACACCGCGCCAAGGAACGGTATCGCCAGCGGCTTCAGGAACAAGTGAGGGAACTGACTAGTGAAAACTTGCCATCTCTGCTGAGCGAAGGTGAGCGCGATGAAATTCTGACGGAAGTGATGGAGGACGCGTTGTCTGATGTGGTGGAGGCCTGCCAGGCAGTGGCAAGGAACGCTGGTCTGTCTGAAGGCGATGTCGTGGCTGAGCTCATCGAGAAGAAGTTCGGTGGCAGAACGCGGAAGAAAACCTGGTCCTCTCAGTGGAAACCCTCGTGAACGGCACATCGTAGACCTTCCGACCGCCTAGCAAGTGTCCTCCACCGGCCTCGACGACCGGCTTAAACCCTCCCTATATCTCTGAGTATGCTTCAGTCCCATGGCATCGCTTCCTTGTGGCAGCTTTCTGTGACAGCCACATCACTTTGCCGATAAACTTCCCAGTACCATGGCATAGGGGCCTCCCTAGTAGCATGGGGGTACGAAGCCGCGCACAATAAAGCACATGTGAGGCCACAGGGTTTCATAACAGT
>JAJFBJ010000125.1 GCA_020697375.1 Nitrospira sp. | reverse complement strand
GCCGGGGAGAGCGGCTCCATTGCGTCGTTGGAGCGCCGCGAGCAAATCATAGACTTTTTGCGGTGCCGTGGGCGCGATGTCGTGTTGCGGAACCGGCGAGGGCTGGTCCGGTGTGACCACGGCCTCGCTGTTTGCGATTCCCAACTGGATCGAGTGGGTGCGGCTCTCCGAACGACTTCCGCTCGGCGCCGCCAGGCAGAGGACAGAGAGCAGAAGCACCCAATACTTGATGGGACTTGGCATTTCATCAACGGCTTGCGGAAGAGAATTGCGGGTGGAAAACGGTAGCACGCAGGCTCGAGACACGTCAACGCAGTGCTCTGAGCGGTCCCCTGGAAACATGCTTTCGAAGAACGCCTTTGGTAGAATGTCGTCGCCGGTGTGACGTGTTTTCCCGCGACAACTGAGAAGCCATCTCAACCGCCCGAGCAGGCCGACGATGCTGCTGCGCAGATTCATAGCGATCGCTGGTCGATCCGTAATGGCGATCATGTGGATGTTGAGTGCGCTCGCGTGGTCCAACGGGGCTGCATTGGCTCAAACGGGAGGCTTGAGCCATTCTCCCGCCGAAATAGTGAAGAAGTATTTTGAGCTCGATCAAAAGGGCGCTAAGCTCGATTCGATGTCATTCGAGGCGCTCGCGCCCTATCGAAGCTGGCAGGCTGAGCCGGCCTGGGGCAAGGTCGTCGTCATCCGGGGATTTTCCGTCCCCGAGCATCATCGGCATTGGGAAATCGTGAATCCGTTGGAGGTGGTGATACCAGTCACATTTCAAGTCATTGGCTCAGTCTACCTCGAGACCGCGGGGTTCCTCGCGGACGACACAGTGGAAGAAATTCGGGTCAGAGTCAAATCCATACGAAACCGCTGGCGTATTATCGAACCCGTGCTGCCCCCGCATGTCGGTCAGAAGCGGATGATCAATTACGTGCGAGAGGCCTGGGTGAAGGAAACGGAACCGGCCAAGCGCGAGAGTCTGGCCGTACTCCAGGACGAATTGCGAAAGGTCAAGTAGAAGGGCAATGGGAAAGGCGCCGATCGAACTGTTGATTTTCGACCTGGACGGCACGCTCATCGAGTCGAAGTGGGACATTGCGGCCTCGGTCAACTTCACGCTCGAAGAACTGGGGCTGCCGCAACGGCCGCTTGAAGAAATTTTCGGGTTTGTCGGCGACGGCGTCAAGAAATTGCTTCGGCTGGCCGTGGGAGAAACCAATCGCGTGAGCTTCGAAGAGGCGCTGGGGGTGTTTCGCCGGCATTACCTCGCCCACTGCCTCGATCGGACGGTGTACTACCCCGGGGTGGAAAAAGTGCTTGGATATTTTACCGACAAACGAAAGGCAGTTGCTACGAACAAGTCGATCGAATACACCAACGTAATCCTGCAAGGACTGGGGCCGCAGTATTTCGACTTCATCGTCGGCGGGGACAATGGATTTGGATTGAAGCCTGAGCCAGGCATGCTGTTGCATATCATGGAACGGCTGAACACCGCAAAAGAGCGGACGGTGCTGGTCGGAGACAGCACGAACGACATCAACGGCGGGCACAATGCCGGGATTCGAGTGTGTGCGGTGGGCTATGGAATGGGTAATCGTGAAAGAATGTCCGCCTGTCAGCCGGACTGGTTCATTGAACGACCGGAAGAATTAATGGAGATATTCGAATGAAGAGAGCGGGGACGAACAGGGCGAGGCTCACGCGACCAATGAGGCGAGTGTCACGCTGGATCCAAGTGTGCTGTGTGGCTGTCGTGCTCGGTCTGGCGAGCTTGAGTGCTGCCGGTTCTTCCGGCCTCGCCGATCGGGTCATTGAGCATAAGCTGGCGAACGGCCTGACGGTGCTGCTGGTGGAACGGCATCAAGCGCCGGTCGTGTCGATCAACATGACCTTCGGTGTGGGCGGGGTGAACGAGCAGGTCGGCCAAACCGGCCTGGCCCACTTATACGAACATATGGCGTTCAAAGGTACGAGGACGGTCGGGACAAAAAACTACGAGAAAGAAAAACCGATCCTCGACGAGTTGCACCGAGTGGGAACCGAGCTCGAGCAGCGGCAGCGGGAGCTGGCCAGGCGTACTGCAGACCTAACGGTTGACCCCGCTGAGGCGCGTACCATTGAAAGTCTGCAAAAGCGATTCAAGGAGCTACAAGACCAGGCCGCCCAATACGTGGCCGGCAACGAGATGGCGCTCTTGTACCAGCGCCACGGCGGCGTCGGTCTTAACGCATCGACGGGCAAGGACCTCACCCGGTATGTGATCAGTTTGCCGGCAAATCGGCTCCCCCTTTGGGCCGCGATCGAATCAGATCGCATGGCGAGTCCGGTCCTCCGTGAGTTTTACAAAGAACGGGGAGTCGTGATGGAAGAGCGCCGTTTGCGGAACGACGACAATCCGAGCGGCTTGCTGTTTGAAACCTTCACGTCCGCTGCCTTCCGGGCCCATCAGTACGGAGTGCCGACCATCGGCTGGGAGTCGGACATCCTGTCCTTGACGCCCGCCGTCACGGAAGCGTTTTTCAAGACGTACTATGGTCCCGGTCGAGCGACGATCGGCATCGTCGGTGATATCGACGCCAAAGAGGTCATCACCTTAATCGAGAATACGTTCGGCAAGATTCCGGCCGCACCACCCCCGCCTCAGATCGTCACCGTTGAGCCGCCGCAACGAGGTGAGCGGCGGGTGGAGGTTGAGTTCGACGCCGAGCCGTCGTTGGCCATCGGCTTCCATAAGCCGGGTCTGGGGCATCCCGACGATTATGTGTTGGACGTCATAGACGAGTTATTAACCGACGGACCGACATCGCGGCTGTACAGCAAGTTGGTGCGCGATTCCCGTCTGGCCGCCTCGGTCCATTCCGACTCGAACTATCCCGGTGTGCGTTCGGCCAATTTGTTTGTGCTCAGTGCGACGCCGCTGGCGCCGCATTCCACCGCAGAGGTCGAGACAGCCGTCCTGGCCGAGCTTGAGCGGCTCAAAACGGAACCGGTCGCCCCTAAGGAGCTCGAGCGAATCGTGAACAATCTGGATGCCGACATGGTTCGGGCGCTGCGGTCTAACAGCGGACTGGCTTCCCAACTGGCCCTGTATCAGACCGTCGCCGGAGATTGGCGCTTTATCCTCAAGTCTCGAGACAGGATCGCTGCAGTCACGCCCGCCGACATTCAGCGCGTCGCAACCCAGTACTTCACCAAGTCCAATCGCACGGTGGCCACGCTCGTGAAAAAGACCACATCGAAGCAGGTGGCGACCGTGACGCCGGACAAGGGGGCGCGATGATGACGAGATACCCACTTCTCACAACAGGGGCGAAGCTTGCAGCGGTGTTCGTCATTGGGTTGTTTGCAACGTCGATGACCTTTGCTGCAGATGTGGCGCTCGATCCACGAACAATGAATTTCACACCAGTGGAATTCTCACCGCCAGAGCCGGCGCGCGTCGTGCTTGAGAACGGTATGGTGGTGTATTTGCTCGAAGACCATGAATTACCTCTCGTGAACATTACGGCAACGATGCGGACCGGTGGGTGGCTTGAACCGCAGGGCAAGATTGGACTCGCGGCCTTAACCGGAACCGTCATGCGAAGCGGAGGAGGCGGGGGCTTGACGGCCGAGCAAATTGACGAAGAACTCGAACAGTACGCCATCGACATCGGGATCTCGATGAGTCGACAGTCCGGTTCGGCTTCACTCGACGTCCTCCGAAAGGACATGGGACGCGGGCTCCGGATATTCGCCGGCCTGCTCCGTCAGCCGGCGTTCGAAGCGGGACGTGTGGAACTGGCCAAGCTGCAAATGATCGAGGGGATTCGCCGTCGCCAGGACAGTCCCGGTTCGATCGTCGGTCGAGAATTTCTCAAACAACTATATGGACCGGACCACCCCAGCGCCAGGGAAAGCACGATCGACACGGTCAAGCGGATTACCCGCGATGATTTGATTGCGTTCCACCAACGGACGGTTCAGCCGAACGGCATCATTCTCGGCGTGACGGGCGATTTCCAGCAGGCGGAGATGCTCGCGTTACTACGCGAGACCTTCGGCGGCTGGAAGAAGGGAGATGTGCCGGATTTGAACATCGCCGACGCGCGGGAAAGCGCCGGGCCTTCGATCGTCCGGTTCGTGAACAAGGAGACGTCCCAGACGCATCTGCGGATCGGCCATCTGAGCATTAAAGAGCACGACCCAGATTATGTGGCATTGGCCATTGCCAACGACATCCTCGGAGGCAGCTCGTTTCGTAGCCGTCTCTTCAACGACGTCCGCACCAAACGGGGCCTTGCCTATTCGGTCGGCAGCCGGTTGAACGTCGGCATGCATGACCAAGGGGTGTGGCTGATGCGGGCCGAAACCAAGTTGCCGTCCACCCAGGAGGTCATCAGCCGGTTCGTCGCCAACATGGAACGAATGCGTACGGAGTTAGTCAGCAATGAAGAACTGGCGGAAGCAAAAGAGGCCTACGTCAACTCATTCGTGTTTTCGTTCGCGAGCCCATCGGCCATCGTCGGGCGCTTCGTCGAATTGGAGTACGACGGTCTGCCCAAGGATTTCCTGCAGCAATTACGCGCTCGAGTGGTGGCGTTGAGCAGGGAAGACGTGCTTGCGGCGGCCAAAAGGCACTTCCATCCCGACCGCCTGACGATTGTGGCAGTCGGCCCCGGCGAAACATTGCCGAAGCTTCTGTCCAGTTTCGGCGAGGTGAAAGAAATTAAGTTGGCTCCCGAAGGGTGAAAAAATGGGATGTAAGGGCTGTTGATCTCCTTTGCTCGCTGAACGCGCACACGGGAACAATTGTATTTTCAGAAAGTCGGTGCTCGTCCAAGCGCGCAGTAGGAGATCAATCAGCCCTTACACCTGAGGGCAGAATTAACGAGAATTCATAACTGAGGCGTATGTGATGCCGCTGGAAGACGATCTCTGTGACATTATCAAAAAGGCTAGAACGGGAATGAAGCTGTCCGTCGGGGATGTGGCGCGTCTCACCGGCTTGCCGGGAGCGGATATCACGGCGCTCGAACGAGGCGATCAACCCCGCGATCGCGCTGAGCTTCGGGCCATTTCGACCGCCCTCGGTTTGCGTCTCGCAGCGCTTGAACAGATCGCTCTCGAAAAGTGGATTCCAAAGACACTGCCTTTGATGCCCGGCATCGAAACCGTGTTGGGCGAAATCAGCGGCTATGGAGTGAAAGGCTATATCGTGCATGATGCCGGCGAGGCGGTGCTCGTCGATACGGCATACAATGCCGACATGATGCTGGAAATCCTGGAAGCCCGCCGTCTGCGCTTAGTAGGCATTTGTCTCACGCACGGCCATGCGGATCATGCCGAAGGGATCCAACAGATTGTGAGTCGTTGGCCCGTCCCCATTTATCTCGGACCAGAGGATGTGACGCTTCTTCACTGGAAGCCTTCAGAACAACAGCGTGCCATACCGCACGACAGCCGGATCATTCAGGTGGGACGGTTGACGATGAAGTGCCTGACCACACCTGGCCATACGCCGGGCGGAGTGTGCTATCGCCTCGAGATGCCATGGGGCCCGGTGGCGTTCGTGGGCGATACCCTGTTCGCCGGTTCCATCGGCCGCTCCAATCCCCCTGGGCTGTATGCGACCCATCTGGAGTCGGTTCGCCGCCACGTATTGACGTTGCCCGCCGACTATTTACTGTTGCCGGGACATGGCCCTGGCACGACAGTGTGCGAAGAACTGGATCATAACCCTTTTTATATGACAGGTTAGGCGGGATCCTATGGATCACCCACTGGGAGAACTGAAGACTTCGGGGCCAGCGCACGCCGCTCAAAAGCCTGTCGAGCATGAATCCGAGATGTTGGGCGCAGATGAGGAATCGCCCTTTTTCCGGTGGACGTTACCGCTCCTCCTGTTTCTGTTGACCGTTTTCACGACGCTCTGGGCAGGCGCCTATCAAGCCTACAGCGGCACGATTCGCGGACCGCTGGCCTTTCTCTGGGAACATCCGGAGATGCTCTGGCAGGGTATTCCATTCGCAGGAACGTTGTTGTTCATCCTCGTGACGCACGAGTTCGGTCACTTCATCTTGTCGAAAATCCATCGGGTACCGGCTTCGCTACCACTCTTCATACCAGGACCGCCTCACTTCATCGGGACGTTCGGCGCGATTATTCGCATGCGAGGCCCGATCCTGAAACGGCGTGCGCTCTTCGATATCGGCGTCGCCGGTCCGCTGGCGGGGTTTATCGTGGCCGTTCTCGCGCTCATCATCGGGTTATTCCTCTCGACCGTCGTCGACCGAACGGCGACCTTTGGCCTGCAGTTGGGTGAACCGCTGTTGTTGAAATTCATGGCCTGGCTGATCATCGGCCCATTGCCGCCCGAGGCCGACGTGCTCCTCCATCCGGTCGCGTTTGCAGCCTGGTTCGGTCTTTTTGTGACTTCGTTGAATTTGATTCCGATCGGGCAGCTCGACGGCGGCCACGTGGCCTATGCCCTATGGGGAGAGGGCCAGCGGACGATGGCCTTTGCCGTCCTTCCGTTACTGCTGATGTTGGGATTCGTTGGTTGGCCCGGGTGGTTTGTGTGGGCCTTCATGGCTGGTGTGTGGGGCCTCGCCCACCCACCGGTTCTTGATCCGCAGGCGCCTCTCGGACGAGGAAGAACTCTTGTCGGCTGGATCGCCTTCGCTGTGTTCGTGCTGACCTTTGCGCCGATTCCCTTTTCATTCCACTAGGCATGTTCCAGAGCGGCGATGCTAGGCATGACCTATCGTGCCATGCTCACATCCTGTTGCAGAAGGGGAGGGCCGAGCGGGACCAGCTGCCGCCCCGTGAAAGCTTGCGTGAGGCTGGCGACGGCATGGTAAAAGGCCATGAAGCCGACAATCATGTGGAAAAGGCCGGGCACTGTTTCAGTGATCAGATTGAGTTGCACCAGGACGGTGGAGGAGAAGGTCGCTGTAATCACAATGTGCAGCATGCAGAGCGTCACATTGCGATAGGCCGTGAGGTAGATCATGACGGCCGAAAACGCCGCATAGACGAAATTGATGGGAGCATAGAGCGTCATATCGAGGTGGAATGACGTGCTTTCACTGACAAGCTTCGCGATACAAACGGTTGTCCAGAAAAATCCATACATGGTGAGGGCAGTGCCACCGAGTTGTTCGTGATACCGGATGTCTGTGATCCCGGCTAATATTTGCACGATGCCGCCGAACATCAGCGCAATGACCAAGGTCCCCACCTTATTCGATTCAGAGATCGCCCCGACCTGTGCGATGCCGAGAGTCAATGCTCCAACAGCGAGCCCAAACAATCCGATGGCGAGGACATCAATCCTTCGCCGACGTTCCTCGTCCGTCATGGGGGCCTCCTTCATGGTTTGGTAGAGACAGGTGCGATGCCGGGGCCGGCAAAAGCGCGCTGAGCATGCCTGACTGACCATTGAAAAGACAAGCCGCATTCGTCACACTCTTCTTTCATAGCCGGAAGAAGGCAGACCAACATGCAGAAGCCGGTGCGTCCGCTTGCGATGATGACGTTTTCGGGCTTGGCGTTAGTCCTGCTCCCCCTTTCCAATGCGAGTCATGCCGCACCGAACGATGGTCGCTTCGCTCTCGTGATGGACGGCGCCGCGGTGAAAGATAATCAGACGGGATTGATTTGGGAGCAGGAACCGGACCGGGAACATGACGTATGGAGTCGCTCCAACGAACGCTGTGCAGTCAAGGAAGTCGGCGGCCGGAAAGGTTGGCGCGGCCCTTCTGTAGACGAGCTCAAGACCCTGATCGATCCGGCCCAGCGTGATCCAGCCCTTCCTGCTGGCCATCCGTTCTCGAATATCAAGTCAGAAATCTTCTGGACGAGCACGTCTGATCCCAAAGATGACATCGTGGCCTGGCAGGTCAGCTTCTTCAGCGGCGAGCCGGTGACCGATCAAAAGTCTGGCACACGCCGGATGTGGTGTGTGTTGAGCGAGCCGGGAAAATAAACAGCCTCAACTTGGCCCATCCGATTTTACCTCGTAGCGCGTATACTCGCCTTACCCTTTCGCTCCGTTCTTTATATCGCCTGTACGAGTTCCTTGGTCGTTTGAACACCGTTCTGATATGGAACTCGATACATTTGTCTACTCGAGGGTGTTCCATGAGGCAATCAGGCAATTTAAAGACCTCGAATCAAAGGCGGCGCGACGAGCTGGCAAAGAGGCGAATATGAATGAAGGTTGCCGGGAATGATACCGACCGGCCGGTGGGTCATGAGGGTCGTGATGATTGCGGCATGGATGAGCACAACCCCGGCTGTCGCTGAGCTCTCCGGCCCTGACGCGCATGATCAAGAGCGCACTGATACGGTGTCCAAGGGACCCTCGGCACTATGGCCGGATTGGCATTATGGCGGATTCGTGGATCTGGGGTATTCACTCGACTTCAATTTTCCCCAGAACCATCTGTTTCGCAATCGGGGCACTACCCCCCGGGTCAATGAGCTGGATTTGAACATGGCCGGCGCTTATATCAGAAAGGATGCAACCGCCCAGTCAAGATGGGGGACAGAACTCCTCGTCCATGGGGGACAAGATGCAAAGGAGTTCGCCTTTCATTCGAACCAACCCAAAGTCGGCTCATCCGATCAACTCCGTCATTTTGGACGTGCCAACGCATCATATCTCGCCCCGGTCGGGAACGGGCT
>JAJFBJ010000242.1 GCA_020697375.1 Nitrospira sp. | reverse complement strand
CAAATCGCGAAACCCGACTCTCAGACCAAATGATACGGAGAGAGGACAACCCACCTCAGCTGCTGACTCATACGCCAGTAATAACCCTCTACAGCTGAAGAAGTAGAATCTCATTCAACAGCAAGAAGGAAAGTTAGGGCCATTCGTAGAAGCGTGCGTGGCACAGCGTGCTACTGGAATGTCCTAATGATTTTATCTACGACGCTCTATGATTTTTATCGGATACGAACGTAGGGCCACGATTGGGTTTGACTGCCAACGGTAATGGCGTGTTGGCGTAGGTTTGGCTGGCTCTGGAATGGCAGTTATGAGCCGGAAAGACGGACGCCAAGCATCAAAAGGACGAAGGTCCCAGCTACGAGTGCCAGGTTTAGAATGATGTTACCGATGTATTGAAGTGCACAGGAAGGGAATGTGACCAGATTCCCCCATGGTCTCATCGCTAGTAAGTCTGCATCCTTCTTCTGCTATGGCTATGGAGTTGCGGCCGTTTGGGATGAATGATCTCACGGGCTTTGAATCCTGGCCCCTTCTCATCAATGATGCGCTGGCCGTAGGCGACAGCGAGGATATCGGCTTCTTCCTCGGTGCTAAAGACAGTTGGGCCGGAAACTGGCTGCACATGCAAAACCCCGTGGGTCTTCCAGTGGATCGCAAGTCGTAACTTCCATTGGCCTAATTCACCGACCGGCTCAGGATGGCATCTGATGACGCAGTCCTTGTATCTAATTCTTGTACCCACACCATGAGTATGGAGTGTTTCAGTATTTTCACACAATCCTTCGAACGAATTGCGGAAATATACTTGACCGAGCTGGTAAATCGGTCTAGCTAGACTGCGACTCTGAAGGGGAGGGCAGAACCTCCTGTAGTGCCAGCCCCAGTTGATGCAGTGAAAACGCTTTCCGAATAAAGGCGCTGGCGCCCTGGTTCAGCACCTCTTCCTCAACGTCTTCGGCGCTGTGGCCGCTAAAAACTACGACTGGTAAGGATGGGTGTAGTGTCCGTAATTGCTGTAGTATGCTTCGACCGTCTATACCTCCGGGCATGTGGAGGTCTAAAACCACAGCATCAGCGTCTCCCCGGTGACATAACATCAATCCTGTACGGCCATTTTCTGCTGAAATAACCTCATACCCTCTTTCCTCCAAGACGGTAGCTACGAGCTCCCGGTCTCGGGCATCGTCATCGATGACCAGAATTTTCGCCATATAAGCCCCTTAAATTCAGTTTCCTCCTGCTTGCTTGCATAGAATAGCAGGCATTGAGTGTTTGACCGAGAAAAGGAGGAAAATTAAAATTAGGGAATGGCTGATTGCCGAAAATCTGCTTATTTCTGCCCAACTCGCCAAACTCACGATAGGAATAGAGCGTCAGGGTTTTTCGAATCAGTTATCGGTGTTCTCCCTAGCCTCTTATTCTAATGAAGGTGCTAGAATGTATTTATCTTAGACTATGGCAGTGGAAACATTGCCAAAATTCCAAGAATAGGAGCCCGCTCACCGAAAGGGAAAGCGGGCTCTTTTTTTTGGCGAGATATTTCTAAGCGGCCCCATTGCTACATAGCCATTGAGATGAGGGAATGGACAGTGGATACCACTGGCATAAAGATATTACTCGCCGATGATCATCCGCTCGTGCTCGAAAGTATCAGCACCCTCCTACGACCGCATTTCACAATCGTTGGCATGGTCCAATATTCGAGCGAGATTATCGGTCGTGCCCTAGAACTGAAGCCAGACGTCGTCCTCATGGATGCCCGTATGCCCGGCTTAAGCGGCTTTGCGGCGACGCGAGAAGTAAAGAAACTGCTTCCTAGAGTAAAAGTGATTCTCGTGACGATGTTGACGGAACCGATTTCTATCAGCGAGGCCTTTGAGGCGGGAGCAAGCGGCTACGTCCTCAAGCAGTCGGCATCCGAAGAATTACGTCAGGCAATTGAAACTGTCCTTACTAACAAACGTTTCCTGTCACAGAATATCGCGCCTGAGATACGAGAGGCATTGGAACACGAGTGGTTCAGGCCTGAGACTTATTCGGGCGATCTCACCGGTCGGCAACGGGAGATTTTGGTTTTGTTATCCCAAGGCAGGACAGCAAAACAGATTGCGGAGCAACTCAAAATTTCGGTCAAGACGGTGGAATTTCACAAGGCAAATATCACACGAAAGCTTGGCGTTCATACGACCTCGGATCTGATCAAATTCGCTCTGGCCCACGGTCTTACCACGCTCTAAACTGAGCGTTCTGGACATCGGGAGCTGTTTTACCCATCTCATCCTCCCGGGTTTTGCAGGATTTCCTTGTTCCCCATCGCTCTCACCCACCTCCATTGTAAAAAGTTCGTTAAGGATACGCCGTTGTCTTGAATCTTTTGACATTGAGCGGAGCTTCGATTTCCAACATCTAGCTTTTCAACAGAGAGAACCACCTTCCACTCAACATCCGCGGCCGTCTTTCGGTTCGCGTCTTCCATACATAGAAGGCTTACTATGCATCTGGCTTACCCAAAGCATGAGGTTTGGATCACTATCTATGAATTCGTCGCGGCTGCCTGTCTAGATGAGACCCCCCCGCCTGCGCCCCCATGCCCTGAAGTGTGGTCTATGCTGTCAGATACTGACAAAGAAGATGCCTGGATTCTTCTGCTCGAATGGCTTGACCACCACGATGTTCTGGAAATACTGAATGGGCTATCAGATGTAGATTGGTGCCGGAAGCGGAGGCACTATGTGGCGGAACCAGGATTAGACAGTCATGCTCCATATGGAAGAGATCCGCTGCTCTGCCGTTGATCTATATTTGCGAGTATTCGCAAAGCTTTTATCCGCCTTGCTTGAAGAAGTCTGCGCGAAGTGTGGATTCTTAATCCAGGTACGGATCGCTATAATCTCTTCATCCGGGCTTCCGACTTTTCTTTGGCAGATTGCACCCAGGTCAAACTGGCATGCCAAGCGATAAACCGGCGGGAGCTATGAGGGTGGTCTTTTAAAGCAGTCTTTCAGGGCGTGACGGACGTTCGCGACCGCCTCAGCAAACCGTATACAGAACCATCACGGCCCGCTGAGGCGATAGTCTACAAGTTGAATGCAGGAAAACGGTTCACTCCACCTGGGCAAGCTCAAGTGGTTGTGCAGGTGTCAGGCTTTTTCTCCGATTGTTTGCGATGGTCTTGTCAATAACGGCCCCACAGTTCATGCATTTCCACGCATAAAACACTAAAAAGAAATCGGAGAATCGCTCCATCCCCATCAAGCCCTGGCATTTGGGACATTGCATTGCGCCCTCTTCGCCGGTTAAAAGCTGAGCTTGGCAGAAGCAATTTTCGGCCCACACTCGCTGAGTGGTTAATCAATGGCTTCGAAGATCGCCGGTGCCGAAAGTGGCCCAGAATCTACATCGCTACGTACAATAACGTACGAAAGTAAATACGTGTAATTATCGCAAAGAGACGTTGTTCATACCACCCGCCACATGGCTCATTCCCGTCTGATCATCTTTAAGTCAAACGCTCCATGAGCTGATTTGACGTGACCACGAGCCAATTCTTGGCGGCTACTAGGGTGTCTCCTAAATAGTGTTTTTCTCGCTATCTCTTTATAGTTGATTTCGTGGATGTCAGCCTTTGACCGGACGGTCTAAAGGAAGGTCTGGCAATGACTTCGTGTCAGCGTCCGAAAGAATGCGAGCCCTCTCGCTACCGCCACGGTAGCGACCCGCCAAGACGAGTCGAGAATAGTTGCCTCACTTCCTTCATTCACCGCAAGAGTTCTTCGAGCACTTTCTCCGTCCTCCTAGCAACCCCTCCCATCCAACACAAAGTAGTTTTATCGAGACTGGAACGAGGAGGTTTCTTCCATGTCACCATCCACGATCACTGTCGTTGTTCCAAGTGCCGAGAAGGAATCGGTATTTATTC
>JAJFBJ010000241.1 GCA_020697375.1 Nitrospira sp. | reverse complement strand
CACTTCCGGTTGTACCGCCAGCGCACGCGCAATGCAGAGACGCTGTTGTTGTCCGCCCGACAAACCCAATGCGCTCTGCGTGAGCCGGTCTTTCACCTCCTCCCACAGTCCCGCGCCCTCCAAACTTTGTTGCACCAGCTCGTCGAGTCGTCGCTTGTCCTTTGTTCCATGCAGCCGGGGGCCATAGGCGACATTGTCATAGATGGATTTGGGAAAGGGGTTGGATTTCTGAAACACCATGCCTACCCGTTTTCTGAGGTTAGTGACATCGATGTCCAAATCGTAAATATCCACCCCGTCGAGTTCCACCCGCCCCACGGCCCGAGCGCCCTCCACTAGATCATTCATGCGATTGAGGCAACGCAGTAAGGTCGACTTTCCGCAGCCGGATGGCCCGATGAATGAGGTGACCGAATGCGACCGCACCGTGAGGATCACATGAAAGAGTGCTTGGCGCTCCCCATAATAAAAATCCAGGTTACGAACTTGTATCTTCGCGTCCACCGATGGAGCCGACTGCGACTGGTCGCGGGTCGTCCTGGTCTGTGAAAACCCCGGAACGACCGGACGCGACGTAACGGTAGGTGAAGTGGACGATAGACTCGTAGAAGGGACATTCATGCGAACTCCTCTTAATGATTACACTGCGGACATCGCAAAGCGTTTGCGAAGGCGGTTTCGCATCATCACGGCCGTCCAATTCAGCAGGACGACCACGAGGATCAAAATCAACGTCGTCATGTACACCATCGGTTTGGCGGCTTCCACGTTCGGCGATTGAAATCCTACATCATAGATATGAAAACCCAAATGCATAAACTTTCGGTCGAGGTGCAGGAAGGGGGGGAAGCTGTCCAAGGGAAGCGCGGGCGCTAATTTCACCACTCCCGTGAGCATTAAGGGCGCGACTTCGCCGGCCGCACGCGCCATCGCCAAAATCAAGCCCGTCAAAATTCCCGGGAGCGCGCAGGGAAGGATGACATGCCAAATGGTTTCGAACTTGGTCGCGCCCAGCCCCACCGATCCTTCCCGGAAATCTCGCGGAACGGCGGACAGGCCCTCTTCAGTCGCGACGATCACGACCGGGACGGTCAGGAGTGCCAAGGTCAGCGAAGCCCAGAGGATGCCGCCCGTGCCGAAGGTCGGGTTGGGCAACGATTCCGGGAAGAGTAGCTGGTCGATCGTCCCACCCAATGCATAGACGAAGAAGGCCAGGCCGAAGACCCCGAACACGATGGACGGCACACCGGCGAGATTGTTGACCGCAATCCGTACCAGCCGGACCAGAACACCTTGCTTGGCATATTCTCGCAGATACACCGCCGCCATGACCCCGAACGGCATCACGGCGATGGTCATCAAGAACACCATGAAGACCGTCCCGAAAATCGCAGGAAAGATGCCCCCCTCGGTATTCGCTTCCCGCGGCTCGCCGGACACGAAGAGCCAGAGGTTGTGCAGGTAGGCGAGCGCCTTGTCGAGCCAGTTCATGTCGTTCGGCCTGCTGACCGCCATGACCTGGTCAAGCGTGAGACGCAACAGCCGTCCATTGGAGAGGGTCAGCACGAGTGTCTGCTGCCCGGCCTCTTGATGCAGTTGCTCCAAGGCCGCTGCTTTAGTGTGGTAGTCCTGTTCGAGTCTGGCGATCTGATCCCGCAGGCGACTATCCGCTTCGGCTTCACGCGAACTGAGTTGACCATCAAGCATGAGGGCCTGGCCCTCAAGCCTGGCCTTCTCGAGGCGATAGTTGATCGCGCCGATCTCGTCGCGTTCCAGATGTTCGATACGCCGCCGCAGATCGGTGGATTCCCGAACCAGCGTTTCGATTTCAGACCAGGTCTGATCATCCGATCGTTCCGTCACCCCATCCGCAGCCACGATACCGAGGCGACCGAAAGCGGGGCCCCATTCCCGCCGTTCGACGAATGTCAGGCCCATCGGGATACTGGTCGAGACGATATCCTCTCCATTGACCCATCGATATTCGGACCCGAATACATCGCGATTGCCGACACGGTAGCGAAATCGAGAGAGTCCGTGGAGCCTCTCGGGCGTCACAGAGTTGGGAATGACTTCATCTCCGACTACCTGCCCGATGACGATTTCTTGGGTCTTGAGCACGATTTGATGCAGCGGAGCCGGCCAGAACTGTCCCAATCCATTCACCATGATCAGGCCGAGCATGCCTCCTACCATCAGGAGGCTGATAGCCACGCCGGTGGCCGTCATCCAGACGAAGAGTTCGCCACCCCGCCAAAAATTTGTCATCGCGTCGGAGCGTTTACCCATGGCTGTACTTGTCCCGCAGCCGCTGCCGCACGATTTCAGCCAATGTGTTGATGCCGAAGGTCACAATGAATAGGAGGAGGGCGGCCAGGAATAACACGCGATAGAGGCTTCCGCCGTGAGGCGCCTCGGGAATTTCCACGGCAATGTTCGCCGACAGGGTCCGAAAGCCGTTCGCCCAGTTCCAATCCATGACCGGAGTGTTGCCGGTCGCCATGAGCACGATCATCGTTTC
>JAJFBJ010000124.1 GCA_020697375.1 Nitrospira sp. | reverse complement strand
AAGTCGGGGAAGGAAGTGGCGCGCATTCAGGTGGAAGAGCCGATCTACATTCGGCCCGCCGAACGCGTGAACTGGCTGTAGGCTCTACACGGGGAAGAGGGGCGGTCCTCTCTTCCCCGTGAAAGAACCAGCACCACGATGGCAGGAGGTTCCACGGAGCTGGCCTCCTTAAGTTCACATCCTTGAAACCATAGGATAGCACCCGCCTCCCAACGAAGTTCCCAGCGCATTCCGGATAGCCGTTGAGATAGGGTCACTCTCTATGGCGTCAAGACGATCTTCATGCATTCGTCCTGTTTGTGAAGGAATTTCGAAAACCCTTCCGGCGCCTCGTCGAGCTTCATGCGGTGCGTGATCACGAAGCTGGGATCGATTTCGCCGCGCTGAATCCGTTCGAGCAGGGGGCGCATGTAGCGCTGCACATGAGCCTGCCCGGCCTTGATGGTGAGTGACCGGTTCATGATGGAACCCATGGGAAATTTATCGATGAACCCTCCATAGACGCCGACTACAGATACGGTGCCGCCGCTCCTGCAACTCATGATGGCCTCGCGCAACGCATAGGGACGATCCGTCTCCAGCATCATCGCCTGCTTTATGCGGTCGTACGCCGCCACGAGGCCGGGACCGTGCGCCTCCATGCCGACGGCATCGATGCAGGCATCCGGCCCCCGGCCGCCGGTCAGGACCATAAGATTGTCGAACACGCTCTGCTCTTCATAATTGATCGTGTCGGCGCGACCCTCGCGCGCCATGCGCAGCCGATCCGGGAACCGGTCGATGGCAATGACGCGTTCCGCGCCCAGCAGGAATGCGCTTCGGATGGCGAATTGACCCACCGGCCCACATCCCCAGACCGCGATCGTATCGCCCTGTTTGATATTGCAGTTTTCCGCCGCCATGTAGCCGGTGGGAAAAATGTCGGACAGGAACAGCGCCTGTTCATCGGGCATGCCATTCGGAACCTTGATCGTTCCGACATCGGCGAACGGTACCCGCACATATTCCGCCTGGCCTCCGGCGAATCCACCCAGCATATGGGAATAGCCGAAAATCCCGGCCGGTGAATGGCCGAGCAGCTTTTCGGCCATCCAGGCGTTGGGATTGCTGTTTTCGCAAAGGGAGAACAGTTCCTCGCGGCAGAACAGGCACTTGCCGCATGCGATCGGAAAGGCCGTCACGACTCGATCGCCCACCTGGAGATTCTTGATTTCGCTGCCGACCTCCACCACTTCTCCCATGAACTCATGGCCCATGATATCGCCCGCCTTCATGGTCGGCATGAATCCATTGTAGAGATGGAGATCGGAGCCGCAGATGGCGGTCGAGGTAATCTTGATGATGGCGTCGCGGCGGTTGAGAATCTTCGGGTCGGGAACCTCTTCGACGCGCACGTCTTGCTTGCCGTACCAACAATTCGCTTTCATTGATGTCTCCTTTGGACTACCGTCACGCCCGAGGGGGCGGCATGGGGCAGTCCGGCTATTGTCCGATTGACCGTTCCGTCTCCGTGGTTGGTCGCGCTTGTCGCTGCTGTGTGAGGCCGATTCCTCGAAGAGACCCGTCGGATCGCAAGACCTCTCCCGTTTCCATGATTTGCTTCAGCCGGCGCAAGTCGCTCTGCACCTGCTGTCCGGGCTCTTCTCCGAATAATTTCGCGACGGCCACACCAGCCATTCCTGCTGGAGCATGGTATTCCATCACGACTTTCACGATGGTTCCCCGCTGGCCCGCTGCCGGCGTGAATTCAACGGAACCGGCATGCTCGATATCCGCATGGGCGGTCGTGCGCCAGGCAATACGCCGGTTCAGCTCATCCTCCGTAATCTCGGCGTCCCATTGGATCCGTGATCCCGCCGGCCCTTCGACGGTCCATCTCGAGCGACGATCATCAGTGATCTCGACCGATTTCACATGTTCCATGAAGCTGGAGAGGTTTTGGAATTCGCGCCAGAACTGATACAGCTCCCCGGCTGAGCGATCAATGGTGATGGTTTTATTCACCAGGATGGCGCCGCTCTCTGTGGTCCATCCGACCATCCGGCTGAGTTCCCGGCCGGCGAACCAGTCCAACGCAGTCACGCCCAATACCGCGATCGTCGCGGCGGCCAATTTATTGCGCCTGGCTCGAGGAGATGCCAGGGCCATTCCCAGCAACGCCAGATCCATCCCATCGCCGGCTACCCGGGACCAGACCCAGCCGGCTGGGCGGCGATTCGAAAGAATGCCGAGGCCGCTTGTGAGTTCCCGAAGACCGAGAGCCCGGAGCAGGAATCGATGCTCATTCTGCAGACCGACCAGACTGGTGACGGCGCGGGGAGCCATGATCTGAGCCAGCCCCAAGCCGATACTGAACCAGCCCAATGTTTGCGCCAGCGCCTCATGGGCACCGTCGCTTCCGCCGTTCATTCCGCCGGGACGCCTGTTCGTGCGCGACTGGCGTTCGCCGGCAGAGGAATCCCTCTCGCCTTTATCGCTGTTCGCGTTCGGATCCGCGTAGTCCAGTGTGATACTTCGGCCCGTATCTGGTTGATTCGGCATAGGTGCTTCTCCTTCTGGTGACTTCTTTGGCTGGTCGGCTTTCTGTTTGCTAGCGTTTGGAACGGCGGTCTTCCACGGCAATCCGCTCTCTCACTCCGCCCTCGACCCCGGTACCGGTTGACATGGGCTGATGCAGGCTTCCCGCGACGGGAGGAGCCGGCGACGCATCTTCCATCTGCGCCTTATGAGTCGTCCGTTCGTACATGTTTTCCATCATCCCTGGGAACAGTCGGTGGAAGAACAGCGAGACCTTGTTCATGCCGCCGACAATGACCTCATCCTGCGGATCGCGAACGAGATCTACGATGGCCTCTACGACATCCGCCGGATCATATATAGGGTAGGCGCGGGGACTATATCCCGTGTAGTTCGCCGCATGCTCGAAGAACGGGGTGTCCGCCGCCATGGGAATGACGGTACAGACATGGATGTTCTCCACATCGTTTGTTCGGAGTTCCTGGCGGAGCGCTCCTCCCAATCCGACAACTCCATATTTCGTGGCCGAATAGGACGCGTAGTATGGGGTTCCGATTTTTCCCGCAACCGAGCCGATATTGATCAATGTGCCCGATCCTTGGTTGCGGAATTGCCGCATGGCCGAATGGCTGCCTTGAATCACGCCAATGAGGTTGGTTTCCACCAGGCGGACATGGTCCTTGAGCGGGATATCCTCGAAACGTCCGACGGCTCCCACGCCTGCGTTATTAATCCACACGTCGATACGGCCGAATTTGGAAATCGCCGCCTGCACCAGCCGTTCCACATCCTCTTGTTTGCTGACATCCGTCGTTACCGCGAATCCCGGCCCGCCGCTCTCGCGGGCAAGTTCCTCAATGAGCTCGGTTCGCCTGGCTGCGAGCACGACATGAGCTCCTTCCGCGGACAGCTTGCGCGCGACGCCTTTGCCGAATCCGCTGGAGGCGCCGGTGATGACGACGACCTTCTCCTTGATGTCGGCGTGGTGAGCGCAGCCCATTGCCGGATAGGTGCCAGAACAGCAGTGTGATTCTGGCCGCCCATGAGTTTAAAAAACCTCCGGCCGAACGATTGCGGCTGGTACGCAGGTACATGACGAAACCGATGGTTGGCGCCATGGGCGGTTCTCCAAGGCCGAATGTATCGGATGTCAGGCAAGCACCATGCCTGTGAGACATAGGGGAGAGGAGACATTTCTCAATGGAACTTCGCGGGACAAACTTTCCCAGATGTTTGGGCAAGGTCCGTAGCCATCATGATTTGTTGTTGAGGATGGAGGGTGAATTGGAGGAAGACGGGGCAAAGTTGCCATCTTGCAATATCGAGTTTGTGGAGTCCGAAGAGGACAACTTGTCGGCACGAGACAAATAATCCCGGCCATCGCCGTCCGGCCGAGCTATGATCGTCGCGCCGCATGCGGCCAAATCTCCTCGCCGGGCACCGCAGATATATGCAGATGCCCGTAATTCAGCTTCTTTCCATGAAAACCGTCGCCATATTCAAATGAGTGTATTTCTGCCATGCACTCGGCCCGCCATTTGCAGAAGAGGACGGCGCGTTGACTCATTTTTTTAATTTTCAGAATGGAGGTGGCTCAATGTTAGCGAAACGAAGTGCGGTGCAATGTGTCGTCGTAACCGGCCTCATGTTGGGAACGGCCTTAACCAGCTTTGCGCAATCGGATGCTCCGGTCGTGCAAAGCAGGTCCGGTGAGGTCGGGCCTTTGACGGGCGAGCAGATAGCCCAGGAGCGGGTGGTTCCGCGTGACCGAGTCGATGATCGAACGGTGGTGGGTGATCGGACGGTCGTCGGTGATCGGACTGTAGCCGGCGACAGGACCGTTGTCGAAGAACGGGTAGTCGAGCGCCGAAGGGAGGGCGAGGTCTACGTTGCGGGATTCGGCGGATTCACCTGGGGACATAACTTTTCCGACGTGGAAGGCAGGGGATCGCTTGCCGGGCAACAGTTCGGCGGTCACGACCTCGCCAACTCCATCATCTACGGAGCCAAGCTCGGGTATTTCCATCCGGGAAGATTGAACTGGTTGGGCCTTGAGGTCGAAGGGTTCAATACGACGCCTCATATCGAACAGGGAAACGGCCTTCCCGGCAGTCATTTGCGCGTCACGACCCTGGCGTTCAACGTGATCGCTCGCACGAAGGTCGGCTGCCGCAACCGCGATGACGTTCGCCATCGGGACGTCCGCCATCGGGATGACGGAACGATCCATGATTCCGACTATGATCGGACCCATTGGTCGCCTTTGGACGAGAACCTGCGCTGCCCCCTTCAACTCTACGCCGGAGCAGGCCCGGGGATTTTCTTCGCCGAAACATCAAATCAGTTCGGACGCAGTACGGACAATGGAACCGTCGGCCTGAACGCCTTGGCGGGAGTCAAGTACTTTATGAACCGGAATCTCTCCGTGTTCGCAGAATACAAATTCAATTATGCCCAGTTCGACTTCACCCAGATCGCAGGTTCGACGGCAGGGCTGACCGGGGAATACATGGCAAGCCACGTGGTCGGCGGGTTAGCGATGCATTTCTAACGACGGGTCCGGCAAGCGGACCGTGATCTATAGAGATAAGGAGTACTGATATGGCCATAGACATTTGGGCGAATAAGGGTGTGCCGCTGGACAAGCAGCGGTTCACCTGGCGGGATCTTGCGCCGAAGCCCATCAGCAAGTTAAACGACGACGCCTTCACTCGCGTGCGCATTATTCTCATGAACGGCATCGAGTGCGAGGCGTCGCGCTTCGGCCACGCTTGCGCGCGCATGAATAAAGAGCTGCAGTTGCCGCTCGCGCTGGTCCGCCGGGTTGAGCAGCACCAGCAAACGGTCGTGAATTGGCTGCTGCCGGCGGATCAGTCGCCGCTGGAAACCACCATCGGTTACGAACAGGTTGCGGTAGAGGTCACGGCAAGCCTGGCGCAGCAGGAACCGGATTCCTACATCGCGCAAGTCATGCGGTTCGGGCTGCTGGAGGATTTCGACCACCTGTACCGTTATTCCGCCTTGCTGGACCGGCTCGAAGGCAAGGATGCGAACAACATCCTTCAATGCTATACAGACCTGATGCCGGGTCGTCCCACGGCGGAGGAACATCGCCATCCCGCGGATGACCTCCGGGACCATTACGATAAGCAGACGGCGCATCCCCTGACGAAACTCAATTCCCTCACGATCATGGCGGGCGAACATCAGACGCATGATTACTACATGAACATCGGTCCTCTGTTCGCCGATCCCCTGGCGCGGCAGCTCTATGCTGAAATCGCGTCGATCGAAGAGCAGCATGTGACCCAATATGAATCCATCATCGACCCGACTGAAACCTGGATGGAGAAGTGGCTGCTTCACGAAGCGACCGAAGTCTACAACTATTACAGTTGCGCGGCGCAGGAAGACAATCCGCGTATCAAGGCTTTGTGGGAACGTTTCGTGGATTACGAACTGGGTCACCTGCACTTTGTCATGGACCTGTTCAAAAAACTCGAAGGTCGTGATCCGGCGGAGCTGCTGCCGCAAACGCTTCCTGAGCCGATCGCGTACAAGAGTCAACGGGAGTTCGTGCGGCAGGTCCTGCAGGATGAAGTGCATTTCCGGGCCAATGGCAAAGAAATCATCAGCAACAAGAACCAGGAACCGGAGCGCTCACTGAATTATCGCCGGCACATGAACTCGGAGGGGTCGCCCACCGAGACGGTGGCGGCAGGCTACCAATGGGCGCCCGGCACAGAATTGAGTAAGAAAATGGGGGTGGCAGTATGAAAAGACCGACGGAAAGCGGCATGAACCGGACCGGCATCGACATGTCTCCTGATGACGCCAAGGCGCTGATTCAAGGAGCGGAGGATGCCTCGCCCAGTTCAGAAGGTGACGAAATGACCTTGGCGTCCTATCGAGAGCGGCATATCTCCGAGGCAGACCCGATCGGTTCGGTCCCCATGCCTGGCACGTTTAAAGGGGCCGCCAAGACGGGGCTGCAGAAACTGATGGGGAATCAGCCGGAAGTCCTACTCGATAAATTGGCCGGCCGGCTGGCGTTCGAGAGGACGGGGACCAGGTTATATGACGCATTGTTGGGAAAATGCTCGATCCGAACTGACGAAGTCGAAGCCAGCTCTCTCCAACAACTCAAGAAATTCCGGGACGACGAGGCCCGCCACTTCGCGCTCCTGTGGGACGCCATGCGTGAACTCGGAGCGGACCCGACTGCGCAGACACCGGAAGCCGATGTGAACGGGGTCGCGTCGGCGGGTCTGATGCAGGTGATCACGGATCCTCGGACATCGGTCGCGCAGAGCATCCATGCCATCCATATTGCAGAATTGGCCGACCGAGACGGATGGGACATGCTCATCAAGCTTGCCCTGGATATGGGGCAAACCGACATGGCTGAAAAATTCAAGATCGCTCTCGCGGAAGAGGAGCAACATCTCGAGACAATCCGGCAACTCATGCAACATACCGTATTGGCTGAGGCGGCTCGTTGACCACCGCGAGAGGCCGGGTAGTTCAACCTGTCCAGGCCCTGGATTCTCAGGAGGGATTTATGCGATCGATGACATGCTCTCTTTGGCTTGGCTCGCTGGTCTGTTCCATGGCTTTATTCGCCGGCTGTGATCAAGGAGCGAACCAGTCGACCAAGCCGGCGGCTGACCCCTTGGGGTCATCCACATCGTCTGATAAAAAAGAGACCCATCCGGACCAACCGACAGGACAGCCTCAAACCGGCGAAGTGGTACAGCCGACCGGGGGTTCTCCCGGCGGCTAAGTAAGAATGAACAGATACTCACGAGTCGACAAAAACGGAGGTGACGGATGAGAGCGATACGGAGAGATGTCGGTTTTATCGCATTGGCCGCGATACTTCTTTCAAGTGCCCCCTCGTCGGTTTTTGCTGCCGGTGGAACCGCGAAAGGCGAACATACCGATGAAACGGGGCAGCAAGGAGTAGGGTTGGGGCATGCAGGTGAATCCTCGAATGTCATCAAGGGTGGTCCTGACATCATTGTGGGTAAGATCAGCGGGATTCAAGGCGAACAGTATTCGATTGAAGGAGACCGCGGGCAGCAAATCAGTCTGCGTGTCACCAAAGATACGAATTTAGTCTGCTCGGAGGGGCAGGGAACCAAATTCAAGACTGGTCAGCAAAGCGGGAAAGAGCATGAGGAAATTCCGCCCACTCAGTTCATGGAAAAGCAGGCCGGCAAGGGCGACCGGGTAGTGTCGGAACAGGAAATGATGCAACAGCTTAAGGAAAGCGGCACACAGGAAAAGGTCGGGGCCCTGTCCAAGGATCCGAGCAAGTTGAAAGACGTCGTCGGGACGACCGATCCGAAGGCGAATGAGGATGTGGCGAAAGGCTCCGGTTTCGTAGTGGGCGGCAAGGAAGGCTGCCAATTCAAAGTGGGAGACCAGGTGCGGATCGAAGGGTCTGATATGGGGACGGCAACGACCATTCAGAAGGTCGCCATGGACAAGTCATCCGGGTCAAGCGCCGGGCACAAAAGCTCAGATAGCGGACACAAAAAAGTAAAGTAACGGGCGATTATTGAGACCCGCCGCTCCATTCATGCAACATGGAGCGGCGGGAACTCATCCGGGCGCCGTTTCATAAGATCCCACTTCTCTATCCACCGACACCGGTTCCTTTCAGGTATTCAGGAATAGTCCGGGTTAAGGATGTGACGGGAACGTTTCAACGGTAATCGGAGCCCGGCCGCTTGTCCGTCCCGCATCCATTTGTTCGTTTACCGAAGAGACATTGCCAGAGAGATTCTGATGCTCCCCGTCTTCATCCTCAATTTTGATCGTGGTGATCACATGAGGTGAACCCTCACGAACAAGATCATGGCATCGGCGTATGAGCGGCATCACGCGATCCCATTCTCCCTCGAGACATGTCCCTGATTGAGTCAATTGATAGCGCAATCCGGACGATTCGATCAGGGCAATGGCCGGCGCGATCATGTGAGGCCCCTTGCCCAATGGAATGATTGCGAGTTCAACCAGCATCGCGTCACCTCCCTTTCTGATGATCATGCGTGTGATATGGCGGACAGCCGGTCAGGATGGTACAGAGCAGAACGAGAATCACGGTCACCTCGATGCCATAGCCCCTTTTGAAATATCGGGTCATGTGTTCGCTCCATTTGGAGAGGTCCTAACTATCGGTGGCTCGTCAGGAACCTGTTGCGATGTTTTTGTCTGGCAGTTCCACCGTGATCCTGCTCCTACTTCCGTTGGAATCGGACCGTCCTTGCAGCCCCGCGATCCCCTCGGCCTCCCGGTGGAGATCCAGACGGTTCCTGACCTCATGCACGCCCGGCACACGAGAGATGACGCGGAGCGTTTCCTTCACTTCGTCTTACAGAATAGGGCCCTTGAGTGTTCCAATCTTGATTTTTGTGTGCCGGTCAAACTCTTGCCCGCCCGATTAGTGTGAAAATTCAGCATGGACATGGCCCAGTGATACGGCGTTCCTTTGCGACGCTTGCTGCGCATGGCTGAACGTCTGAGCGAGCTTGCAACCTCCAGAGCGCTTCCTTTCGAAAACACTCGCGGTCCGTAGTCCGGACAGGACCTAGCCAGGCAACGCCACGGCGCTCCGCGGCTCTTCGATCAAGATGACGGCCAGGAGTTACTGCTGTTTCGTCGTCATCTTCTATGCAGCCTGAGCTCAGGTCGGCTGGGCCTGGGCGAATTCTTCGACCATTTTTTTATTGAAAGCGGGGAGGTCGTCGGGCCTCCGGCTCGAAATCAAACCGCGATCCACGATCACCTCCTCATCGACCCATAACGCTCCCGCGTTCTTGAGATCGGTCTGGAGCGAGGGATATGAGGTGAGCTTGCGACCTCGCGCCACCCCGGCATCGATCAACGTCCAGGCACCGTGACAGATGACGGCGACAGGTTTCCTTCCGTCGAAGAATGCCTTGACGAAGGACAGCGCCTTCTGATTTCGTCTGAGCTTATCCGGATTCATCACCCCGCCCGGCAGGACAAGCGCCTGGTACTGGGCGGGATCGGCGGCATCGAGCGCGGTATCGACCTTGATCTCGTCGCCCCACTCAGTATGGTTCCAGCCTTTGACTTTCTTCTCAGCCGGAGAAATCACCAGGACCTTGGCGCCTGCCTGCTCCAGCGCCTTGCGCGGCTCGGTCAGTTCGACCTGTTCAAAACCATCCGCGACCAGGATCGCGATCTTCTTGCCTTGTAACGCTTGTGTCATGATTCATTCCTTTCGCAGCATGCCTGTCACGATGGATTCAGCGGCACAGTGCTAGTGCCGGAGCTCTGCATGTAGGTGTTTCGCCTTCTCCAAATGCATGGCGACCTGCTCACTCGTTTGAGTGAGATGTCGTTTGACGGATTGGCTCTCCGCGTCATGCATGAGTCGGCTGTCGATCATGGTCAGCGCTTCCTGGTGACTCACGATCATCGCCTCCATGTAAGCCCTGCCGTACCGCTTGCCGCGGAGCGGAACCAGCGCGGCGAGTTCCCGCGCGCCCTTCACCAGGAGTGAGTCCACCGCCGGGGTGACGATAGGCGTCACGCCGATCTGCCGGCCAAGATCCAATGCCTCCTGCAGGTTCTTTCCGTGCTTCTTATGCAGCATGGTCGCGTATTCCAGCACTGCTGGTCCGGGCTGCTCCTTTGACGTGTGAGCGGCGGCGAGGATCTCGTTCAGGTTGGCCGCCACCACGAACCCAAGGACTTCCGCATCGCCCTCTGTCTTGACTTCGCTTCCGACCGCTGCGGCGCGCTGGGGTGATCCGGGAATGGTGGGTGTGTCCGAATAGGTCGTGGAGGCCATGGCCGGCTCGACCTGAAGCGATTCCACATAGGAAGGATGCTCTCCAGCCCAATCCTCCAGAACCTGGTGGCTGAATGCCTGCCGGGCCTGTTTCGTGTCCTTCTTCCCACAGACGATCTCGTGCGCGAGGTTCAGCGTCAGGATGTTATGTCCTTCCAAGTCGCATCGCGCCGACATCTCGCCTCTGGTTCGGTCGAAGGTCAGGCTGGCGTCATACGCGGAGAGGTCGGCGGCCTTCTCAACCGGCACGAGGTAGGAGATGGTATGTTCCAGGTAATCCATATGGGGAAACGGAAAATCATGATGATGCTCGGCTCTGGTGACGGTGATCCTCTTGAACGGGCCTGTCTCGTGCCAGATCAGCTGTTCCGACGTGGCTTCTTGCGGGACTCCGTACTGCTCCAGCATCTGAAGGGCGGCGACCCGCGGCCGGGGGGGCAGGTCCGCAATCAGCCGGTCCACCTTCTTGCGATCGGTGCGGCCGGTACTCCGGCCGGTGGCCGAATCTTGATTCCATGTACCTCTGGTCGCTTGCCGCGCAAGCACCCCGACTGCGACCAGGCCTGTTGTAAAAGCGCCGAATTGCTTCACATTCATGAATCCTCCGATTCGTTTGGGTCTTACCTGTGACAGGCGCCCTTGTCCCTAAATCAATTTCTCATGCGTCCACCATTTCCTGGCGAAGGCCAGAAGGCTTTCAAGACCAGGCCTGCGCCCACGAGAGCGGCTCCGGTCAGCAAGGGATGCAGGGATGCGGTTGTGTACAGGCTGGTTTCCGAGACGTGGCCTCGATAATCGCCCCGCTCCTGGAGGTCGCCTGATGGATGGTCCAGGCCATTATCCTCGAGCGACCTTGCCGGACGGCCGGTCTGCTGCTGTCGGGCGAAGAGGGACTCCATCAGCAGGTCCGCGAGCCGGGGCGCATAGTAGCCCAGCATTGGGATACCTTTGCCGCCCGCGCCGACGAAAACCTGCCGCTCTGCGGTTTCGGCGCAATGGAGAATCGTGCGGGCCACTGTTTCCGGCGCATAGACAGGCGGCGGATTGGTGGGTTCGCTGTCCATGTAGTTCTTTGCGTGGCGCGGGTAGGGAGTGTCGATCGCACCTGGTTGGACCAATGTGACCGAAACCGGAATGCCGTCTTGTTCCAGCTCCATGCGGAGCGCGTCGGTGAAGCCCTTCACGGCATGCTTGGAAGCGGAATAGATGCCTTGCAAAATCAGCGCGCGATCCGACAGCGTGCTCCCCACGTTGATGATTGCGCTTGCTTCCTGACGTTCCCTGAAGTGCCGCGCCGCTTCGAGGGATCCATAGACCAGACCCCAAAAGTTGGTTTCAAAGACGCGCCGCATATCTTCAATCGGTTCGTCCAGCAGCCTCCCGTACATCGACACGCCGGCGTTATTCACCCAGGTATCGAAGCCGCCGAACTTTTGCCGCGCCACGCGGGAAATCCGCTGCACGTCTTCGGGTTTGC
>JAJFBJ010000240.1 GCA_020697375.1 Nitrospira sp. | reverse complement strand
GTGCCACGACAGGAACAAAGGCCGCATCCCTGGCGTGGATACCACCGGGTTTGAGAAAATGAAAGCGCTGTTGGCGGAAAAGCCGCAGTCCGGCGACTACTTCACGCTCGATCAGTTCTGGAAAAAAAAGGTCCCCTTGGAACTGACCGAAGAGGAAGTGGCATTGATTGACCGTTGCTTATACGACATTCCCAACCTCGACAACGAGCCGCTCCCGCAGATTCGACATAAATTTTGGCCACAGCAGGTCGCCGCGCACTGAAACCAACCCGCCATTTCTCACTCTCCTAACTTGCTTGACCCCGGCCACCGGTGGCCTGGACGCAAATGGGCGCTGTCGACTGAGCTGGGAGAAAAATAGGCGGTTTGCGACGATTATGGATGAACGCTAGATAGAGTAAGGGCACCACCTCCCGGAAGAGGAACGCGGTTAGGCCATTGTTACAGACTTCCTTCTCCCTTGAGATAGCGTCGGAAGCGGCCCATCAATTCAGCTCCCAGCGTGCCTCCCTCGGGTTTCTTCGTGCCAGGATCTGCAAAGTGGCTTCGGATCTCTTGAAGACGTTTTTCGGCCTGTTCATTGCCTTGTAACCGTTTGGTCTTCTCAAGCGCGGTATCAAAGGCATCGAATGTCAACTCGTTGTACCCGAACGAACGAATTCGCTTCACGGCTTTCATCATCGCTTGATTTCGAAACCCGGTCAGGTGTTCAGAGTCAATTTCCTTCAAACCGAGCTTCCGCGCGCGTCGTTCGGCGGCCTTGCGTATCCCGCTTCGCACGAAGTCAGGAGAGGTCTGGAGCCGTTTCCAGGCTTCGTCGGTCCAGGCGACTCTTTCTTGCGGAGTGTCCCATAATTGGACGAGCACCTGCTCATCGATCTGGGTCAAGCCTTTTTCACGAGCGAGATCCTCGGTATCGCGCTTGAGCATGTCGGTGACGAATTCGACTGCGATGGGAGGCGACTGTTTCAGCTTGTCCTGTAGACGCGCGAGGGCTTTCTCTGTCCAGGGAAGTGGGGGGGCAGCCGCCTCGCGTACATCCCCCATGGCCTCGACCCGTTCAAACAGGTCGACGTTGACTTCCATGTGGCCGCCTTCCTTCGCGACCTCTTCGGCGATTTGCCTGATCATGCCGCGCATGAATTCCGGCACCGTATTCAATCGCTCTTTCGCCGCCGCCGTCCAGGGCAGCCGGCCCTGTGCCATGTCTTCAGCAGCCTGGGCCATGCCAGAAGCGCCGCCCATCCCGCCCATCATCTGGCTCTTGAACTGCTCCAGAATGGCTTCGGTAATCTCGGCATAGCCGAGTTCCCGTGCTTTTTTTTCTGCCAGGCGGCGGACCATCCCGCGCAAAAATATCGGAGCGCGCTCCATACGCTTCAAGGCGCCTTCCGTCCATCGGACTTCTGCGGTGGCCGTGTCGTTGGAATCTGGTGCAGCCATGCGGTGTTCCTTTTTATCTACTGGTTGAGCAGTTCCTTGAGCTCTTTCCCCGCCTTAAAGAAGGGAACTTTCTTCGCAGGCACTGCGACGGTAGCGCCGGTTTTTGGATTGCGTCCTTCTTTCATCCGCCGTGACCGGAGGCGAAAACTTCCAAATCCGCGGATTTCAGTTTTATCACCGTTTTTCAGCGAGTCTCTGACGCAATCGAAGATCGTGTTCACCACGATCTCCGCTTGGCGTTTTGTCAGTGTCGTAACTTGCTCAGAGACCCGCTCAATAATCTGCGCCTTCGTCATTGAGATTCCCCTTTCGCATGGACGAGCAGCGGCCGCTGCTCCGACCGAGTTAAAACGCCATCAGGTATTTGAGGCTGACTCCCGAATAGAAGTCCAACTTCGGGAACAGCGCTGAGAACCGCGACTCGAGGAACTCCCGGATAGAGAAACGCCGGCGTGGCTCGATGACCTTAGGCTCACCTTCAATCCCAGCCAAATCGGCCGCCAGCTGAATCGCGTCATCGAGATTCCCCAACTCATCGACAAGTTTGGCTTCCTTGGCTTGCCGGCCGGTAAAGATTCGACCATCGGCCAATGCCTGGACTGCCGCTGGTTCCAGCGCTCGTCCTTCCGCAACTGCATCGATGAATTGTTGGTGGACGTCGTCCATCACCGATTGAAGCAGTTTGTGTTCGTCCTCGGTCATTTTCCTGAGTGGGGAGCCCACGTCTTTGAACTTCCCGCTCTTCACGACAATGCCCTCGACCCCAATCTTCTTGAGCAACCCTTCGACATTCGCCGTCTCCATGATCACGCCGATGCTTCCAGTCAACGTGCCGGGATTCGCGATAATACGATCCGTTGCTGCCGCAATGTAATAGCCGCCCGAAGCTGCGACAGTGCCCATCGAAGCGATCACCGCCTTGTTGTGCTTGTTGCGCACCCGCTGCACGGCGTCATAGATCTCCTGAGACGGAACGACCCCGCCGCCCGGACTGTCGATCCGCAGGACAATGGCTTTGATGGATGGATTTTCTCCGAACCGTTTCAACTCCGTGACCGTGGATTGGGCATCCAGGATGACCCCT
>JAJFBJ010000028.1 GCA_020697375.1 Nitrospira sp. | reverse complement strand
CTGGTGAAGGATCTGCAGGATATGTTTCTTTTGACCGTCCGTCCTGTTCAACGTCCCTGCCAGAAGCCACAGGAACGCGAGCATGATCAGCATGACGCAGGCCACGGCCAGCGCCACGCCGAACGTAAAGCCGTAATGCCCGGACCGCTGCGCGGTGATGCGAATCCAGCCGGCGAGGATCGGCAGGATGATGGCAAAGGGAAGCACGCGCCGCAACATCAGCCCTCCCAAATCTTCACTGGCCAACGTCGCCATGAATCCCTCTGTCGGCCGCGCGCAGAGGATGCCAATCCCAAGCGCGAGCAAGATCAGGGCCGCAAAGGGGGAAATGGTGGCGGTTCCCATTTTGTAGAGCGATTGAACGCCGTACAGGTAGCCGACGAGAGCCACTGCGCCGATCATGCCGCCCATGAGCGCGCCGTATTGTGAAAAACTGTGCCGGTGGCCGGATTTCCCGTCCAGCCAGACAAGGGCCAGGCCCAGCGCCAGGAGCGCGAAGGCCGTGGGAAGGACGATGTGGTCCGCCTGCGGCTGCTGCAGAACGTCCCGCAACGGGAGGAGCCGGCGGTCGATCCCCAAATCCATGGTGAATAGATACTCGGATATTGTGACCATGGCCGACAGGCAGGCGATCAATCCGCAGGCCCGGGCCATGCGCCGGCGGACGAGCGTGAGGGGTTCGTGGATCTGCAGCCATAGGGCGATGCCGCAGAGCAGCAGTCCCAATGCCGTGGTCGCCGTGAGACCATTGGAAGATGTATGCAGTTCGGATAGCAGCCTGATATCGAAGATCCGGGACAGAACGATCACGATCGGCAGGATGATCGCCAGGAGCGCGGCCGACCGGGCCAGGCGTTGCAATGTGGGCAAAATCGAGGGGGTCATGAGGGAACGAAGATCGTCATAGGGATGATTCGAAGTGGTTGGATCGCAGGATCCAGGTTGTTGACGGTTCTGTCAATCAGGATTTGACCGGACAGTGGTTGAGAATCACCTCGTAGAGCTGACTGGCCGCCGACTCTTTGGGCAGGAAGGCCGCGGCGCCCGCCTCGCTCATGGCCAGCTTCACCTGCGGGTCGTTTCGGACGGAAATTCCAATAATGGTAATGGCTTCGTGTTCGCGACACATGATGCGGGTCGCTTCGATGCCGTCGAGCAGCGGCAGATTGACGTCCATAACTACCACGTCGGGATGCAATGAACGTGACATGATCACGGCGTCTTGGCCGTCCGCCGCTTCGCCGACGACATTGAGATCGGCATAGCTATCGAGAATGCTGCGGAGCCCCTGCCGGACCATGGCATGGTCATCGACCAGCAGGACCCGTACGGATCGGCCGGAATGGCCGGAGGCGATGGTGTGAACGTTCGAACTGAAAGGATGCGTCGCGGCGACCGCTCCCACGGCATTCTGGGAGAGGGGCAGGCGTAATATGGCCAATGTGCCGGCCCCTGGTGTGGAGGATATTTCGCATTCTCCACCCAGTAATTCCATTCGTTCCCGAATGCTCAATAATCCGAACTTGCTGTGCGAGTCTTCGGAGCTGGAAATCGCGGCCGGCTCGAATCCGACCCCGTTATCCTCAACGCAGATCCACAATTCGTTGCATTCGTCGACATTGATCGTGATCTCGGCCTGAGCGGTCCCGGCATGTTTGACGATGTTGAGCAACAGTTCCCGCACCGATTGAAACAACAGAACGGCCTGGTCGTCCGGAAGGGTGAACGAACTGTCACCTGTCTTGACCGTGACATCAAGAGAATGTTGTTTCATCTGATCGCCGAGCCATACCAGGGATTTCGCCAGGCCGAACCGATAGAGAATGTGCGGGCTGAGTTCGGCGACGAGCGACCGCGTGTAGGTCAAAGCCTGGTCGAGCATCTGATCCACAGTGGTCAGGGAGGCCGAAAGCGTCGGGTCTTGAATTTTCGGGATGGCTTGCGAAACCCTGAGTCTGCTGGCGACGACCAACTGGGCCAGATAGTCGTGTAGTTCTGTCGCAAGCCTCCGTCGCTCGCGCTGCTCGGTCAAGGTCAGGTCCGACGCCAGGGCGCGCAGCCGTTCCTGAGAACAGACCAGTTCCTGGGTCCGTTCGGTGACCCGGCGTTCGGAATCGGCTGCCAGCTGCCGAAGCTGCTTTTCGGCCTGCTTGCGGTCGCTGATCTCCACCAGCATGTTGACTCCCCCGACCAGCTTGCCGGACGCATCCCGGAGAGGGGTCGGATAGGGCAGCACCGGTACGCGGATTCCGTCTGGTCGTTCAACGACGGCCTCCATGCCTCGTACGGGCCGGTTCTGTTTCAACGACAACGCCATGGGGCATTGATCGAGCGGAATCGGCGTGCCGTCAGGCCAATAGAGGCGCCAGGATCCGCACCATTGGGTCACACCCAGTTCTGGACGGCATCCCCAGAGATCGACGGCGGCCTGGTTATAATGCCTGATTTTTCCAGCCGCGTCCGTGGTATAGACCGCGGTCGGAAGAGCGGCGACCAATTCACGGAGCTGCCGTTCGCTTTCACGCAACGCCTCCGCGTCCTGGAGACGTTCGATGGTCTCGGCGGCTTGGCGGACCAGGATGTCGATGAACCGCAGCTCATGGTCCGTCGGCAGGTAGCTGTCTCGATAGTAAACGGAAAACATTCCGAGCGGTTTGCCGGTTCGCGATAAAATCGGTGTGGAATGGACCGCCCGTACGCCGGCTTTGATCAGAAGCGGCTGACACCAGGGTTCGGCAAAGAGGCCATGGTCGCGCACGTCTTCCACGATCACGCGTTGCTGTGTTTGCAATGCGACTCCGCAGCATCCCACTTCCGGCGCCGCCTCGCTGAAGCGCGCTAGGAATTCATCCCCGAGCATCCGGTGCGCCATGACCTTCAGCCGGCCCGATTGAGCGTCGACCAATTGCACATATCCGATCTCCGCCTTGGCCATAGCGAGTCCGCTGTCCAGCACGTCGCCCAGCAAGGCCGAGAGATCCTGTGCATGGATGAGCTTGGCGCTGAGGTCATACAACCGTTCCAGGCCCGCAGCATCGCCGGCCAGTTCGTCGCGGATCGCCGCCAATTGCCGTTCGGTTTCCTTGGCTTGAGTAATGTCCCTCGCAATTTTAGAGGCTCCGACAATCCGGCCGGTCCCATCCTTGACCGGGGAAACGGTCAAGGAGATTTGGATGGTCGAGCCGTTCTTTCGCCGTCGGACCGTTTCAAAGTGGCAGATGCGCTCGCCTCGTCTGAGGCGTTCCAGGATCCTGGGTTCCTCCTCGCGCCGATCATCCGGAATCAGGCGCTGCACCGGTTGCCCGATCATTTCCTCGGCCTTGTATCCAAACATCTGTTCCGCGGCATGGTTCCAACTCGTGATCACGCCGTTCAAATCTTTGGAAATGATCGCGTCTTCCGATGACTCCACGATGGCCGCGAAGTGGGCCAGCGTCAACCCATCAGGCCTATGGAATTCTGACCTCTCGTCCGAATCTTCATGCTGCATAAAAATCTATGTCTCTTGAGCCGCCGTATGCCATGGGCGCACGGAGGATGTATGACTCGGCCTGATCCAGCACAGATTGTATGGAATCCTAAGCCAGGGTATGTGGCCATAACAACTAGGAAAAACGCTAGCATGAGTTTCTTAAAACGAATTTTCCAGGGATTGTCCTAGTGGCAGGCTTTTCAAAAGACGGTATGTTGCATCGTAGCAGTTGGGACCCAGCAGAGAAGGAGAGGCTCATGATGAACGTGAACGGAATCGCGACAGGCATGGATCAGAAAACGATGGAGCGAGGGGCTAGCGGCGCGCGTGCCCTGAGCGAGTCCTCCGCTCAAACAGGGTCACCTATCATCGAGGTGTCGGAATTGGACGGGGCCTTTAATGTTTATGCGGATTTCAGCAGGCTGGCCGGGTTATCCGAAAAGCCGGAGGTGACGGTTGAATTCGGCCAGCAGGGAGTGGTGATCACCAGCGGAGCGATTCAACGCTACGTACCCATTCCCACGGACGGTGAAATCGAACGGGCGACGGTCAAGAATGCCGGCGGCATCGTCCGCATTTCCGTTCCCACGGCCGGCCTGGGCCATCGTTGGCGCTCGATCGTGATGTGGTGAGGATGCAGCTGCGGAACGATTCCAGCATCCTGCCCTATTAGCAGAGAGCACCTCCGCATGGCTCACCTTCAGGATGGCATCACGCCCAAGGATTCCAACCATACGGGTACCTGCCTGCTGATCATTGACATGATCAACACATTTTCCTTTCCGGATAGCGAAAAATTGTTTCCGGCTGTTGTCGAGTCCGCGGGGCGAATCGCCCGGTTCAAGCAGCGGGCCACGAAGGCCGGCATTCCCGCCATCTACGTCAACGACAATTTCGGTAAGTGGAGACATGATTTCGGCAGGCTGGTGGAGCATTGTCTGTACGAACCCTGCAGGGGAAGGCCGGTGGCGGAGCTATTGCATCCGGCAGAGCATGACTATTTCGTGCTGAAACCGAAACATTCCGGTTTCTATGCCACTCCCTTGGAACTGCTCCTGAAATTCCTCGGCGCGCGGCGGCTGATCCTGACCGGCGTGGCGGGCGACAACTGTGTCCTCTATACGGCCGCCGATGCCTATATGCGTGAATTCTCCCTCTGCGTGCCGGCGGACTGCATTGTTTCCATCGATGCCGGCGCCAATGACATGGCCCTCGCGCATATGCAAACCAACCTGAAAGCCGATCTGCAATATTCCGATGACCTGGACCTCCAGGAGGTTCATTAACCTCCGCCGGCGGTTTCCGGGACAGGCTCGCCGAAACAAGGAAGCCGGTGTTCGCGGAGGCTTTCCTCGAACAGGTCACGATTGATGGCCTGCGCGGCGGTGGCCCCCTGCCCGGCCGCGATGATCATCTGGCAGTTGGCCGGGGTCACACAACCGGCCGCATACAGACCGGGCACCGTTGTGCTGAGGCGCGCATCGATGATGATCTCACCGCTGTCGTCCAGTGACGCACCGGCCGCCTCAGCCAAATCGCTATGGTAACGGTCCCCTCTGGTGGTAAAGGCCGCATCCACGGAGATCCGCTCGCCCTGTTCGAAGGTAAACCCTTGAAGCTGCCCTTCCTCATGTTCCACCGCGCATATCCGTTCTTCCCGTACCAGGACCCGGTATTTCGAGAGCCAGGCGGCGTGATCGGCATCCCAGCGCGGCTTTGTCCCGTTCGTGGCGATCATGACACTGGGAGAGTACAACAGCATGGCGAGGGCATAGTCCGCCGCTTCATTCCCATGCCCGATGATGACGATCCGTCGGCCCTGTACCCGGAACGCATCGCAATCCTTGCAAAAGAAGAGGCTCTTTCCGAGGCAATCCTTGACGCCGGGAATGTCGGGAGGCAAATGCGTGAGTCCGGTGGCGATCAGCACACGCTTGGCGGCATACCAGTCTTGGCGGCCTTGAGCCCGAAACGTTCCGTCCCACGCCTTTTCGAGCGAGACGATCTCATCCTCAAGGACGGCGACGTGGAATCTCTTCACCTGTTCGCGACCGCGGGACAACAAATCATTCCCGTCGATGCCGTCAGGAAAGCCCAAATAGTTCTGGACGTCGGTTTCCCATTTTGCCATGGAGCGATTGGAATGGACCAGGAGAGTATCCCGCCTGCTCCGCCCCAAATACAGCGCGGCAGACAACCCGGCTAACCCTCCTCCGATGATCAATACTTCCCGTATGCGTAGTTCCGACATGAGGTTCCTTTATTATTCTTCATTTGTGGTTCATTTTTCGCTACAATCCCCTCCGCGCGCCTGCTTATAGGAGAGCAATGCCGCGCACATCTTTGTAACTGGGGGTTCCCCTAGTCTTTGGTCGTAATGGAGAAGTCTATAGTGTTTTGCACTACAAGGCTCGGCGGAAGAAGCAGCCTGAGGGACTGTTCTGCTTTTTTTCTTGAGCTTTGTTAGGAAAACTATGCAAACCGCACCACCATCCAACTTGTCAGCGCCGGCGCAGTCTGCTGGACGGAGGACAATAGATGAATACCAAGTCGCGTTCACGTTCAAGTAACCAGCAAGGCAGCGTCGCCGCTCATGACGACAGTCACGATAAGGCCATCCTGCAGATTCTCCAGGCTGTCAAAAAAGGAGATTTCTCGGTACGGCTGCCTGCGGACTGGACGGGCATGGTTGGAAAAATCGCCGATGAAATCAACGGGCTCATCGATCTGAACGCGTTGTTCGCCGAAGAATTCAAGCGAGTGAGCCATGCGGTGGGTAAAAAGGGAAAATTGTCCGAGCGGGCTTCGGTGCCGGAGGCGAGGGGTGAATGGAAAACGAACATCGAGGCGGTCAATGGATTGATCGATGACCTTGTTCGGCCGACTACGGAAATGGCGCGCGTCATCGGCGCAGTGGCCAAGGGTGATCTCACTCAATCCGTGGCGCTGGAGGCGGAAGGCCATCCGCTTCGCGGGGAATTTCTCAGTACGGCGAAGACCGTCAACAGCATGGTCGGCCAGCTGGACGCCTTCGCGGCGGAGGTCACGCGGGTGGCGCGCGAAGTCGGGACGGAAGGGAAGCTGGGCGGGCAGGCCGTCGTGCCCGGCGTGGCCGGGACATGGAAGGACCTCACCGACAATGTCAATTCAATGGCCAGTAACCTGACGAATCAAGTGCGGAACATCGCGGAAGTCACGATTGCCGTCGCCAACGGCGACCTGTCGAAAAAGATCACGGCCGACGTGCGCGGCGAGATCCTTCAGCTCAAGGACACGATCAATACGATGGTCGATCAGTTACGCAGCTTTGCGGCCGAGGTGACGCGCGTGGCGCGCGAGGTCGGGACCGATGGAAAGCTGGGCGGGCAGGCGGTCGTGCCGGGGGTGGCAGGCACGTGGAAGGACCTCACGGACAGTGTCAATTCGATGGCCATTTTGCCGCCGAGGTGACGCGCGTCGCGCGTGAAGTGGGCACGGACGGCAAATTGGGCGGGCAGGCGCAGGTACGGGACGTGAGCGGCGTCTGGAAGGATTTGACGGAAAGTGTGAACCTCATGGCCGGCAATTTGACGGCACAGGTCCGTAACATCGCCGATGTCACGACAGCCGTGGCCAATGGGGATCTGTCCAAAAAGATTACGGCGGACGTGCGCGGGGAGATTCTCCAGCTCAAGGAAGCCATCAACACGATGGTCGATCAATTGCGGGGTTTTGCCGCCGAAGTGACGCGGGTGGCCCGCGAGGTCGGGACGGAAGGCAAGCTCGGCGGGCAGGCCGTGGTGCCCGGCGTCGCCGGGACCTGGAAGGATCTGACCGATAGCGTCAACTCCATGGCCAGTAACCTGACGAACCAGGTCCTTTTGCCGCCGAGGTGACGCGCGTCGCGCGTGAAGTGGGCACGGACGGCAAATTGGGCGGGCAGGCGCAGGTACGGGACGTGAGCGGCGTCTGGAAGGACTTGACCGACAGCGTGAATTCTATGGCGAGCAATCTTACGGCTCAGGTGCGGAATATTGCTGAGGTCACGACGGCGGTCGCGAACGGCGACCTGTCCAAAAAGATTACGGCGGACGTGCGCGGGGAGATTCTCCAACTCAAGGAAGCCATCAATACGATGGTGGATCAATTGCGCAGCTTCGCCGCTGAGGTCACGCGCGTCGCCCTCGAAGTGGGCACGGAGGGCAAACTGGGCGGGCAGGCGCAAGTGCGGGACGTGAGCGGCGTCTGGAAAGACCTGACGGAAAGTGTAAACCTCATGGCCGGCAACCTGACCGACCAGGTGCGGAACATCGCAGACGTGACCATTGCGGTGGCGAACGGCGACCTGTCCAAAAAAATTACCGTCGACGTGCGCGGGGAGATTCTCCAGCTCAAGGAAGCCATCAACACGATGGTGGATCAATTGCGCAGCTTCGCGGCCGAAGTCACGCGGGTAGCGCGCGAGGTGGGGACCGAAGGCAAGCTGGGGGGGCAGGCGGCGGTCTCCGGTGTGGCGGGCACCTGGAAAGACCTGACGGACAGCGTGAATTCCATGGCCAGCAACCTGACCGACCAGGTGCGGAACATCGCCTATGTGACCATCGCGGTGGCCAACGGCGACCTGTCGAAAAAGATCACGGCCGACGTGCGCGGGGAGATTCTCCAGCTCAAGGAAGCCATCAACACGATGGTGGATCAATTGCGCAGTTTCGCGGCCGAAGTCACGCGGGTGGCGCGCGAGGTCGGGACCGAGGGCAAGCTCGGTGGCCAGGCGCAGGTGCGGGACGTGAGCGGCGTCTGGAAAGACCTGACGGACAGCGTCAATCTCATGGCCGGGAATTTGACCGATCAAGTGCGCAACATCGCGAATGTGACCATCGCGGTGGCCAACGGCGACCTGTCGAAGAAAATCACGGTGGACGTGCATGGCGAAATTCTTCAGCTCAAGGAAGCCATCAACACGATGGTGGATCAATTGCGCAGTTTCGCGGCGGAAGTCACGCGGGTGGCGCGCGAGGTCGGCACGGAAGGCAAGCTGGGCGGGCAGGCGATCGTACCGGGGGTCGCCGGCACCTGGAAAGACTTGACCGACAGCGTGAATAGCATGGCGAGAAACTTGACGGCGCAGGTGCGGAATATCGCGGAGGTGACGATTGCGGTGGCCAGCGGCGATCTCTCCAAGAAAATCACGGTGGACGTGCATGGCGAAATTCTTCAGCTCAAGGACACGACCAATACGATGGTGGACCAGCTGAACGCCTTCGCGGCGGAAGTCACGCGGGTGGCGCGCGAGGTCGGCACGGAAGGCAAGCTGGGCGGGCAGGCCGTTGTGCCGGGGGTCGCCGGCACCTGGAAGGACCTGACCGACAGCGTCAACGCCATGGCCAGCAACCTGACGTCGCAGGTGCGGAACATCGCGGAAGTGACGATCGCGGTGGCGAGCGGCGATCTGTCCAAGAAGATCACGGTGGACGTGCGGGGCGAAATTCTTCAGCTCAAGGACACGACCAATACGATGGTGGACCAGCTGAACGCCTTCGCGGCGGAAGTCACGCGGGTGGCGCGCGAGGTCGGCACAGAAGGCAAGCTGGGCGGGCAGGCGATTGTGCCCGGCGTGGCGGGAATCTGGAAGGATCTGACCGACAGCGTCAACGCCATGGCCAGCAACCTGACCGTGCAGCTCCGCGATATGTCGAACGTCGCCACATCCATCGCGAATGGAGATTTGACGCGGCAAATCACGGTGGACGTGCGGGGCGAAATTCTGCAGATCAAGGATGTGATCAATCGCATGGTCGCCCAGCTCAGCGCCTTCGCGAGCGAAGTCACGCGGGTGGCGCGCGAGGTCGGCACGGAAGGCAAGCTGGGCGGGCAGGCCATCGTGCCGGGTGTCCCAGGGACCTGGAAGGACCTGACGGAAAGCGTGAATCTTCTGGCCGCCAACCTCACCACGCAAGTGCGAGCCATCGCCGAAGTGGCAACGGCCGTGACGCAGGGAGACCTCACCAGGTCCATTCAGGTCCAGGCGCGCGGTGAAGTGGCGGAGCTCAAAGACAACATCAATGTCATGATTCGGACCCTGCAGGCGACAACAGACCAGAATACCGAGCAGGACTGGCTCAAGACCAACCTGGCGAAATTCACGCGTATGATGCAGGGGCAACGGGATTTGACCACCGTGGGGGATCTGCTCCTGACCGAACTGGCCCCGCTGGTCAGCGCTCAGTACGGCGCGATTTATCAGCGCGATACGGCGGACAAACCGTTGCTGCGCATGCTGGCGAGTTATGCCGGCGACGGCAGGGAGGACCTGCCGGAGGACATGAAGGTCGGGGTCGGACTCGTTGCGCAATGTGCCAGGGAAAAGCGACGCATCGTCCTGACCGACGTCCCATCCGACTATATCCGCATTCGTTCAGGACTGGGTGAAGCGCAGGCCCGCAATGTCATCGTCTTGCCGGTTCTGTTCGAAGGTCAGACCAAGGCGGTCATCGAGCTTGCCACGCTGTCGGAGTTTACCCCGACCCATGTGGCCTTCCTTGGGCAATTGACGGAGACGATCGGTGTGGTCGTCAATACGATCGAAGCGACGATGCAGACCGAAGGCCTCCTGCAACAATCGCAAAACCTGGCCACCGAGCTCCAGGCCCAGCAGAAGGAGCTTCAGCAAACGAACGAGGAGCTGGCCAAGAAGGCCCAACAACTCGCCGAGCAGAATGCGGAGGTGGAACGGAAGAACCGGGAAATCGAGCAGGCCCGGCATGCGTTGGAAGACAAGGCGAGGGAGCTGGCATTGGCGTCCAAGTACAAGTCCGAGTTCCTCGCCAATATGTCGCATGAGTTACGTACGCCGCTGAACAGCATTCTGATCCTGGCGCAGCAACTGGGGGACAATCCGGAACGTAATCTTAGTTCCAAGCAGGTGGAGTTTTCCAAGAATATACACGCCGCCGGCGCCGATCTCCTCAATTTGATCAGCGATATCCTCGATCTGTCCAAGATTGAATCCGGCACGGTCACGGTCGAACCGGAAGAAGTGCTCTTCATGAAGGTGCGGGAGGCCACGGAGCGCAGCTTCCGTCACCTGGCGGAAACCAGGCAGCTGGCCTTCCACATCGACATCGATTCCCAGCTGCCGCGAAGCCTCGTGACGGACTTCAAGCGGCTGCAGCAGGTGCTGAAAAACCTCTTGTCCAACGCCTTCAAATTTACCTCGCATGGCCATATCACGTTCAAGATTCGCCGGGCTGTTACCGGCTGGAGCCTGGACCATGCGGTGCTCAGCACCGTTCCGACCGTCGTGGCCTTCGAGGTCAGCGATACCGGCATCGGCATACCGCCCGAAAAACAGAAGATCGTGTTCGAAGCGTTCCAACAGGCCGACGCTGGGACGAGCCGACGGTTCGGGGGAACAGGGCTGGGGCTAGCCATCAGCCGTGAATTAGCCATGCTGCTGGGCGGTGAAATTCGTCTGGTCAGCGCTCCCGGAGAAGGAAGCACGTTCACGTTGTATCTGCCGGAGTCCTACATGGGCGCCGCGCCGGAGCTGATCCTTCCCAAACTCCAAATGCACGAACAGGCGCCGTTGCTCGTGCAGCAGGCCCATCGCCTGGAAGACATTCCGGACGACCGTGAAACCATCCTGCCCGGCGAACCGACCGTGCTGATAGTCGAGGACGATCCGCATTATGCCCGTGTGCTCCTGGGCGCCGTGCGCGAGAAGGGACTGAAGGGCATCGTGACCGCCCATGGCCGTCTCGCCCTGAGCCTGACCCGCGAATACAAGCCGGTGGCCATCACGCTGGATATTTTTCTGCCGGACATGCTCGGCTGGACGGTCCTGAGCCACCTCAAGCAGGATCCCGCGACCAGACATATTCCGGTGCAGATCCTGACAGTGGAAGAGGAACGCTTGCACGGACTGGGGCACGGCGCATTCGCCTACATGATCAAGCCGGCCACGACGGAGGATCTCGGTGACACGTTTGGGCGGCTGGTGGACTTTACCAGGCCGAGACGCAAACAATTGCTTCTCGTGGAGGACAACGACATCGAAAGCCGGAGCCTCTGCGAGCTCCTGAGCCATGAAGAGGTGGACATCGTGCCGGCGGACAACGGAGCGCGAGCCTGGGATCTGATTTCCCGGCAGCATTTCGACTGTGTGGTATTGGACCTTCGATTGCCCGACATGTCCGGCTTCCAGATCCTCCAACGCATCCGTGAACATGAGGCCTTGCGCGATCTGCCCGTGATCGTCTCGACAGGCAAGGACCTGAGCGAGGAGGAAGAAGTTCATTTGCGGGAACTGTCACAAGGGATTGTGCTGAAAGGGGTGCAGTCACCCGAACGGCTGTTGGATGAGGCCACCTTGTTCCTGCATGTGGTAGTGGACCAGCTTTCGCCGGAAAAACAGCGGATGTTGGAGCGGGTGCGGCAAAGCGACGACGCGCTGATCGGCAAGAAGGTGTTGGTGGTGGACGACGATATGCGGAATATTTTCGCCCTCACCAGCCTGCTGGAGCGGCATGGAATGGATGTGACCAGCTGCGAAACCGGGCGTGAGGCGATTCAGAAAGTGGAAGAGGATGAGGACCTTGACATGGTGCTGATGGATATTATGATGCCGGAAATGGACGGGTATGAGACCATGCGGCAGATCAGGCAGAATCCCCGTCATCGTCGGTTACCGATCCTAGCCTTGACGGCGAAGGCCATGAAGGGTGATCGTGAACGCTGCCTGCAAGCCGGCGCGTCGGATTACATTGCGAAACCGGTGAATACCGACGAGTTGCTGGCCCTCTTGCGCATTTGGCTCTTCGGACGCAAGAAAGCCATGGGGAAACCGTAGAAGAATTGGAGACCATTGCAACAGTGCATCATTGCACCATTGAATCAGTGAGTCATTGCATCATTGTTCCGAATCACTGTTGCAATGGCGCAATGATGAATTCCCCCCATCCCATTGAGTCGCTCTGAGGAGTTGCCATGACCGAGATCCCCGCGAAAATCCTGCTGGTGGACGACGACGCCAGGAGCCTCATGGCGATGGAGACGCTGTTGACGGGACCAGGCCGAGTCATCGTCAAAGCGGATTCCGGACAGGAAGCGCTGCGCCAGGTGCTGCGCCACGATTTTGCGGTCATTCTGCTCGATGTCCGCATGCCCAGAGTGGACGGGTTCGAGGCGGCCGAGTTGATCAGACAGCGGGAGCTGTCACACCATATCCCGATCATCTTTTTGTCGGCCGTCGACAAATTGGAAGACGATGTGTTCCGAGGGCTGGCGAGCGGCGCCGTCGATTATCTGTTCAAACCGGTGGTGCCGGAAGTCTTGCAGAGTGACCAGCTGGAATCCTGGCACGCGTCTCATCGAGGGATATGACGCGAACGACGTGATCGGCCGCAATCATTCCTCATTCTTCACGGCGGAAGACATTCAACGAGGAATCCCCACCTTGGCGTTGCAGGTGGCGGCATCCGTCGGGCAGCATGAAGACGAGGGCTGGCGGGTGCGGAAGGACGGCTCGAAGTTCTGGTCCAACGTGGTAATCACGGCCATGAAGGACGAGGCCGGAAAGGTGAACGGGTTCGCCAGGGTTGCGCGCGACCTGACGGAGCGCAAGGCCGCGGAGGAGCAACTACGGACGACTGCCGTGGAATTGGAACAGCGGGTCGGCGAACGCACGCAGGAATTAATGCAATCCCGCCTGCGCTTGCGGGAACTGGCCACCGAGCTCACGTTGACCGAACAGCGCGAACGCCGGAGGCTGGCCGGAGAGCTGCACGATTATCTGGCGCAGTTGCTCGTATTGATCAGGATTAAAATCCGGCAAACCTCCTCCCATGTCAAGGAAGCCGTCCCGATGGCTCTTCTCATGGAGGCCGACCGGGCCATTATCGATTCACTGAACTATACCCGCTCCCTCGTCGCAGAACTGGCCCCTCCTTCGCTTCAGGAATTCGGGCTGCTTGAAGGATTCGGCTGGCTCGCCGAGCAGATGCAGAATCATGGGTTGACCGTCACGATCAAAAAGAACATCCAGCACATCGTGCTTCCGGACGATCAAGCGGTGCTTGTGTTTCAATCCACGCGGGAACTGTTGTTCAACGTCTTGAAACATGCCGGAACGGATCAGGCGGAGGTCACCATCGATACGAACGCCGAGGGGCATCTCGTGGTGACGGTGGAGGACCGGGGCCATGGTTTCAGCCCGGATGACGTAATCGGGCATGCCGAGGAGCGAAAGCGGTTCGGGTTGTTCAGCGTGCGTGAGCGGGCAGAAGCCATGGGCGGCCGCCTGGTCGTGACGTCACAAATGAGCCAGGGTACCTGTGCGGCGCTGATTATTCCCTATTGGCCTGTGCCGCCGAAGCAGGCGGCGGGCGGAAGCGGCTCTGAGTTAGGATTGCTGAATTCTGAGTTGCCGGAATCTCGAACCCAGGATAACTCGACAGCCGGAACTCAGCACTCGGACCTCCACCAGACGCGCTCGGCCCTCCGCGTGCTGCTGGCCGACGACCATGCGATGGTGCGGCAGGGCTTGCGTAGCATCCTGGAGGCCTATCAAGACGTTGCCGTGGTCGGCGAAGCCGCCGATGGAGAAGAGGCGGTTGAATTGGCCGGCCTGCTGGCTCCGGATGTCATCGTCATGGATGTGAACATGGCCAGGATGGACGGCATCGAAGCCACTCGCCGGATCAAAGCCCATTGGCCCAGGATGGTCGTCATCGGCCTCTCGGTGTCCACCCGCGGTCAGGTGGAATCCCTCCTGATGGAAGCCGGCGCCAGTTGCTACGTTTCCAAAGAAGCGGCGGGCGACCAACTGTACGGCGCGATCGTGGCGGCGGTGCGGCAGGAGCGCGACGGCTATCAGACGGCGAAGGTAGAGGAGAGTGCGTTACGTACCGGAGAATCTCCATCTTAGACCATAGCCTTGTCACCTCGCTTTTCACAATCGATCTACGACGATGCCCAATGAACGGATCAGCCATGCTCTGACCGGGATGGACCTACGTTATGCCATTCAGAAAAATCCCGGACGATGTCAGGCGGTTCATTCAGGCCAATATCGATTCCATTGCCCACCTGGAGGCGCTGCTCCTTGTCCATGAGCAGCCCGACGTCGAATGGACGGTGGCGGATATGTCCGCGCGTCTGTATATTTCCCCTAAAGAGACCTCGGCAATCCTGTTACGCCTGCGCGCCGATCGATTGGTGGAGGTCAAGGGGAATGACGATGCCCGATTCCAGTATCAACCAGGGTCGGATGAGTTGAGCGGAATGGTGGACCGGCTGGCCGACTCCTATGCCAAACACCTGGTACCGATCACTGGGCTTATCCATTCAAAACAGGGCTCTCGAATCAGAGAGTTTCCGGATGCGTTCGATTTCAGAAAGGAGCGACCCTAGTGGCGGCCGTCATCTATGGACTCTGCGGCATCCTGGCCTGCGCCACGGCCTGGCTCCTTCTGCGAGGCTATGGCCGCAGCGGCTATCGCCTGTTGTTCTGGAGCGGGCTCTATTTTGCCCTGTCCACGCTCAATAACGGCTTCCTCATGCTGGATAAACTCGTCGTCGAGACCGACCTGAGCCTCTGGCGGGCGGGATTGGCCTTGGTTGCCACCATGCTGCTCCTCATCGGTTTGATCAGGAACGGAGAATAGGACGTTGTCCTGGCTGGCGGCTAAAAGCTTTCTGATGGGCGGCGTGGCGATCGGTTCTATTGCGGCCGCATTGTTCTTCTGGCGATTCTGGCGAATGACCGCCGACCGCTTTTTCCTTTACTTTGCCCTGTCGTTCGGCGTGGAAGCGGTCGACCGGACCATCCTGGGACTCAGCACACCTTCGCAAGAGCACGAGCCGCTGCTGTATTTGCTTCGATTGGTCTCCTACGGGCTGATCCTCGTGGCGATCGTCGATAAAAATCGAACGCAGACTCAAAGAAAATAGCCCTGCCTCCTGACCGGCGGCTCGCTGATGTTCCGTGCCGCCTGGATCGTCTGGTACAGGTCTGCGATAGCCGCATCCTTATTCAAAAAGACGATGGCGCCCGCCTGTTTCATTGCGATTCGCACAGGCTCCGCATTCTGGACCGAGAGACCGATCACCATCACGGCGGGGAAATCCTTTTTGATGCGGCGCGTCGCTTCGATGCCGTCCATCTTCGGCATGTTCACATCCATGAGAACCACGTCCGGCCTGATTTGACCGGCTAACCGGACGGCCTCTTCACCGTTGGCCGCTTCACCGACCACCTGGATGTCGGCATAGTTGTCCAATGCTCCCCGGAGGCCTTGGCGCACCATTGCATGGTCGTCGGCCACCAGTACGCGGACCCGCGCCTGCGACGGTAATGCCGAATGTTGGCCCGCAGAAGTTGAACGATCCCGCCGGCTGGTCTTGTGTGGTTGAAGACTCATCCTGCCTGCGTGAGACAACTCATCATTCGGTATTCCTGTTTCAGCACCAGCCGCGCCGATTGCCTTCGGCGGAAGCGGCAATACGAGTGTTGCCGTCGTGCCCTGGCCGGGAGCGGAGGTCAATTCGAATCGGCCGCCGAGCGCGAGCATGCGCTCTCGTATGCTGAACAATCCAAAACCGGGAACAGTGGCGTTGTCTGCAACGGCGGCGAGCGAAGCAAGCTCGAAGCCGGCGCCTCGGTCCCGCACTTCGATGCGAAGTTCGTCGCCGCGCCGCGCAAGCAATACCGACGCCCGTTCGGCGCGCGCATGTTTGACCGCATTCATCAACAACTCTCGCACCGATTGGAATATGAGCACGGCCCGATCCGCCGGCAGGCGCAAATCCTCGGTTCCGGTCGATTCGACGTTCACCGTCAGCTCATACCGTTGCATCTGCTCTGCCAGCCAGGGAAGGGCCGCCGACAACCCGAACTCGTGCAACACGGGCGGAGCCAGGTCGGCCACCAGGGTCCTCGTATAAATCAGGGACTGTGTGAGCACATCCTCGATTTCCGTGAGAAAACCCAAGCCGGCCGGCGGAAGATCATGGATCTGTTTGGTCTGCGAGAGTTTCAGCTTGCCCAACACCAGCATTTGCGCCAGGTGATCGTGCAGCTCCGACGCCAGCCGTTGGCGTTCCCGCTGCTCGGCGAGGTTCAACTCCGTTGCGAGCGCGCGCAATTGGTCCTGCGACTGTATCAGCTCGGCGGTCTTCTGATTCACGGCCCGTTCCAAATCCACGCTCCATCGCTGCAAACGTTCCTCGGCTTCTTTGCTGTCGGTCATGTCGAAGCTTGCGCCGACATACCCGGTGAACTCGCCGCGCGATGAGAAACCCGGTATGCCGACCGAGCGCATCCAGCGGTAGGCGCCGTCGCCGCGCAGGAAGCGATAGGTTGCCTCAAACCGTACGTGCCGCTCGAGCGCGTTCAAATAGGTGGCGACGTAATCCTCGCGATCCTCGGGATGGACATATTGCGCCCAATGGAATTTCTCCACATCCCGTGGATCTGTGATCCCTAGAAACTCGAGATAGGCGCGGTTGACGAATTCACATCCATCCAATCCGTTCATCCATATGAGCACCGGCGCGCTGTCTGCCAACGTTCTGAAGCGCATCTCGCTTTCAATCAAGCGGCGGTTCGCCTCATCGCGTTCTTGAAGCAGCCGGGCTTTTTCCTCGGCCATGACAAGAAACTCATCCCGTTGCCGGGCAAGCTCCTCGCGCTGACGGTAGAGATCCAGAAAAATATCGGTCTTGCTGCGAAGGACGGCCGGTTCGATCGGCTTGTAGAGGAAATCCACTGCGCCGACCTTATAGCCGTGAAAGCGGTGCAGATTGTCCTGCGGGCCGGCAGTCAGGAATATGATCGGCACATGCCTGGTCCGTTGGGTCCCGCGCATCAGCTCCGCGAGCTCGAAGCCGTCCATATTCGGCATCTGCACGTCGATGATCGCCAACGCGATATCGTGATGCAACAGCAGCTCCAGCGCGTCCCGACCGGACCGCGCCTGCAACAGCTCCACATCGCCGCGGCGCAAGATGCCGCTCAAGGCCAGCAGGTTCGGCTCGTTATCATCGACCAGTAAAAAATTGGCTCGACCGTCCCGCATCAGGGCCTCTTAACCCGCTCGTTTCTGCAAAAGATCCGAAATGGCGTCCAAACTCATCGGCCGGGCCTGTTTGCAGGCTGCAAGGGCGGCCTCCGGCATCACGCGCGCCTCGGAGGATTCGGGGGTTTGCACCAGCGCCAAGCCTCCGGCCTCGCATACAGCGCGGACTCCCTGAGCGCCATCCTGGTTCGCCCCTGTGAGGAGAACGGCCAGTAAGGCGTTACCATAGGCGTCTGCCGCGGATTCGAACAGGACATCTATCGAGGGGCGGGAAAAGTGGACCGGCTCCTCGTTCGAAAGCGACAGGCGCCGGCCGGATTCCACCAGCAGATGGTAGTCGGGCGGCGCGAAATAGATCGTGCCGGAAAGAATCGGTTCCTTATCCTCCGCTTCCTTCACCGCGAGACGGCACTTGGACCGGAACAGCGTGGCGATGCCGTTTTCTTTACCGGCCGGCACATGCACTGCGATGAGAATGGCCAAGGGGTAGTCCGGCGGTAACGGGGGAAGAATCCGGGAGAGCGAAGAGACTGCGCCGGCCGACGCGCCGATCACGACGGCTTGCATGTCGAGAAAGACGGTATCCAATGAGACGGAGCTCACGCGTCCCCTTTTTTTTGATACATCCGTTCCTCCGGCAGAAATTCGGTGAACGCCTTGCTGTGGGCGTTGAAGCGCAAGCTCTCCCTGGCGCCCACCCCGAGAAACCCCTTTCGCACCAGCGCCTCCTTGAAAAGTCCGACCGCGCGATCCTGCAGGGGGCGGTCGAAATAAATGAGCACGTTACGGCAGGAGATCAGGTGCATCTCGCCGAAGACCGAATCGGATACCAGGCTATGGTCGGAAAACACCGTGCGCCGGCGCAGCGTTTTGTCGAACCTGGCGGCATGGTACGCCGCCGTATAGTACTCGGAGAGAGAACAGGCGCCGCCGGACAGCCGATGATTCTTCGTGAATAATGCGATGCGCTGTAAATCATACACACCGGCCTCGGCTTTGGCCAGCGCGTCGCTGTTGATGTCGGTGGCATAGAACATCGTCCGGCTTTCGAGCCCTTCTTCGCGAAACAGAATGGCGAGCGAATAGAGTTCTTCGCCGGTGCTGCAGCCGGCAACCCAGACCTTCAGGGAGGGGTAGGTCTTGAGATGCGGAACGACGCTGTGGCGTATCGCCAGGAAGTAGCTCGGGTCGCGAAACATGTCGCTGACCTGCACGGTGAGATAGCCCAGGATGTGAGGAAGCATGGTCGGATCGTGCAGCACCTTGTCCTGCAATGCAGAGAGGGTGCGACAGCCGGTCCGCTCACAGGCTTGGACCAGCCGGCGCTTGATCGACGCCAGGGAGTATCCGCGGAAGTCGTAATGATACTTGCGGTAGATCGCTTCAAGGAGCAGCTGCAATTCGATGTCCTCGGTCTTCGGCGCTCCCTCCCGCTTCATCGCGGCATCCATACGCGCACCAGGGAAAGCAATTGTTCCACATTGAGCGGCTTGGCCATGTAGTCGTTTGCGCCGGCGGCCAAGGCTTCGTCCTGGTCCTTCTTCATCGCCTTGGCGGTGAGGGCGATGATGGGCAGCTCACGCCACTCGGCATGCTCCCGGATGGCGCGCATGGCGGTATGGCCGTCCATCTCCGGCATCATAATATCCATCAGCACGAGATCGACGGGCCGCTGGCCGCTCTGCAAAGGGTGCCCCAGCAACGCCAGACACTCACGGCCGTTGCGCGCGATGTCGATCTTCGCGCCGTGCGGTTCCAGCACGGCGCTCAGGGCAAAAATATTCCGCACGTCGTCTTCGACGATGAGAATGCGCCGGCCTTCCAGCGCCGCGTTGCGGCTGCGCGCCTTTTCCAGCATGGTCTGCTGTTCGAGGGGAAGCGCGGCGACGACCTGATGCAGGAACAGCGTGACTTCATCCAGCAATCGCTCGGGGGATCTCGCGCCTTTGATGATGATGGAATGCGAATACTTGCGAAGGCGTTGTTCTTCGTCTTGAGACAGGTCTCGCCCGGTGTACACGATAACCGGCGGGAACGCGTATTTCTCCTCGCCGCTCAGTGTTTCCAGCAGGGAAAAGCCGGAAGCGTCCGGAAGGGTGAGATCGAGCACCATGCAGTCGAACGTTCTGTCGGCGAGCTGTGCCAGGCACTCGGCCGCGTTTTCCGCGCCGATCGTTTCGACATCGCTCGAGCCCAGCAAGCGGCGTAAGCTGTCCCGCTGGACGGGGTCGTCTTCCACGATGAGGACGCGCCTGGGCTTTTGCGTGAGACGGGCTTCGAAGCGTTGAAAGGCCTCGATCAGTTGCTCTCGTTTGACCGGCTTGAGCATGTACCCGACCGCGCCGAGGGAAAGCGCAGTTTGCGCGTAGTCGTGGCCCGATATCACATGCACGGGAATGTGCCGCAAGCGCACATCAGCCTTCAAGCGATCGATGACGGTGAGGCCCGAGTGGTCCGGCAGGCCGATATCCAGCACCACCGCGCTCGGCAAATATCTCGTCGCGAGGGCCAGCGCTTCCGCGGCAGTGCTACCGATGACGACTTGGAAATTGAGCTCATGCGCGAGGTCAAGAAGAATGCGGGCGAATGATTCGTCATCTTCGACGACCAGAATGACTCTCCGGTTGCCGCTCAATCGTTCCCGATCATCGTCAATCCTGACCGGCGCGATGCCTGGAGCGGGCAAGCTCTCCGGTAGGGCCGGAACGTCCCCGAGCGGCATCGCCGCAGGCTGCGGTGGATGTGCAGGGGCAGGTGGCCGGCGGGAAGCCGGGGCATAGGCCTGGGGCAGGAATAGGGTAAAGGTGCTTCCCCGGCCCGGCCGGCTGTCGAGGCGAATTTCGCCGCCCAACAGTCGCATCAGTTCACGCGAGATGGAGAGTCCCAGGCCGGTGCCGCCGTATTTGCGGATGGTGGTGCCGTCAGCCTGGCAAAAGGGCTCGAAAATGATGTCTTGCTGATCATGCGGGATGCCGATGCCGGTGTCCCGTACCGCAAACGTCACCCGGCCGTCGGGCGCCCGGGAGACTTCAAGCGCCACTTCGCCTGTCTCCGTGAATTTGATCGCATTGGAGAGCAGGTTCTTCAGCACCTGTTCGAGACGCTGCCAGTCGGTTTCCAGTGATTCGGGAGCCTCCGTCGCCAGCCGCATGTCGAGGCGGAGTCCCTTTTGTTCGGCGAGCGGCTGAAACATGGAACGCAAGTTTTCCGTCATGCGTGAAATAGGCGCCTCCCGCGGCTCAAGGTCCATGCGACCCGCCTCAACCTTGGCGAGATCGAGAACGTCATCGATCAGGGCGAGGAGATCATTGCCGGCCGATTCGATGGTCGAGACGGATTTCACCTGTTCGGGAGTGAGATTGCCGTCGGGATTATCGGCGAGCAGCTTCGCCAGAATGAGCGTGGAATTCAGGGGGGTCCGCATTTCGTGGGACATGTTGGCCAGAAATTCGGACTTGTACCGGCTTATTCGTTCCAGTTGCCGCGTTTGCGATTCGAGCGCGTGTTTCGAGCGGCTCAGATCGTCTTTCTGTATCTCGAGAATCTGCGCCTGCTGCTCCAATTGAGAGTTGGTCTGTTCCAATTCGGCCTGCTGTTGTTCGAGTCGTGCGTGGGAATCCTTCAGCGCGCGGCTCTGCTCTTCCAGCTCTTCGTTGACCACTCGCAGCTCTTCGCTTTGGGCCTGCATTTCCTCAGCTTGCCGTTGGGTTTCTTCGAGAAGTTCGTGCAGACGCGTGCGGTACTTCGCAGATCGCACCGCCACGGCGATCGATTCGGACAGGCGATCCAGCAGTTCGCTGTCGGCCTTCCCCACGTGGTTGAAGAAACCGAGTTCCAACAGGGTGTTGACCTTGCCGTCCACGGCCATCGGCGCAATCAGGAGATGGCGAGGCGCGCTGTGACCCAGACTGGACCCGATGGTGAAGTAGCCCTCGGGAAGATCGCGCAGGATGAGGGTGCTTCGGTCCATGAGCGCCTGGCCCAACAATCCGTCTCCGGCTTCAATCCGTTCCGGCATGCGAGTGTCCTCGGCCACGGCGTGGGTGGCAAACCGGCGAAAACCCTGTCCGTCTTCCATGAAGATGGCGCCGGCCTGCGCCTCCAGGTAACCGGCAAGGCATCGCAGGACATTCTCACCGAGCTCGCGCAAGTCCTGTTCTCCCGTCATTTTCTCACTCAGTAAGGTTTGGCCCGCCTGCAGCCATTCCTGTTTGCGCAGGGCGATTTTACTGAGGATGAATCGATAACCGAAGACCGCCAGCCCCCAGGACGTGGCGATGCCGATCGTTCGGTTCAGCATGGACACGAACGGGTCGGCCCCGGGCGGGCTCAAAAAAAGCGCGAGGACCATCAGGGCAGTGGCTGCGGCCGTCACGGCTATCGGCATGACAGGGCGCCAGAGGAGATACGAGAGCACCACCGGCAGGAAATACAAGACCCAGACCGCCATGCCGAGCGGCGTGTACAGGTCCATCACGAACACGGCGGCTGTCGAGAGAAGGACGGAGGTATAGACGAGTGGAGTCGGTCTGCGTTGGAAGCGTATCATTCGGCGTTCAACAGCTCCTTCCGGGCGTCCTCGATCGTCTGGTACAGGTCTTCAACTGCCGCTTCCTTGTTCACAAATGCGACGGCGCCCGCTTGCTTCATCGCGGTTTCCACAGACTCGGCATCCTGGACTGAAAGCCCGATCACCATCATGGCGGGGAACGCCTCTTTGATGCGCCGCGTCGCTTCGATGCCATCCATCTTCGGCATGTTCACATCCATCAGAATCACGTCCGGCCTGATTTGACCGGCTAACCGGACCGCCTCTTCACCGTTGGCCGCTTCACCGGCCACAGAGATGTCTTGATAAGCGCTCAGGATACTGCGCAGACCCTGCCGAACCATCGCATGGTCGTCGGCCACCAGTACGCGGAGCCGCGCCTGCGGCGGTAATGTTGAATGCTGAATCATGAATGCGGAATCTTCGCTCGCTGATCCGGAGGTCTGCTGCCGACCGGTCCCGTGCGGTTGAAGACCCATCTTGCTTGCGTGAGACAACTCATCATTCAGCATTCCCGGTTCAACATGCGTCGCGCTCATCGCCTTCGGACGGAGGGGCAACAGGAGCGTCGCCGTCGTGCCTCGGCCGGGAGCGGAGCACAATTCGAAACGGCCGCCGAGCGCGAGCATGCGCTCTCGTATGCTGAACAGGCCGAAGCCGTGGCCAGCGGCGCTCTGCGCATTGGCGGCGAGAGAGCAGAGATCGAAGCCCATGCCTTCGTCCCGAATTTCAAGGCGAAGCTGATCATGGCATCGCTGGAGCGACAGCGCAGCCTGTCCGGTTTCGGCATGTTTGGCCACGTTCATCAGCAATTCTCTGACCGATTGGAAGATGAGGACGGCTTGGTCTTCAGGCAGTTGCAGGTCATCGCTGTCCGGCAATGTGACGGTCACGGCCAACTCATACCGGTGCATCTGATCTGCCAGCCAGGGAAGGGCCGCCGGCAATCCGAACTCACGCAACACGGGTGGAGCCAGGTCGGCCACCAGGGTCCTCGTATAGGTGAGTGACTTTGTCAGCACATCCTCCGTGTCTTTGATCAAACTCAAGCAAGCCGGTGTGAGATCCCGGAGTTGTTTTGTCTGCGAGAGCTTCAGTTTTCCCAAGACCAGCATCTGGGCCAGGTGATCGTGCAGCTCGGCCGCCAGCCGTTGGCGTTCCCGATGTTCGGCCAAGTTCAGCTCCGTGGTCAAGGCGCGAAGCCGTTCCTGCGACAGCAGGAGTTCCGCTGTCCGTTCATGGACCAGCTGTTCCAACCGATCGGCGGCGGACCGCAGCCGTTCTTCGTTCACGAGCAGCGCTTTTTCAGCTTCCTTCCGTTCGGTGATATCGCTGGCGGCGCCGAACCATTCGACGATGTCGCCCTTGTTGTCCAACAGCGGTATCGCCCGTGAAAAGGTCCAGCCCATCGCGCCTCCGGCGCGGCGGATCCGATGCTCCAGTTCGAACATGCCCTTGACCCGTATCGCTTCCTTGATGGCCGCCATGACCTGCGGTTGGTCATCGGCATGAATATATTCCTGCAGCCAGGCGCAGGTCGGGCTTTCCTGGTCTACAAGGAAATTGCGACCATGCAACTGGCGCATTTCGGTCCAATCAGGGCTCATGCGGTACAGGGCATCCGAACTGGCCGTCACGAGCGCCCCGAACCGTTCTTCGCTTTCGCGCCGCGCGGCTTCCGCTTCTTTCCGCTCCGTAATATCCTGCAACAGGCCGACCATGCGTCGGGCCGCTTCATCATCATCCGACGACAGGAGCTTGCCACGGCTGGAGAACCATCGAACGGCTCCATCCGTCCGCAGGACGCGGAACTCCGTATCGCAGGCCGCGCCCTCTTCGACCGCGGCCTTGAATTCCGCGAGGACACGTGCCCGGTCTTCGGGATGGATGCGTTCCGTCCAGTTGAGCGCTGCTGCTGCGGCTGCTTCCGGAGGAATGCCGAGTAATACGGGAATGTGCTCGTCCCAGACGTTGCGACCCGTCTGAAGATCCACTTCCCAGGCGCCCATATTGGCTTCCTGCATCGCGATAGCGAGTCGCATATCGCGCTCGCGCAGCGCATCCTTTACGAGTTCCGCGCGCTGCCTCGATTTTTGCAAGGCCTGTCCGAATCCGACGAATACCAAGGAAACCATGAAATAGGTCAGGTATCCGATCTGCTGCGCCAGACCCACCAATGCGAACGAGTAGCGTGGAGGCATGAAGAACCAGATCGCGGCTAGACCGCCCAATAGCACCGCAGCCAAAGAAGGCCCCAGGCTGCCGTACCAGGTGGTGATCGCCACTGCGACGAAGAAGGTCACATAGGGAAGGTGATCGCCCAACGCGGGGTCGAGGATGAAACGGGCCAGCAGCGCGAGCAGGGTGACGCTCGCAGCGAGCAGGTACTGTGCCGCGGCGACATGCGTATTTCGCTGATCCATTAAGGAATTCCCGTCAAGCACCCTTGTGTAAGACGTTCTGAATCGTGCGATACAACTGATCCACCGCCGCTTCCTTCGTATGGAACGCCGCCGCGCCCGCCTCGCGCATGGCTTGTTCGATGTGGCGGCTATTGTCCACGGATAATCCGATGATGGTGACAGAGGAATGGCTTCCGCTGATCCGCCGGGTGGCTTCGACGCCGTCCATTTTGGGCATATTCACATCCATGAGGACGATGTCGGGCTTCAACCGGACGGCCAACTCGACAGCCTCTTCACCATTGGCGGCTTCCCCGATGACCTCGATACCGGCATAACCGGCCAGCAACCCGCCGAGTCCTTGCCGCACCATGGCATGGTCATCGGCGATCACCACGCGGACCATCGCTCCCTCGGGGAGTTCTGAGTTCTGATTTGTGAGTGCTGAGTTATTCGGAGAGGAGGACTGATGCAATTCCGAGTTCTGAGTTGGAAGCGCTGAGTTTTTCTCCAAGTCGGATACGGCTGACTCAGAACTCGGAACTTCTAACTCAGCAGTCATTTCATGCGGCGCGAGCGGAGCGATCAGCGTCGCCTCCGTGCCCATCCCGGGGCGGGACGAGAGTTCCAAGCGGCCGCCGAGGGACAGCATGCGCTCCCTGATGCTGAATAGGCCGAAGCCTGGAGAGCGGTCGCCTTCGGCCGCGGAGGCGGAATCGGTGAGTTCGAAGCCCTTCCCGGGATCCGCCACGCTGATGTGGAGCCGTCCCTCGATTTCCCGCACGGTGATCCGGGCTTGTTTGGTTTCCGCATGTTTCATGACATTCAGTAGTAGCTCGCGAACCGATTGAAACAGGAGCATGGCGTGATCTTCCGGCAAGGGAGGCAGGTCTTTCTCCAGTTCCAATGAGACAGCGAGATCCCGCTGCTGCATTTGTTCCGCCAGCCACTTCAGCGCCATCGGGAGACCGAAATCCTTCAGCATCGGAGGGCTCAGTTGGGCGACCAGGGTGCGCGCGTAGGTCAAGGCCTGGTCCAATACCTCCTGCACCTCGTTCAGGTTCTTGCCCAAGACCGGTGTCATGGGCTGCTGTTTGGCCTGGGCCAATCGGATTCGGCCCAGCGCCAGCAGTTGCGCCAGGTAGTCATGTAACTCCGTCGCGAGACGCCGGCGTTCCCGTTGTTCCGTCAAATTCAGCTCGGTAGCCAATGCCCGCAGCTGTTCCCTCGACTGAGTCAATTCGAGCGTTCGCTCGGCCACACGATGCTCCAGCTGAGCGGCAAACTGCTGCAGTCTTGCTTCGGACTGCTTCCGTTCGGTGATATCGTAATTGACTCCGACCATACGCAGCGGACGCCCCCCTTCATCCGGCACGATCGCGCCGAGTCCCGCTACCCAGCGGATACGGCCGTCGGGCAGGACGATCCGGAACTCCTGGGAGAAGCGACCGGTTTTTCCGGCCTCATCGGCCGCAGCCTTCACGCGGATCAGATCTTCGGCATGGACCAGACTGTAGAACTGATCGATATCTCGCAGCGGCTCATTTCCCGGCCGTTTGAACAGTTCATATTGCTTGGCATCCCAGGTGACCTCACCCGTGAGAAGGTCGATATCCCAGGCTCCCATCTCGGCGGACGACATGGCCAGTCGCATGCGTCCTTCACGGTCGGCAATCGCCTGGCGCGCCTGTACCTGAGCGTAGATGTCCCGGAAGTAACAGACGACACCGTACGATCCTTCCGGAAGCGGAATGCGATGAATTTGCCATTCGTAATACTCTCGCACGCCGCGGTCCAGGCGCTCCTGAATCCTCTCCGGAATAACGACGGGTTCTCCGGTTTCGAGGGTATGATGGAACCGCGCGACGATGTCATCCGCATAGGCCGCGGGCCATAGGATGCGCATCACCTCATCAAGTTCCCGGCCGATCAGGTCGGGAATGTCCCCAAAGGCCAAACGGGCCGTGGGATTCGCCTCTCTTATCCGGAAGTCCTCATCCACCAGGTACAGGCCGATCGGCGCTTCTTTCAGCAGCGTCTCGAACTGCGCGGTCCGTTGCCGCAACGCCTGCTCCGCCCGTTTTCGTTCAATCCCCAGGGCCAGCGTTCCGGCAATCGCCTGGGCCAGCCCGATCTCATCGTCGTCCATCACGTGGGGATGGTTGTAATACACCATGAACTTGCCGATGAGGCGGCCGCCGTAGGTCAGCGGGATAAAACCCAGCGCCTGGATACCCTCGCTTCGAATGGCCGCTTCCACTGCTCCATCCAGTTCAGCCTCAGCGACATTTCCAAGGACGATTGCACGCGGATTGCGCTGATCCGGCCGCCAGGGGGAATGTCCATCCACCGCCCGGCGATAGTGCTCCGACAATCCCCGCCAGGCCTTGAAGCGCATCATGCCCTCATCGTCGAAAAGCAAAATAGAGGCGCGGTCCGCATGCAATGAGTCGATGATGGCGCCAAGCGCGTTCTCATAGAGGTCGTCCAGGGCGTCGGCACGGTTGACGGCATCGGCCAGTTCATAGAGGGCGCGCTGCTCCAGGTTTCGGGCAAGGAGTTCCGCCTGCTGTCGCTTGCGGTCGGTGATGTCGAACGCCACGGCCAGCACATGCTGCAATTCGCCGTCAGCGCGCACCGCACCGACACTCACGCTCACCCATACTTCCGATCCGTCTTTCCGCCGGTAACGCTTCTCGACGACGTAATCAGAGCCGCCGTTCACCAGGCGCTCAAAACGTTCGAGGTTGCCCGGCAAGTCCTCCGGATGGGTGAGGCCCTGCATGGTCATGCCCAGCAATTCAGACTCGCTGTAGCCCACCATCTCGCAAAAGCGCCGATTGACGAAGACAAACCGGCCGGTCAACCGGATCTGCGCGACACCGGCCATGGCCTGGCTCACGATGGCGTGGAAACGCGCTTCGCTTTCGACCAGCTTTTGCTCCACCTGCTTGCGTTCCGTCATGTCACGGGCGACACCGATGATCTGCTTCGCCCGGACGTCTGCCGTCCGTTCGAAGACCGTGGCGCGAGCCATGATCCATCGATAGGATCCATCCATGTGTCGGGCTCGAATGTTGCTGTTCCAGAATGTCTTCGTCCGTCGCCGGATGGAATCGTCCGTACCATTCCATGATGTCCGGGACGTCGTCCTGATGGGCGATGGCGCAAGTCGGATCCCATTTCGCCTCCGCCGGCGAACCGATAGGAGCTTGCGGTCACAGTCATCTGCCGGCCCAAGATCGTACGAACATAGAAAAGGACTATTCGATTCGGAGGGCTGTCGCTCTCTTGTCGCTCGGGTCCCTCCAGGCTGATGATGGAGGAAAGATCGGTCGGCGGGAAACAGTATACTGAAAATAGTGGAGCAGAGAAAGCCGGTAAAACGTCATCTCGGGGCGGAGGGCGGCGGCAATTCAGGAGCGGCATTATCCATCACTCGTATCGCCCGGCCCTGCTTATCGAGCTTGAGCGTGACCCGTTGTCCGACCGAAAGGTTGATGAACAGTTCGGGTTTGGTGATTTCGAAAGGCACTTGGGTTCCGAGATCGGTGGTGATCACGCCACGTTTCGCAGGCAGGTCCACCGACTTGAGCAGGCCCGACACGACTTCGTTGTCTTCGCTGAGGGTCTCCGCTTGGGCGAGCGAGTGAAGTGGTCCAGGGAAAGAGCTCAGCAGAATGAGGATCACACCTCCCGTGACAAGCTCGCGCACCCGGGACAGTCTGTTTCCGGGCAAGATATTCTCAATCATGGTTCATGTGCTCCTTCTGAAATTCTCTTCACGACATGCCGGTCCTGGTACCCTTCGCTGAAGAGGTTACGCGCTGACTGCGGAGGGATTCGGCACGGATTCCGCCACCATTTTATGACAAAGCGCGGCGCAACGCCGGCATTCCTTGGCACAGTCTGCGCAAAGCGCATGATAGGGAGCATGTTCTTCGCAGAGGCCGGCGCAAAGGTCGCAAAGTTCCGCGCAGAGCGCGCACATGCGCACGGCAAACACAGACCCACGACCCATCCATTGAGCTGACAGGAAGCAGATATCCGCGCATTCACGGCAGAGCCGGATGCAACGGGTCGTCAGGTCCTCGGGGGCCTGTTGCGCCATGCCGACCATGTCGCTTTCACACACATTGCAGATATGCGCGCAGGCCATACAGGCTTGAATACAGTCTTCAATATGCCGCCCCAATGAATGAGCCGATCCCTGCGTTGAGCCGTCCATCATGAGTTCCTCCATTACCATCTATCTATTTCTGCGGTTGCCGATTTACTGCCCACGGTAAGCCAATGGCGTCCATCCGGCTACTAGGGAAAACTCTCGCTCGTCCGTGACCTGCTAGGGATCTCACTAGCTGGGAAGCGCGCGACAGCTAAGCTATGGTGCGTATTGTTGCATTTCGGTCTCAGCTGCTGAAGAGAAGGACCTCGGCATGGCAACGCACGATATCTCTGACTCTGCAACCCTTCGTACAGAGACGGACCGCATGGAGAGTTCGCCATGGCTCGTATGCGGGCGGAATTGCTGGCGTATCGAACAGACCGAAAAGGCTGCCTTTCTCATCGACGGTGAAGCCTATTTCCAAGCGTTTCGAGATGCGGCATTGCAAGCGAAGTACAGGATCATGATCGTCGGGTGGGACCTCGACACCCAAATAGAATTGGTGAAGGGAGACGTTCCGTCGGAATTTCCGCGGAAGCTGGGAGAATTTCTCGTTGCACTCCTGCGTCGCAAGCGCAAGCTGAAAGTCTTTGTGCTCAATTGGGATTTTGCAATGATTTACGCCTTGGAGCGTGAATGGATGCCCACGGCCGAACAGGGATGGAGCGGCCATCGCCGGCTTTCCTATCAGATCGACGGCCAGCATCCCCTAGGCGCTTCCCACCATCAAAAGCTGGTCGTTATCGACGATACCGTCGCGTTCGTCGGGGGTTTGGATTTGACGAAATCCCGATGGGATACTCCCGCTCATCTATTGGAGGAACCCCGGCGTGTCGATCCGGATGGCAAACCCTACCTGCCTTTCCATGACGTCCAGATGATGGTGTCCGGTGATGCCGCGGCGGCCTTGGGAGATCTGGCCAGGGCACGCTGGCGGAACGCTACCGGAAGGGGGCTTCCTCAGGCCGTCCGGCGTCCGGTGGAGGAACTCTGGCCCGTGAACAGCCCGCCGGATGTGGAGCAATGCGCCGTGGGCATTTCGCGCACGCAGCCGGCTTATGACGGACAGGCTGAGATACGCGAGATCGAACAGGCCTATCTGGACGGGATCAAGGCCGCCCGACGGTTTATTTACATCGAGTCGCAATATTTCACGGCAAATGTCATCGGTCGCGCGCTTGCCACCAGGCTGTCCGAACCGGAAGGGCCGGAAGTCGTGCTTGTGCTGCGCCATAATTGTGACGGGTGGTTGGAGCGCCAGACGATGGACAGCCTGCGGGCGCGCATCCTGAATGAACTTGAACTGGCCGATCACTATGGCCGGCTTCGGATCTATGCCCCGACGGTGCCAGGGACCAATGGAGAAGTTAAGGTCGGCGTCCATAGCAAATTGCTCGTCGTGGATGATGATTTTGCCTTCGTAGGGTCCGCCAACGTGTCCAACCGCTCCATGGGATTTGATACGGAATGCAATCTCGCGATCGAATCGCAGGGACAGCCGCACCTCCGAGCGGTCATTGCCTCGCTGCGCAATAGGCTGCTCGCTGAACACCTCGGAGTGGAAGTTGGTTTGGTGGCGGAAAAAATCCAGGAGTTGGATACGGTGATCGGCGCGATCGAAGCGTTGCGCGGAGGTGAAAGAAGCCTGGAAGACGGGTGCTTCGACAATGACCGGGCAGCCGCCGACTTGATCCCGGAACATCTGCTGATCGACCCGGAACGTCCGATGGTCGCCGAGCAGGTGTTGGACAGCATCGCCAATCAGAGCGAACGGGACCACGTGGGACGGCGCATGGTCGTCGCCTTGTCGCTGCTGGCGGCCATGGGACTATTGGCTGCGGCCTGGCGCTGGACGCCGTTGGGCGAACAGATCCGCGCCTCCGGTGTGCTCGATGCGCTGCAGACCCTGGGACGCGGGTCGATGGGGTTTATCGTACTGCTGGGTTGTTACATCCTGGGCGGGTTTCTGGTGGTCCCTGTTGTGCTGCTGATCGTCGTGACGGTTGTGGCCTTAGGTCCATGGCTCGGCGCTCCATCCGCCATGGCTGGGTCGTTGCTCAGCGCCCTCATCCTATTTGGTCTGGGGCGGACCTTGGGAAGGTATCGGGTCAGGCGATTTATCGGACATCGCGCCGCTCATTTAAGCCGGCGCCTTGCGGAACGCGGGTTATGGGGGATTTTCATGGTGAGAATTCTGCCCATTGCGCCATTTTCCATGGTGAATTTGGTCGCAGGTGTCACGCCCGTCTCTCTGCGGGACTTCATGCTGGGAACCGTTCTCGGCATGGCGCCCGGCATTCTGGTCACTTCCCTGTTCGTGGAACATCTTGAACGCGCCGTTCGAGACCCGAGCCCGTTGGCGTTCGGACTGTTGGGAATGCTGATCGCCGGGGCATGGGTTTTAGTATGGTACCTGTCCCGGCGCATGCGGACGGGCAGGCAGGCCGCATTGGCGGTCAGCGGGGACCGGTCGGCCACCGTCACGTAAGGCCCACCGGAAAGGAAGCGATCGGGATGCGCATGCGAGTGGCGTCGTATAACATCCATCGGGGATTCGGCAAGGACAAGCGCTATGATCCCGGACGAATCCTTCGGGTGTTGCAGGAACTGCAGGCCGACATCGTCGCTTTGCAGGAGGTCGATTTGTTGGGACCGGACAGGGATCAGATCTTACCCTGGCTGGCTGAGAACACCAAGATGATCCCCGTGGCCGGGCCTGTGCGGTCACTGGCGGAGGGTCATTACGGCAATGCGTTGCTGACCAAATTTCCCGTCGAACAGGTCAGGCAATGCGATCTTTCCATCGGCCGCCATGAACCCCGCGGCGCGCTTGACGTAGACATGAACTGGCATGGACGGTCCATTCATGTGGTGAATACGCACCTGGGACTCTGGCCGCGAGAACGCCCGCTTCAAGCCAAAAAACTGCTTGAACTCTTCGCGGTGGACCGGCGGGAACTGACGATTCTCATGGGCGACCTGAACGAATGGCACGTCTGGGGGAAATCTTTGCGTGTTCTGCGGGGAGTGTTCGGCCGTCCGGCGGCGCCTCCAACGTTCCCCGCCGGGTGGCCGATTCTTTCCTTGGACCGTATCTGGGCCTGTCCCACTCAGGCGCTTCTGACGGTGCACGCTCATCGTTCACGGGAAAGCTTGGTGGCATCGGATCATCTGCCGGTGCATGCGGAAATTTTCCTGCAGGACAAGGGAAGGACGGTGCAGCAGATCTGAACGATGTACTCCGCATTGGCGCTTCCGGCGAGACAGGACGGGTACTTCTAGGCTGTTGCAGCCCGCAGGCGTTTCTTCATGGTCGCAACCGGCCAAGGCTGAGACTGCAAGATTACGCTTCGTTCATCCTCAACCTCAGCCTGTGCGCCAGGGATTTGTGGAATACAGAGGCACTTGGCGGCAGGGCTACGTTTGAGTGACAAGAGGAGCTTCGGCTCCTCGTGGAAGCTCTATGCTATACCGGCCATGCCCGAGATAACTCAAATGAAGCTGACCAGTCCGGCTGAGGCGATCCACTTCGGAAAAGATCTGGTTCCACGTCAGACTTGGACAGGCGCGGACGAGCATGTCGAGATCGCACTTCTGTACTCCTGCGAACACGTCCAGGATCGTCGCAGTCACATTTTCTTCAGGCATGCTTCGGGACGACTTTCCCGAGGGGACCGGTTCATCGGTTTTACGCAGCCTGCTGAACAGCGTGGCACAGGCCGGACAATAGGTATGGGTGAGCTGATAATCGCCGCTCGACAGGTGGTACGTTTTCAAGTAGGAACCAAGCGTATCCCACTGTTCTGCATGGTCCTCAACTGCTCCGTCGCGGACCCTGTTGCATACGCAGCATATAGGGATAATCGTGGTGGCGTCCATGATGCCCTCCCGTCTCTAATGTGGTTTGCCGACTCCGGCCTTTATGTGCCATGGTAGAAAAATTGGGGTTACGTGAGAACTAGGAGATGTCCTAGTTCTCAGAATAGAGCGATGGCAAGGATTTTGCGGATGTTTGTACTACGTTCACCCCCCGGCCTGCAGCAGGCGGGGCTGAACGGAAACCTGCTACCTGCTGCCTTGAGAAATCGATGACTCCTGCGCAATTTGCTGGATTGTAGTAGCCGTCCCCATATCGGACCCCTCGATTTTCACCTGGTCTCCGACTTTGAAGACACAACCTTCCTTGCTTCCCACCACGAATCCCGATCCTCTCGCGACGTCTTCATTGGCTTTCGGGTCAGTGCTGCCGACGACACCTTTTAACTTACTGGGATCCTTGGATAAAGCGCCCTCTTTCTCTTGCGTGCCTTTCGGCATCTCTACGGAACCGGAGGCTTGTCCCTGCTTAGCCTGCTGTTCCATGTGCGGAGTCGGGGGGATTTCCTTCCGTTCCTTCACGCCTTCCCGGCTGGTCGAGAATTTCGTGCCTTGGCCGCCGGCGCACACGACATTCGTATCCTTCGTAACCCGCAGGGTAATGTCCTGTCCGCGATTTCCCTTGATGGAATATTCCTCCCCGTGAATACGGTCGATTGTTCCAAAAATGACGTCAGGTCCGCCCATGATGACGTTGGACGACGACCCTCCGGACAATAACCCGACTCCCTGCTGCCCCTTTTCGTCGGTGGCCTCTCCCTTGGCGGTTCCATCCGCGGCCGCCGGACCACCCATCACCAGCAATCCTGCGAGCGTCATCGCGGCTGATCCTATCGCTGTCCTCTTTCTCATGTTGTGCTCCTTGTGAATGTCACGGTTGACAATCGATCTGCTGCTGATGCCTCGGATCCTCCCACTGCACACCATTACTCATACCGCGACGGAGGGTCGTGCACATCTGGATATTGCCCTAGTCGAAGAATTCTGATTCTTATGGAGAGTCGTGCGGAAAGGTAGCCCAAGCCCCGTGACCGTTCGGCCGGGGGCCTGGACTGCGAAGTCTGCCGCCTGTAGGCGTGATGGGAATAACTACTGGGATTCGGCTTTATCCCGAGCTAACTTCTGAATCATCTCGGCCGTCCCCATGTCCGAGCCCACGATTTTCACGAAATCTCCGGCCTTGAACGTACAGCTTTCCTTGCTTTGAGCCACGAATTCCGATCCCTTCTCGAGATCAGCGGCTTTTCCCTGAGAGCCCTGCTGCTTGGCCACATTGTCTGTGTCCTTCACCGCGTCGCGACTGGTGGACATATGGGCGCCCTTGCCGCTCGCGCATACGACGTTCGTATCTTTCGTGACTCGCAGGCTGACGTCCTGACCGCGATCTCCCTTGATGGAATACTCCTCTCCGTGAATACGGTCGATCGTTCCAAAAATAGCCTTCGGATGTCCCTGTTGATCCGACGATTGTTCGTGCGCGCTTCCCGATGCCGCCGCGGCCGTGCCGCAGATCATCAGCAAGCCTGCAAACGCCATGAAGGTTGATCCTTTTCCTGTCCTGAATGTCATGGTGCACTCCTATAAAATTTGACGGTAAATCATTGATCCGCCGCACATGCAACGGCTCGTCCATCGTTAGCGCTACTTATAATGCCAGAGACCGGCCGGCACATCTGGAGATTGCCCTAGTTCGAGGGGATGAGCAGGTTGAGGCGAAGGACTCTTCCAATCTCCGAGTCGGCGAAAAAATCGCAGGGTGGTCAAAAATGCCGTCCAGCGCGGCCGCAGCGAGCAAAGAGGCGAAGCGTACCCTTGCGGTACGTTGAGCCTCTGAGCGATGCGAGAACAAAGCTGGCGGCGTTTTTCACCACCCTGCTTAAGAAGAATGCTCATCGCCGCCCGCCGGCACCGTGTACTGTTCCTCAATGGCGGCGCGGACCAATCGGCGGCTTTCGGCTGCCGATAGTCCTGGCTGGTCTTCCACCTGCCGGACAGCTTGCGCCAGCCCGTCGTCTTTGATGGCTTCACTCATCCATGCTGAATAATCGTGTTTACGGAGGTGGTGCAGCCAGGTCGCTTCATCGACCCCCTCGCCGAGTTGCATGAAAAAAATCAGATTCTGAGCCCGCAGGTTGAGTTGCCCGGCCGGACCCTTGAAATAAAAACTCCGGTGCGCGGGCAATTCTCCCTCGGCATATTTTCGCCGATGACGTCGGCGCTCAATCGCGCTCGGAGCGATGTGCATGATGAAGGGAGCCTCTTGCGATACTCGATTCCAGTAGAGCGCCTGTCCGGGCTTGAGTTCGGTCACCGCAATGGCGGGCGCCGGCTGCTTGATCGCCTCGCAATAGGTTCGGATCGTCTTGTCCGGCGCTTTTCCCAGGGCAATCACCGTCTCGACTGTCTCCAGCACCGAGCGCTCGATCTGGTCCGGATGGACGGTCACGTAAATCACGCAGGATAAATCCTGCGCGAGTGTGAGCGAAGCGGGATTCCCGTCAGGAGGAAGAAGGTGATGCGTTTCGTCGATCAGCATCCAATGTGGCCTGCCGGTTTTTGCGCGGAGCTCTTTCAGCTTGGGGAGCAACTTCATGAAAAATGGGGGCCGGTCCTGGAGCGGCAGGCCGATCAGGTTCACCACCACATGGTTTCCCGGCTTGGCTAACGCCATCAGGATTTCATGCTCGCTGGGGCCTCCCTCTGCGGTCCCCAACATGACGGCCTGCGGGAAGCTTTCGTAATCTCCCTCCGGATCGATGATGCAGAGCTGGTAGTCCCGTTCGCAGAGCCGTTCCAAAAGACCGGTCGCCAGCGTAGATTTCCCGCTGCCTGAGGTGCCGGCGAGCAGGAGATTCTGCCGGGCAGGAAGCAGGGTCAGGCCCTCGCCTGTCTCGCGCCGACCGAGCAGAATGTTGTGCCGGCACACGTCTCGTTCCGCGGTCTCCAGATCATTGTGCAGGAGATCGACGATCAGTTCCACGACGCCGGCGCCATGGTCTGCCTTGGTCGTGCGATCCGCCGTTTCTTTCAGCATGGGGACGGCATTGGCGACGGCCACGGCATACTCGCTGAACGAGAGCAGGGCATGGTCGTTTTCTCCATCACCGACCGCGACGATATTGTGAGGAGACAATTCCAATTCCTTCAGCGCGGCGGTCAATCCGGTGGCCTTGTTGATGCCTGCCGGAAGGACCATGACAGCCCCTTTATTGAAGACGATACGTAATTCAAGGCCGAGATCCCGGATCACATCCAAGACGACGGTTTCATAGGGAACGCGCGTCGCCACGATGGAATGTCCGATACTGAGGTGCTGCACGCCTCGACGTTGCAGTTCCTTCACGAAGGCCGGTGGAGGAACCGGAGCGAGGAGGGTATGTTCATTTGACGCCGGCCGATACAGGACCGCGCCGTTTTCCGCCACGACCCGCTCGCAGAGAGACACCTGCGGAAAAATCTCCAACACTTCCGACAACAGGCGTCCCGTCACCAGGATGAATTTGCGACCGGAGGCCACCAGGCGTTCAATCGCAGCGACCGTCTCGCTCCTCACTGTTCCGTCGGATGCGAGGGTCCCGTCATAGTCGGCTGCCAGGGCTAAATAGCGCATCGCAAGCTTGTCTCTCCCCATGAAGGTTCAGGATTGAATCCGCCCGTTCATTGACACCTTATACATTCCGTTTCGATAGTGAAGCTGGGAAGTCTCCTAGGGACATCCGAACTGGCGTCAGGGCAGTCGATGGCACTAATAGGATTGCTGCGGAAATAGCAGGCCACAAATAGCCGTCATCCCGGGCAATCTCTTCACTGGGAGGAATGCCATGGGTTGTCAGCAGGAAGCTGAACGAGCGAATCTCTTTTTGGCCGGTTCGCCAACTATGCTTCACGCGCGCTGGGAAGCGTGACTGCGTTCGCGGTGGCGATCGGCATCGTGATCGTATGGGTCTCGACCGGTCCCTTTTTCGACTATAGCGACACATGGCAACTGATCATCAATACCGGCACGACGATCGTCACGTTTCTCATGGTATTCCTCATTCAGAACACGCAGAATCGCGACAGCGCGGCCATACAGTTGAAACTCGACGAAGTGATACGGTCCACGCGGGGGGCGCACAATGCCATGTTGGATCTTGAAGAACTGAGCACGAAGGATCTGGACAAAATTTGCGCGCTCTATCAGCAATTGGCCGAGAACGCTCGTCAGGATTCCAAAAACGGGTGCGAGGGATACCGGCACACCGGACGTCGATGCGCCGGAAAAGACCGGGCAAGGTCCGCTCATTCTTTGTTCCTGACGGGGGACAAGTCGCTATTCGCCGGTCCGTTGAACACCTTGCCGAATCGATCGAAACGGGAGCCGTGACAGGGACAGTCCCAAGTTTTCTCCGTGTGGTTCCAGGCTACGATGCAGTTCAAATGCGGGCAAACTGCGGAGCACTTGTGCAACGTTCCCTGCCCGTCGCGATAGACCGCGAGTTTTGTGAGCCCTTCTCTGATGACAGCCCCGCTGTCGGGTGGAATGTCGCGTTCCTGCTTTACGTCGCCGCCGGTCATCCAGTCCGCATATTGCGAGACAAAGTTGAGCGACTCCCGCGCGAACTCCCCCGCCGCCCTGATAGGCTTGCGCGAAGGATCATAGAGCGACGCCCAGGGACATTCGCGTCCCATGATGAGGTCCCTGATCAGCATGCCGGCGATGGTGCCATGAGTCATACCCATGCCGGAGTCGCCGGTGGCCAGATAGACATTCGGCGCATCTCCCGGATTGCGGCCGATAAAGGCCAGGCCGTCGACCGGCTCCATCACCTGCCCGGACCATCGAAATTCGACGGTCTCCATCATGGGGAAACGCTCCCTTGCCCAGGCCACCAGTCGTCCATGCCGGCGGTCTCCATCGTCGGCCTGGCCGGTTTTATGGTCCTCCCCGCCGACGATGAGGATCTGTTCTTCGCTGCCGTTCTGCAACGTCCGCCGCTGCAGCCGTACATAATGGTAGGGATCGAGCGTGTCCCAATAGAGAGCCTGCGGCACAGACCCGTTCGGGATCTTCGCTCCGATCGCATAGGTGATATAGGCCGCTTGTTTGGTATGGATGGTCACCATGTCGTTGATCGGCGTATTTGTGGCGATGACGACGGCGTCCGCGGTCACCAGGCAACCCCCGCTCGTTTCGATGCGAGCCTGCTTCCCGCCCGTGACGTTTGTCACATGGCATCCGCTGAACAATCGTCCGCGACCCTGCTCGATGGCCCGCACGAGCCCGGCCAGATACTTCATGGGATGAAATTGCGCCTGCCGAGGAAAACGGATGCAGGGGCCCGTGTGGAAAGACTTCACCGGCAGCCGTTCAAGCCGTTCGATCCCCTCGAGTCCTGCGCGCAGGGCGGCTTGCCATTCTTTGTCGATCACGTCCGGTGACTCGCCCTGCGGTGAGAAGAGATAGCCGTCCACCCGTAGGAAATCGCAATCGAGGTTATGCCGGGTGACCGCCGTTTCGATCCAATCGATGGCCGCTCCGTGACTCTGGGCGGCAAGGCGCGAACCGGATTGACCGTGGAGCCGTTCGATTTCGGCATAGCCGTCGTCGATGGCATTGGAGAGATGCGCCGTGGTCCGCTGCGTCATGCCTCCACCCGGTTGCCCGTCGTCCAGGACGATGACGGATTTTCCCTCCCGCATCAGGCAATAGGCGGTGGTCAGCCCTGCGATGCCGGCGCCGACGATGCAGACATCGGCATGAATTCCCGTCGCGAGAGGAGGGGAGGCGGGCATCTCCGTCTCCATCCAGATCGAGACCGTCTGCCCCGAACCGTTTGTCATGGTCCATACTCCTTCCCATGCTGCATTGTGCCGCTACTCCTTGCCTGCCACTCGCTCGCTATCCCAGAATATGAAGGGCCTGAAGCCGACGAACGGCGCTCCTGGTGGAAAACGCATGATGCCCGGCTCCTTCTCCCACGCCGTCATGTCCCTGATCACGACGGTCGGATAATCATAGGCAGCCTCATCGAGAGCGGCCTTCATCCGGCCGCGAATCTCCCCGATGACGGTAACCAACGTGTCTTGCCGCAGCGCGGCAGGATCTTTCATGTCACGGTTGGCATCGACCGCCATGAATCGTCCTCTCGATGCGGTTGGAGCATCCAGAGGACGAAACACGCGATCCAAGGGCACTTGCAGAATTTCGACCCTCGTAGTGCCTGCTTTTTGCATGACATCCAGGACTTTCCCGCCCCATATGACCGTTCGTCCCTCATACGAGTCGGGATCCGCTTCGACCTCTTCGAATGAGAGATCTTTTTCAATGCGGTCTTTCAAATGATCGGGAACGACTTGATAACTCGCGCAGGCCGACAAAAGGACCAGCATGCAGGTTGTGGCAAAGGGCGCGGTGAGCTTCATGATCCTGTTTCGGCAGTTCAAAAACTTTCTCAACTGCCCTGTACCCTGGTGCCGTCCCAGAATACGTATGGACGATATCCGTAATAGTAATGTCCATAATAGGGGCCGTAATAGGAGCGGGGCCATGCCCGGGACATCTTCTTGTCCCACACAGTCATGTCGCGGATGCTGACGACGGGATACTCGGCGGACCCCATATCATCCGAGGTGGCGGTCGTCGGTGTCTGAACCTGTCCGACGATGGTCACTCGGGACCCTTCCGGAATGACGGCGGGATCGATGATTTCTCCCTTCGTATCAAAGGCCATGAACCTCCCGGATGATTCGGCTCGTTCACCGGCCGGTATCAAATCGTCCGTGAGAGGCAGTTGCAACACCTCGATTCTGGTCTTGTCGGCCATACGGGTGGACTTCAGCACCTCGCCTCCCCACACGACCATCTGCCCCGTGGCGGAAGACGGATTCTTTTTGGCTTCCTGGAAATCGAGCTTCTCGTTCACACGATTCTCCAGGTGAGGCGGCACCACGTGATAGGTGTTGCAGCCGGACCACATGAGGGCCTGGGATACGATGCCGGCGATGAGCAGATGATTCCAGATTTTCATGGCGCTCCTCCATTCAGGTGCGTCTAACATTCAATTCCACATAAGAAATTCCTGTCCATTGGTTCGGGAAATTCATTCCCGCCCTCTTTTCGTTGGGGGGCTCACGAACAGGTTTTTATTACTTATACAGCGGGAGGTCACGCGCATGGTCTGGGAAAAGTCCTAGTCTGCGGAAGATGCTTGATTCACCGCAAATACTATTGCGCTAGGGGTTCTCCGAGTTGGCGGGCGAAGATCGCGTGCTATCGTGATGTCCGAAGGGAACTGATGAAGATATGCCCTTACGACTATAGTCTCTGTGCCGACGCCACATGCCGGGTGGAAGGATGCAAACAGATCGGTGAGATGATGTGGGAGATCTGCGATGCCTGCGGGGAGCCGGTAGGTTGCGTCAATTGCGCGCGTCTCTGTGTCCTATGCGTCGCGCAACAGCCCTTGCGGTCCACCGCTCCGAAGAAGGTGTGATCCATGCCTCGATCACTGTGGAAAGGCGCCATAAGTTTTGGGCTGGTGAATATTCCGGTCGTGCTCTATTCGGCGGAGATTCGCAACAGCTTCGACTTAACCATGTTAGATCGGCGGAATATGAAGCCGGTCGGTTTCAAGCGGTACAACAAGGAAACCGGGAAAGAAGTTACCTGGGATCAGATCGTCAAGGGGTACGAATATGAAAAGGAGCGGTATGTCGTATTGACCGATGAGGACTTTCGGCGAGCCAATGTCGAAGCGACGCAAACCGTGGACATCCTGAATTTCGTGCAGGCGGATGAGATCGCGCCGACGGCGTTCGAAACCCCTTACTATCTGGCGCCTGATAAACGCGGAGAGAAGGGCTATGCCCTTTTGCGGGAAACGCTGAAAAAAACCGGCAAGGTGGCGATCGCCACGGTCGTGATCCGGACGAGACAGTACATCGCCGCGCTGATCCCCTGGAATGACGTGATCGTGCTGAACACGCTTCGTTATGCCGACGAACTCAGGCCCAGCAAAGACCTTGACATACCTTCCAAGAGTTTGAAAACCGCCGGTGTCACTCCGCGTGAACTCGACATGGCGACCAAACTGGTGGAGGAAATGTCCGACTCCTGGAAGCCGGGCCAGTATAAGGATACGTACCATGACGATCTGATGCGGCTGATCAATAAACGCATCAAGGCGGGACAAACCGAAGTCATCGCGGCGCCGTCGGAAGAGGAAGAAGAGCCGAAGCCCGGCAAAGCCGACGTCATCGACCTGATGGCGCTTCTCAAGCGAAGCGTGCAGCAGTCCGGCAAACCGAAACGACTCGTCCATAAAAACGAGCGGCATGCGTCTCGTAAAAGCGCATGACGAGCGAATGAAATCCTCCCCGGTCCTTACCATCAGCCGAACATCTCGCAGTCGAACGGCCGTTGAAGCGGTCAGGTCGGCCCGGGCTGTCGGACTGCGCTATGTCCTGGACTCGACGCCCGGCATCCAGCGCAGGAAGCATGGCCGCGGCATGCGATACATCGGTCCCAATGGAACGGTCATACGCAAACGTTCAGTATTGCGGCGCATTACGTCACTTGTGATTCCCCCTGCCTGGACGGGTATTTGGATTTGTCCCGACCCTCGCGGTCATCTGCAGGCTACGGGCCGGGACGCCAAAGGCCGCAAACAGTATCGCTACCATCCGCGCTGGAATGACGTTCGAAACGGCGACAAATACGATCGGATGCTGACCTTCGTCCGGCTGCTGCCGACAATTCGCAAACGGGTGGCCGAAGACCTTCGGCTGCGTGGACTATCCAGAGATAAAATTCTGGCCACCGTCGTCCGGCTGCTGGAGACGACCTTGATCCGTGTCGGGAACGAGGAATATGCGCGCGTGAACGATTCATTCGGGCTGACGACATTGCGGGACCGGCACGTCACGGTGAAGGGTCCCAGGGTACGATTCGAATTCCGGGGGAAAAGCGGCATCTTGCATAATGTGGACGTGACCGACCGCCGATTGGCCCGCATCGTCAAACGAAGCCAGGATCTGCCTGGTTATGAACTGTTTCAATATGTCGATCAACAGGGCGGGCGACATTCGATCACGTCGGGTGACGTGAACGGGTATTTGCAGCGCATCGCCGGCCGGGACGTGACGGCAAAGGATTTCCGGACCTGGGCTGGAACCCTTCTGGCGGCTCGCGCGCTCCGCGATTGCGGTGCCCCTTGCAGTTCCCCGGTGCAAGCCAAGCGCAATATCGTGGCAGCGATTGGAGAGGTGGCGAAGCGGTTGGGCAATACCAAATCGGTCTGTCGCAAGTGTTACGTGCATCCGGAAGTTCTGAAGGCCTATCTCGACGGTGCCCTGATTCATGCATTTCGCAAGCCGGCGCGACTGGAGCCGGCCCGATCACGGCGCCGCCTCCCTCCCGAAGAGGCGGCCGTCCTGAGATTGTTGCATGAGCGAATGCCGGGCAGCGACTGGTCGGGCAAGGCGGCGCAAGCAGGGAGACCGGCATGACGGGTTCAGCTACGACGGTGATATCGGCACAGACTGCTGAGCAGTCAGGCAAGGGGCAGCGGCGCACGTTGCTTGGGGCCAGGGTGACGACCGAAGGCGTGCGATTCCGCTGCTGGGCGCCGAAACCGGCCAGCGTTGACGTAGTTCTGGAAGCCGGGGGGACGGTCCATGCGCTCGCAAGGGAAGCCGATGGATATTGGTCGGGATTGGTGCGGGAGGCATCGGCCGGCATGACCTACCGCTATCGTCTTGACGGAAAGCATTCGTACCCGGACCCCTGTTCGCGCTTTCAACCCGACGGACCCCACGGTCCTTCATTGATCGTCGATCCCGACGCCTTCCGCTGGAGAGACGGTGCCTGGCGGGGGGTTCAGATGCATGGCCAGGTGATTTATGAACTGCACATCGGAACGTTTACGCCTGAAGGAACCTTCGATAGCGCGATCAGACAGCTCGACGCCCTCCAGGATCTCGGCATAACGGTCATCGAAATCATGCCGGTGGCGGAATTTCCCGGTCGATGGAATTGGGGCTATGACGGCGTCGGGTTGTATGCGCCGGCCCATGTGTATGGCGATCCTCAAGCCTTGAAGCGATTCGTGGATGAAGCCCATCTGCGCGGACTCGCGGTCATCCTCGATGTGGTCTACAACCATCTGGGCCCGGACGGAAATTACCTGCCGGCGTTCAGCGATGACTACTTCACCGACCGGTATCCCAATGAATGGGGGCAGGCGATCAATTTCGACGGACCGGGATCCCCGGCGGTTCGCGAATTCTTCATTCAGAACGCCTGTTATTGGATTGAGGAATATCATCTCGACGGTCTCAGGCTGGATGCGGTCCATGCCTTTCACGATGCCGGTCCTGTTCATGTGATCGCGGAATTGTCTCAAGCGGCCAGGCGGGCGGCGGGTGAACGATCCATTATTTTGATTGCGGAATGCGAAGCCCAATGGGTCTGCACCGTTCAGCCGATTGCGCAGGGGGGATGGGGGTTGGACGCTGTCTGGAGCGAGGATTTTCATCATGCGTCGCGAGTGGCGGCGACAGGCCGGCGCGAAGGCTATTACAGCGATTATCACGGCATGCCGCAAGAATTCATTTCATGCATCAAGCGGGCATTTCTGTATCAAGGCCAGCGCTACCAATGGCAAGGCAAACCCCGGGGAACGGTCGTCACGCGGGAACCGGCCGAACATTTCGTCTTCTTCATCCAGAACCACGATCAGATTGCCAATCAGCTGCGAGGCGATCGGCTGCATGCCAAAACCAGCCCGGGCGTCTTTCGCGCCTTGACCGCTCTGCTGCTGCTGGCTCCGCAGACCCCGATGCTGTTCATGGGGCAGGAATTCGCGGCTTCCGCTCCATTTTTATTTTTCGTCGATTTTCCTTCCGGCGAATTGGCCGGACTGGTGCACAAGGGGCGGAAGGAATTCCTCGCGCAGTTCCCGAGTTATGCCGCTCCGGACGCCCAGGCCGCCATGGTCGATCCTTCGGTTCCCTCGGTCTTCGAACGTTCAAAACTGGATCTATCGGAACGCGAGCGCCATGCCGAGTGCCTCGGCCTGCACCGGGACCTCCTTCGTGTGAGGCGGGAAGACCCAGTGATTGCGCGACAGGCGCGTGAATTGGTGGATGGCGCCGTGATCGGACCGGCCGCATTCCTGTTGCGCTATGCCGGTCAGGACGGCGACGACCGGCTTCTCCTGGTCAATCTCGGGGCCGATGTCAATCTTCGGCCTGCGCCGGAACCCTTGCTTGCGCCGCCTGTCAGCCGCTCCTGGTCTCTTGCTTGGTCCAGCGACGACTCCCGTTATGGAGGACCTGGAGTCATCGAACCGTTGACGAAGGAAGGCTGGATGTTACCGGCGGAATCAGCCGCCTTCTATGCCACCAGACCAGATGGAACCATCGGCCGCGCCGATGTGAAGGAGGATGATGACGGACAGGCTTCCTAACGGTGATCTGACATTGACTATTCCCCGCGATCGATTGACCGACGGCGAGGCGTATCTGTCCAAGGAATGGCTGGTGACGAACGGACTCGGCGGCTACGCATCGGGGACGTTGCTGGGCGCTCCGACGCGGCGGTATCACGGTATCTTCGTGCCGGACCTTCCTTCTCCCTGCGGACGATCGGTCATGATCCCGCGATTGGACGAAGTCGCCATCGTCGATGGAGAGTCGCTTTTTCTGAGCGGAGTGGAGTTTGATGACGGACGACTGCAGAGCGACCTTCCTCAGGTATTTTCGGAATTCAGCCGCGAGTGCCAAACACCGGTGTGGCGTTGCGCCATCAAGGGGCGTCGCCTCGAAAGGCGTGTCATCATGCCCTACGGCCACAATTCGGTTTACGTCGAGTATCGCTTGACGGAAGGCGAATCGCTCCGGCTCCATATCCGTCCGTTTGTGACCTTCCGGATGCTGGACGCGCAGCTCGATGAGGCCAGGAAACCGCCCTTCCCGCTGACCGTGCTCGACGGACGGTACGAGATGCATCTCAGCGACATCGCTCCGCCCTTGAGAATGTGCCTCAGGCCGCAATGCGGGCAGTTCGTGGCGGACTCGCTGACGAGTCACGGCTTGTCCTATCGGGTCGACCGTGACCGCGGGTCGAAACATATCGAAAATCTCGCGAGCCCCGGCTACTTCAATGCGGAGATCACGCCCGAGCGGCCGATTGCCTTCGTCGCGAGCACCGAACCCTGGGAGTTGCTCGAATACAGCGGGGAAGACATTTTCGAGGCGGAACGCCAACGATTGAGCAAGCTGCTGCCGCCTATGCGCAGAACAGTGGAGAATGACCTGGAATGGTGGCTGACCTTGGCCGCCGATCAGTTCATTGTCCTTCCGGGGTCCCGCATGGAGGAACAGGCGCTGGCACGGGCATCCGGTGATGAAGCCCGCACGGTGATCGCAGGTTACCATTGGTTCACCGACTGGGGGCGCGACACCATGATCAGTCTTGAAGGACTGACCCTCTGTACCGGCCGCTATCAGGAAGCGCGATCGATCCTGCGCACGTTCGCCCACTATATCCGTGACGGTCTGCTGCCCAACCTGTTTCCGGAGGGACAGCGGAAAGCCCTCTACCATACGGCGGATGCTACGCTCTGGTATTTCCATGCATTGGATCGTTATTACCGGGTGACCGGTGATCGCGAGACGCTCATGGTGTTGCTGCCGGTCCTGAAATCGGTGATCGAGCAGCATGTCAAGGGAACGCATTTCGGCATCGGCGTCGATCAGCGGGACGGTCTGTTACATGCAGGCCAAGAGGGGTACCAGCTTACCTGGATGGATGCGAAGGTAGAGGGATGGGTGGTCACGCCAAGACGGGGGAAACCGGTTGAAATCCAAGCGCTCTGGTACAACGCGCTCCGCTGCATGGTTCAGTGGGGAGACATAGCCGGTGAACCGTCGAATCAATGGGCGGACATGGCGGCGCAAGCGCGGGAATCGTTCAATCAACGCTTCTGGCACGAAGAAGGCGGGTATCTGCTCGATGTGGTCGATGGAGAGCATGGCAACGACGCGAGCTTTCGTCCCAACCAGATTTTTCCGATCGCCCTTCAGCATCCCGTACTGCATGAGCAACGATGGCGCGCGGTGGTCGATGCGGTGGCGGAAAAGCTGCTCACGCCGGTGGGACTCCGGAGCCTGTCACGGGACCATCGAGATTACAAGCCGATGTATTTCGGCGATCTTCGCGCAAGGGATGCCGCGTATCACCAGGGCACGGTGTGGGCCTGGCTGATCGGACCCTTCATCGATGCCTGGCTCAAGGTCTACAAGGATGCGCCGGCGGCGCGCAAGATGCTGGAGGGGTTTCGAGCCCATCTGCTTGAACAGGGAATCGGCACCGTGAGCGAGATCTTCGACGCCGAGCCTCCTTATTGTCCGCGAGGATGTATCGCCCAGGCCTGGAGCGTGGCGGAGGTGCTACGGGTGAGCAGGAAAACGCGTGAAGCGATAGAGCGGCCGTGACATCACCCACCCTTCCGTTTGTCGGCCCGGATATGGAAGTGGGGAAATAGGATGGCTTCTATCCGGATCGGTACGTCCGGCTGGCATTACAAACATTGGCAGGGACCCTACTACCCAGCAAGTGTACCGCCCCGCGCCATGCTGGACTATTATCGGCGGGATTTCGATACGGTGGAGATCAACAATAGCTTCTATCGCCTGCCTCCGGCGACCACCTTCGAGGCATGGAAAGAGGCCACGCAAACCGGTTTCTGTTTTGCGGTGAAGGGCAGCCGGTACCTCACCCATAACAAGAAATTGCTCGATCCCAAACCGGCCCTCGACCGGTTGCTGACGGCGGCAGGCGGGTTAGGCGCCAAACTCGGCCCGGTTCTGTTTCAATTGCCTCCCAACTGGCATTGCAATCTCGACCGTTTGCAGCAGTTTCTTCGCGCGCTACCCTCCGGGCAGCGCTATAGTCTCGAATGCCGTGACCAGAGCTGGCACAATGAGGAGGTCTATCGATTGCTGAAAGCCTTCAATGTCGCCTTTTGCCTGTATGAGCTAGGCGGCGTTCGTTCTCCCGTCGAGGTGACGGCGGACTTCGTCTACGTGCGGCTCCATGGACCAGGAAATAAATACCAGGGCGATTATTCGGCTGCGACGCTGAAATCCTGGGCAACCACAATCGACCGTTGGCACGAATCCGACATCGATGTCTATGTCTACTTCGACAATGACCAGTCCGGCTATGCGGTCAAAAATGCGAAAGAGTTGAAACGTATCCTCGCGGCTGACTACTCGCGTCGTTCTTCCTTCTGCAATGGAGACCGGCCCGGTCCCTCGTAGGTGCTTCGCTCATCCTCAAACGAGATCTCACCATAAATCAAATAGCCGTTATAGGCGCGCGCCGTTTCCCTGGCCCATCCCATGGTGAGCATGGTCAACATCGCGCAGAGTGACAGGGCGATCAAGAGGGTGGGAGTCACGCGGTCCTGTCGGCCGGTCGGCCCGCTTTGCCACCAGGGAAACGGACCCCAAAACGACCGGAAGAAATAGGTCCAGTTCAACAGGCCGAACAGGACCAGGAAGGCGATGGCGAAATATTTGTTCGGCTGCATTTTGCCGAGTGGATTGATGGCCTGATCCGTCAAAACATGGAACCCAGGAATGTGCTGAAGATGGTAGGGCATGGAAAAGACGATGCCGGCCACGATTACAACGGCCAGCGAAACAGGCAGCACCACCCGCGATGAACTGTCCGATGGACTGCCCTGGGACGCTGCCTTGAGGCCACGGGCGATATAGAAGGATCCAAGAATGATCAACAGGCTGTAGAGAAGGGCCACGACATCGAACAGCCAGGAGCGCCCTCCGAGCATGAGCGTCTGGAAGGCTTGCGGCTGCTCGTAGCGAATTCGGAGCAGATACTCATAGCCGATGATGGGCATGGCGAGCAGCGCGCCGAAACCGATCGTGAAACAATAGCCGCCTGCCCACTTGTAATGCCGCTTGTCCTCTTCCGTCCGGGCGCGCAAGTAGGCCGCCGCGCAGAGGGCCGAGAGGCCAAATCCGGTCCAGGTCAGATTCCCGAACCAGCGGTGCAGGTGCAGGTGGATCATCGTGGGATTGAACAGACGTTCCCATAACAGATCCGGTGGACGGGGCGTCAACATGTAGGAGGCTACCATGTCGATGGACATCATCGCCCCCAGCGCGCATCCGGCTGCCAACCATCCGAAGGTAAGGTGGAGCCGCTTGCGTCCGGGATCGTCCCCCGCCCAGTCCCATGAATAGAACCAGGCATAGGCGAAGACCGCCTCGCCCAGGAACAGGCAGGCTTCCAGCAACAGGGGCCAGAACATGATGCGGAACAGCGTCGACCAAAAGCGGGGCCAGAAGATATTGAGGAGAAACACGAACGTCACGCCTAAAAAAGAGATGGCGGCCGTCGTCAGGATCAAGGTAAAGGCAATCGTATGGGCCAGGCGGTCATACCGTCTTTTGCGCGTCCACCAGCCTGCCGTTTCCGTCGCTGCCCCTATGAGGGACGATCCCACGATGAACGTCGCAAACAGCGCGTGGGTCAAGGCCACCGCCGCAATGGCGGCCTTGCCGTACGACATCGGAATCTGAAGGGGTTCGAGGAGCATGGATGGTAAAAATTATGGATGATGAGTGCTCAATGATAAATGTTGAGTGATAGTTAAGGTCTCCGGTCCGCCGCCGGTTGCTGCAATTCGTCCTGTAGCGAAATCACCCCGCGCACGGTATCAGGCCGGCGGGCGGTCTCTCTGATCGTGCCCATCGTCAGATAGGTGAGCAAAGAGACGATGCCCATCGTGATCGCCATGCTTCGCACCACAGGCCGATTCATGTCCACCGTCGGAACCTCCGCCAAAGCGGCCCGCCATCGATAGAGAGACCAGATGATCAGGCCCGCCAGCAGAAACGTCACGGGACGCCGAATAGCAGGAGAGGTCGCAAAGACGACGACCAGCAGGGCGCAGACAGTTGCGGCCGCCGGCACAGCCCGCGGTGAGGCCGGAGGCGGAGATTGTGTGAAGCGCAGCAGCGCAAGGCTGCCCAGAAAGAGACCGGCGATTAATAAAAACTGGGCGTAGATAAGTCCGCGATAGGGCCCCTGCATGAGTTGATCATAGGCCCGTGGAACGGCTCGTTCGATCTGCGAGGCATAGAGGAGGCCGGTTGCCGGTTGGACGATCAACGACAGCAGTCCGATCAGCAGACCAGTGCGAAGCAGAAGCGCATAGTAGGATTCATCCGGCCCGCCATGTTGTTTTCGGAGCCGCCATCCCGCATAGCCCGCCATCGCAAAGCCGGCCAGGACGAGATTGCCGAAAAACCGGTGGACCACCAGCGGTATCCAGGTCGGATTCAGCAGTCGCCCCCAAGGCCCTCCATTCGTCTCAGGCGTCAGCATGGTCGAGCCCATGCCGTCCAGGATGACGACCCAGACGAGCACGAAGAAAGCCGCGAGAAAACCCATGAGAATGTGGACTTTCCTATATCGCTGCCGGAAAAAATCCCAGTAGTGGTAATAGGGATACAGGACGGCGAGTTGAAGGATGAACGAGGCGATGGCCAACAGAATCGGCCATCGAAATTGGTTCCACATCCACATGGTGGTGAGGGGAAACAAGCCGATGGACAGTTCGACCATGATGACCGCCAACACGGTGCTGACGCTGAAGGTCACGATGGTGAAACGGGTCATGCTGCGGGAAAAGTCCGCATAGAATGGATTGACGCGTTCCGCGCATTCCAGCAGAGGCGCCAACAACATGAAGCCGACCGTGAGCCCGGCAAGGGCGATGTGCAGCAGGGCGAAGAGGCCGATGACCAGGCTGTTTCCGATCAGGGGAAAGCTGATGGCGTCAAGATCCCGGCCAAATTCCGGCACGACGGCCTCCGTTACGTTTTACTTCGTTGTCGCCGCCGCAGGCGACAACGTTGCGATGTACTGCGCCACGGCCCATCGTTCCGTCGCCGACAACTCACCCTTGAAGGAAGGCATCAGATCTTTGCCATCCGTCACGATCGCATAGAGAGCGTCCACGGACTGTCCTTGGACATGAGGCGCCCGTAAGTTCTTCGGCAATTCGCGCAAGTATCCCGCGACCGGCCCATCCCCGCCGCCGTTCGAACCATGGCAATGGGCGCAGTTGATGCGAAACAGCCGTTTCCCCTCGTCGAATTGTTCATCCGGAGTGACCGGCGCCGACGAGCGGATCGTTCGGCTGTTCAGGGGGATGCTGCCCGGGGGGGAATGTTTGCGCGGGGCTTCCTGGGATTGATAGGACGCCTGCTCTTCCATATCCCGTGAACAGGCCGTGACGGAGGAGAAGGCCAGTGCCGCGCAACCGAGCCACAACCACAGCTGCGTCTTGCCGGATTCCATCCCTCCAACCGTCCCCGACGGATCCGGTTCTCTTCCGGTCAGCATGATCTCGAAAGCCCCGGCTTCCTTGAGCAGCGCTTCCACGGCGGCAGGCTGCGAATCCTCCCCATCCATGCGGATGGAGACGGCAATGGCTCCGTCGTCGATTCGCGGATCACGCGCCGATGCAGAGGAGCCTCCCTGCTTGAGCCGAAATACCATCGCCACGAACGTGGTGACGATGGCCAGAAGCATCATGGTTTCGAACGAAATGATTCCGACGACGGGCGGCGCGACGAAGGGTTTGCCTCCGGTCATGATAGGGTAGAGGAGGGCCGTGCCGGCCGCGAGGAAGAAGCCGACGCCGATGCCCGCGACACCGCCCATCATCGTAAGGGCATAGAGCGGGATGCGGGGTAAGCCGGCCGTTTC
>JAJFBJ010000027.1 GCA_020697375.1 Nitrospira sp. | reverse complement strand
AACGCCAAGGCTAGGCCCTTCAGTTGGACCGCCACGGCCGATTCCATCCTGGGCAAGGTCCAACGACTTTGTGAACGTATTTCAGGGACGCAACACTAGATCAGCCCGCCGTCTCATGAAACACTACGTCGCCTTGTTTCCCACAACGCGCACAGAGGCCCTGTTTGTGCTTGAACTCTTCGCCCATGGCCCAGAAATGCTCGAGTTCGGCCAAGCGTGCCATATCTTCGGGCAGTTCCTCGACCGCAATGGCGGCCAAACAGTCTCTGCAGTAACTTTGTGATGCCATAGCCAAGACCTGTCTTCGCCATTTCGCCGGCTCAATCCATACCATCCGCAACGATCCACGCTGGACTCTGAAGTACGTGGGGTCTCCTAACAACCATCCGCCTTAAGGCCGCGCTGCAAAGATCAAAGCAGCGAACGAGACGGTCCTTGTTTAATCACGCTCATTGAATTCATCAGTACCCAGTTCGTAATGGTTGAGACGGAATTCAGCGGAGCGCCTAAGCTTGTCGGAAACGGACTTTTCCCTGAGTAACTCGCTAAGTTTTGCAGGGCTTGGATGCGCATCCGACAATAATGCGGAGCTAACCCACACCGTGTATTCGACTTTACGATCACACAAGACTCGCAACTTCCGATCATCATGGATGACATGCTGCGGTCGTTTGATTGGCACGGATTCTATTTCATATGGTTTAGGAAACTCATTCGAGAAGTAGCTGATGATGACCTGCATTTTTTCTTCTTCGATATTCATGGAGGGTTTCCTCATACGAATGGCTGTCCTGGCGAAATACCTTGGGTGCAGATCCCTGGTTTCATGGGGTCAACTCATTCCAAACCTTCTCTTGCGGCCCATCCATCCAACGCTGAAGGGTAAGGGTGTATTCCCTTCTGCGCGATTGTTCACCAGCTTGGCTCGAATCTTACTTGCTGACAGCCTCCTGCACGAGTGTGACCCTGTGTTCTCGCATCTCAGGGAACTCCGCGGCGAACTTCTCATAAGGTGAAGCCCACTTACAGGACGCTTCAGAGAACAGCTTACCCGGGCGTGGGGGCTCCTAGCGCTTCGTGTGTTAGTTCATAACGTCCCGTAGACTGCCTGATTTTAGCTGCTATATCCCGGTTCTCGACTCGCTGTTTTGTTATGTGGGCCGAGGGCGCGCTGTCTGCGATTAATGTCCTTACAAGGTGAATGATAGGTCTTAGAGCCTGTCCGTTCGAACTCCCGTTCGCAGGTTATGATTATGCGCTTGCCGATGTGCTCTTCATCATCCGTAGGAATTCAGACGGCACAGTCGGGGATTCAGTGAGAGGTAATCTCGAATCTCCTTTAAGGTTTTAGTCATTCGTTCATCGTCTTCCATGACACTCTTTCATTCCGGCATCTGAACCGAACCCCACCATCTCCCCCATGGTCGGTGTCCCGCCTTCAGGCTTTCTCTGTGCAGTACCAGCCGGATAGCGTGGGTGTGTCGGAGGTTCCACTTCATTGGGGAAGGTCCAGCGGGCCTATCCATTCACCTTTGTAGGTGTCCAGCTCTTTATCCCCCTCGTTACCGAGTTCCGCGACGAATGATTCCTCGCAAATGACGACCTCCACGATTGTAATATAGGGCTCATCCGAAGAAGATTGACTGGCGGATTCGCGGTACCAGTAGAATCCGGTTTTCGTCGGAGTGTCTCTGCTCCAGTTCATGCCTAGATCCTACGCCCTAGAATGGACCAAGACAAGGCAAGGACAACCATAGATAGAACACCTGCCCGCAATCGCCTCATGAAATGAATGGGGAAGGCCAGGTTGAACGGCTGATATGGAGCCGGACAATCGTGTGAAACGTTCTAACCAGAGCAGCAAATCAAGATGATCTCTGTCCGGCGTGACCGTTGAACCGATACCACCGGGCTCACGTGTCTAACTCGTTGCGGTGGATTCTACGCACCTCAATCGCGGCAGTAAGGCAGACAGCTGCCTGGTATCCTGTGGCGAAATGGTTGTGAAGCGAGTGGAACAACTGAACAGGGGTAGCTGGGCTGACCATTACACATTCTTAACAGGAATGGCTTCTTTTGTAGGAATGCCGGCAAGAGAAGCGGAAATAACACCTGACCGGAGTGAATCCTCAACTCGATAACGAACCGCCTTCACTGACGTGATGGGGCAGGCAATCATCAGGCCTCCCTCATTCTCCTTGAACGCTAGACCCATACACGAGACCCCGGGGATGGAACCACCCCTGACAAGCGTGTCGTCTCCGTCAGCCAACTCAAATTTGTTAACTGCCATGCTGCCGGGGCGCACCTCGTGCCAATCGCCATCGTCTAACAACACTCCGACGATCTTTTTTATCTGAACCGCAAGGCTCATTGGTTCTTCTCCTTACTGACTATTCAATTGAGAGCTCGTTTAGGCGCCGCGGGTGTTCTGAGGGCCTTTGCGGATATCATTGTCCATCCAAGTCTCTCTTTGGCGTCGACAGGCCTGGCGAGAACATTGTATGCGGGATGTGAGCAGGTCAAACCCTGTGCCGGCGAGAAAGATTCCTGCTAGGCAGTATCGGTTTCTCAGCTTCCGCTCAAGGTTCGCTACCAATAAAGTTACGATGGAAGTCCTCCCATTCTTCATGGCGCAAATCTAGCTTTTCTATGTTATTCAATTCATTCATCCACACAATGGTGTGTACGCCCTCCTCTTCAAGTATCCGAACGATACGATCCATGTTTCGGTATTGATTCTGATAAAACCACAGTTGCATCACTGTTCCTTTCTCAATTCTCGACGGAGTCATACCGACAGTCTTCGCATGCAGGAGACAGCGCCTGGGGCCAGGACCGGCTCAATTTGTTGATGCACCCGAAAGCCTTAAGGACGAAAATATCACGGCAAGAAACAGCACGAGCGAGAGAGTGTCGTATAGACTAGACGAGCATCCCGGCCATCGAGCAAGCGATGGCAAACTCCATTGCGACCGCAATCGCCGGCCGTAGCACATGCATGCAGATGCGGTGGGGCAAGGCTAGGGTAGGCGGGTGGGTTCCGCGCAACGTCAGGCTGCCCATTGCTTGTCTACTGAGTGAGCAAGAACGCGGCCCCCAGGGCACCAGTCCAAAACAGCAGGAACAACAACACGGAGATCTCGGGCCACATGTCACGCCACATCCTCATGTTGACGTCCTTCTACACACCTCAAACTCTCTATCGTTCATCGACAACCTCGGCAATGTAGACATTGAACCTCGATGCTCATGCCCCTACAGCGGCCTGCCTCCTAGGGTTTCCGTTTCCCATGCCAGGCCGCAACGGATCCCGGCAGCCTTGGTCGGCCCTCAGTCAGTTGAGGATGGTTCTTACGATTGGCTTCAATTCCAGGATCCGTAGCCTCCCCACACAGAAGGCAGCGCCATCCTTTTACGGCACCGGCAAATAGGACATCTCCCATCCAGACCGTCACCATTAATCCTTCGCAACGCGAACAATGCATCCAATCCCCCTTCGGACCAATTCGTCCAGATAGCCTCCACAGCCGGCTTGGACGATTTCAATTCAACTCAAAGATCAACGTGGAGGGAAAACTCCGGAGCTACCTTCTGAGAAATCACTGCTGAGTCAGCGGTGCTGATAGTTTACCCACATGCGATGTCCAGCAGGTTCCATCAGGGACAAATCATCCATGTGTACGAGAAGAAATGCATATTCGATAGTCTTGGCCCTGAAAGCCTAATGCATAATGTTACCTGATATTAATGGCGGACGCTTCCTGCTTCCGGAATGACTTCATAGGGCTTCCGTTCGCTTTCATCACGCCCACAGCTCTGCTCGGCAATCATACGTTGTCCGATACTGGCATCTTTTGGTATCCGAGCCATACAAGCTTGCAAGCTATCTTCAGCCGCCCCGGCCGCCATTCTTGATTCAGTAACTGTGTCGTTTTCAGCGAATCCTTTTCCCGATGGCAAGTCTTCCGCCTGTGCCGGCAACGGCGCCAACCATACCGCGCACAAAATGGGCAACGCACTGAGTATCCGCATAGCATATCGATTCATTTTCATGACGTTCTCCTCTGAGCAAAAATGGAACGTTTAGACATACTCCCCATGCAGGGTCTCCCATGAAACTTCCCGCTTTCCTTTGTGAGGCAATCTCTCCTCATAGCGTCGCTCGGATCATCAGCCACGGATTGGTGTAGTCGTCTCTTGCTCGGGTCCGCCACCGGCGCTCACGCCAGATGGTTTGCCGAATGCATTTTATGCGTTATCCGTAGCATTGGTCGCCCACATGGCAGTACCCCACATGAATAGCAATAATCCCACCAGCGTCAAAATCTGATACATAATGTGCCTCCCGGTTAGACATATTCGACGATGACACAAAACTAGAATGAAGCGCTGCGCACCGTAGGCGATCCGAGGGACTCTACTTGCGAAGTGCGATGCGTTGGCGAGAAAGCGGCGAAGGTAGTGACCCCACACGCACGAGGAAAGCACAGCGTGCCAGAGAAGAATCCTCACGGGGCTTAGCGCGTCATGTATTCACCCTATAGTGGTGCAGAGATGGAGTCAATGAGCCTGACATCCGAACCTTCCATAACCGCACGATTGTATGCAGCAATAATTATTCTCATCGACTATCGCTGCCCGCCGCTGAGATGACGCTCACTCGCCTGAAGTTGATAGTGGAGGACACAGGTCACAACGAGACAGGTCTGTCCCGCTTATGCGACCGCGGGCTGAGCTGCTCGACGGGCGAGATACACCGCCCCGACCAAAGCCACAATGACCAGTACATTGGCCCCGAGATCGAGCAGATAACGGTTAAATGCCTGATCTCTCAACTCTTCCATATAAGCGATTTGGGCGCCCGTTGTGAGTATGCGTCTGGTGGACGCTATGACACAGATATAGAGAAACGGCTCCAGCGTAATAACTTTTGTTTTAAGAAAATTTATGATGGTGCGAAATAATTCGAGCAGGATAATGACCAGCAGGAGATCATGCACTAGAGTTAGGACCGCTGGAATCGCTTTGGACCCTACCATGAGCGCAAAGCCGTACCAGGCATGCACAAAAACCACCATGCCGATGATCAGGAAACTAAACCCGGTGGTGATGTACCCCCCAGCCATCAAGGGTTTCCATCAGACCGATGGTCGGTCCATTCACGGCGCGATCGAAGATAGACCACCGGTTTCCCGACCCTGGCTCTTTATCTTTCATTAAATGTCGGTCCTTCCTTCTAGAGCGACTTGTATGAAGTGAGAAAAATTAGTCGTGGAGGACAACATTCAGAAGGGAACTGTGGACGTGGGGCTTGCCGTTGTACTCAATGAATCCCAATTTCCGGAACTTATCATGAAGAAACTGACCCGTGATCGCGTGGTGCCGATCATCTCGGCCAGCGTTTCTTGACTGATCTTCGGAATGACCGTCTCCGGCTTACCCTCCTTCCCGAAATGGGCCAACAACAACAATACGCGCGCGAGCCGCTTCTCACTTGAATGGAAGAGTTGGCCTATCAAACCTTCTTCGATGCGCATGTTGTGTAATAACAGATAGGACATAAACAGGTCGGAAAACGTCGGCTCTTTATGCAGCGCGCGAATCATAGCTTCCTTGTCGATGCGCGCGAGTGTGGTTTCTTCTCCAGCGGTTGCAGTGATCGTGCGAATCAATTGTCCAACGAGACAGGATTCTCCAAAGAACGCGCCGGTCTCCAGTAGCGCAGCACCGCTTCTTTGCCCTGCCGGGGTACCACACTGAGCTTGACCTTTCCGGCCTGAATAAAAAATACGGCATTCGCGACGTCTCCTTGAGAGAAAATCGTGTGGTTCTTCGGAGAGGTGAGATACGTTCTGCCAGTGCCGACTTTGACTAAAAAAGTCTGACGGATGTATACCTTTTTCCAGGCTATGCCGCCGAGGCAAAGGAGAGTGGTCAATATTGCTCAGAAATACAAATGCCTCCCGGTGGGCCGAAGGCTACTTTGAGAATTGCATAGCGATCAGCAGTGACAAAGTAGAAGGGCTAGTCATGCAGTACAACATTCAGGAATGAGCTGTGGAGGTGATACTTGCCATCGTATTCGATGTATCCAACTTCCGAACTTGTTCGTGAAGAAATACACTCATCATCCCGTGGTACGGATCTCCGCAACGGCTCATGGCTGGCCTTGGCACGACCGTCGCGAATTCCTGGGCTCAGGGTGCACTGCGATTAAGAGCTCAGGACGGCAGGTCCGCGTAGTCGACCCACGTTTCTTTTTCAGCCAGGTACCGAGACCCTTTGAAGTTGAGGCGTGAGCGCAATCGTGTGAACCCAAAGCCGAGCAGCTTTTCAACAACCGACCTGACGGCTGCGCCGGTGGTCGGTTGATCGGTTCCCTCCACGGCGAAGGATTCATAGGTCACCTTCCCCGCATACCCGCCCACAGTTCGGTTGACGAAGACTGTTCGATTGAAGGAGCGGTCGCTTGGATCCATCCCTTCGACCTGGTACCGTTCGATTAAACCCTCTTTCTTGAAGCGGAGAGGAAGCCCATTCATGTCAACCTCCGTCGATACATCGAGGAATTGCTCCGGGGGAACAGGCCCGAGGTGGGACGATCCACAGGCACACAGCGCTAGCAGTCGCAGAATCATCGGCTGACGAGACTAATTTGCCATGGTTGGAGTGACCTGCCGCGATGACGCCCTTCATCGTCATGAGCTCATCTCGCGTGACCGTGTTTTTCTCCCCTGGAATTTGTGAGAGCCTTCTAAGAAAACCCACCCACTGATTGGTGTCGGTGCCAACTTCTACACGACTGGCGGGACCTATCGCCACAAGAGATGCCTTCTCTCTAGCTCAGGCTCAGGATGCAGAACCAGGGTCGGCTGAGGTGCCGGCTGGAGCGAGGCCACCGGATCCGCTGTCGGGTTAGGAGGAGCCGGGCCGTAATGCCACTGAGTCGTCCCAAACCGTACTGCAGCGTGAACCAAATACCTATCCGGCGGTTCGCCCCTTCTATCCGGCGACCCGATGTGCATACCGAGCTCTATCCATGTACCTATCCGTAACCACATCACAGTCATCCTTCGGTTATTGTCGCTCGTCGTCGACGGTAGACCCCCAACGGCAACTTGTTTGCGCTTCTGGAATACGCCCCAAGAGCGCATAGCGAGCCTGAACTAGTTCCATATAGCCCGTTTTTTCCGCCATGCCGCACCTTGAACACTATGGGCTAGACACCATTTACAAACTGAGCAATTTTGACCAGCCAGGTTGCAGCTCAAGGCGCAGCATAGGAAAAATGGGAGAACAGGCCATGCACTGTACACGATGTGGCGGGTTACTGCTTCAGAACAGCTGGAACGTCAGGGATTATGGTCAACAAACGGCGCTGCAGGATACGCGATGCATCAATTTCGGCTGTGTGGATGACCGATGATTTGCACACACAGACGACGGCCACAGGGATCTCGAACAATGGGACTCCGAAACAGGGTCCGACGTGCAAAGCCCACTTTGCCGGGGAACTGAATCCGGCTCGAAGTCGCTGACTCTGAACGGAAGAGGCGGCCAAATCATCGTCGAACCAGGTGCTCTTGCGAGTGAATCGACTGCGTGTGAGCCATCGATTGCGGATGAATAGGGGACAGTAAATGATCGTTCGTTGTCAAACCGACGGGCTAGGCCTGATCTGTAGTACATCAGCTTCAGCGTGCCAATTGTCGTGAGGCATGTCTTTCTGTCCTCCAGTGAACGTATGGCGTTGCGAGTCTATCTCAACAAGTAAGTGCTAGTCGTTTCATAGAACGGCCTACTATGAAATGCCAACAAGCGGCCAACACCCAATGAGGTATCTGTCATGAAAACTCATCTATTGGTAAAACGGTCAATCCTTCTCCCGTCAATGCTATTGCTCGCGTCATCGCTGTCGCCGTCCTTCACTCATGCGGAGGAAGCGCACGTGAAGGGCACCATGATTCTTCCTCCCACGGACAAGGAGAGCGAGGTGGCATCGGGCGCCGTAGAGGACACACTGAAGGCATGTCTCGCGAGAATCCCGGCGAAGGCAAGTGTCGGACAGCGCATGTTGGCGGAACGCACCTGCCAAGGAGAAGAAGAGATCAGAAAAACAAACCATGGCCCGCCCCAATTCTAAACATCTTCACCGCTGAGATGATCTACAGGCGGAGTGCGGTAGATTGGGTCATCAACGAAGCCAAGCAGTGGGAATAACTCGAAGAAAGCATCGTGCATTCGCAATGCATATAAACCTCACTGAGCGCCTTGCAAGACGGTCATCACCCCATCGCTATCTTGGGAGATCAGCATGCCAAAGCCGAAATATCATATCCTCGTCTGTACCAATGCCCGCCCGCCAGGTCACCCGAAGCCTTCCTGTGGGGGCCAAGGGTCTGATAAATTGCTCATGACCTTCAATATAGGATTGATGCAACGCGGCATCATGCCGGGAGAAGTACTCGTCACTGGGTCGTCCTGCCTTGGACCCTGTGAGCAGGGACCGACGGTCGTCGTATATCCGGAAGGCACTTGGTATTCCAGGGTTACCGAAGACGACGTCGCTACCATCCTGGATGAGCATATCAAAGGCGGCAAGCCCGCTGAGAAGTTGAAGCCCGACTCTGTCTGGTAAATCATTCGGTCACATGGAGGACCTGATGAGGCTATGACCGCGTTGGTGATAAGATCTCTACTATCAACTTGTGCTCCTGTGGCGTGGCTAGCCGACAACAAATCTGGTACTCATAAGCCGCTGGTCCCTCGTTCGATCTGGTCCCCGTCACCCTCTCTGTCGGGCAACGTGAGATGGTTACGCTCGCGAGCTGGTTTACGTTCATCCGCCCATCGGCAACGTGATGTGGAACGAAGTTCCAACGCCTGGTTCGCTATCAACCGTAATTTCACCTCGATGCGCGTCGACGACATCCTTCACAATCTTCGTTCCGAGTCCGGTCCCGCCGACTTTCCGGCTGATTGCATGGTAGGTGAACAGACTCTCTCGAACCTCGGGAGGCATTCCCTTGCCGGTGTCACTGACGGATACCATGATACTCCGTCCACCGCGCTTCGTTCGGCCCTTGATAGTGATCGAGCCATCCTGCGGTACTTCCGCCAGGGCATTGTTCACCAGATTATAAAAAGCATTGAACAGCTGGCTCTCATCCGCTTGGATCACTGGTAGATTGTCGAGCCCATCGACGTATAGGGTAATGCCGCATTCCTGCGCGGGGATACGGAGAATCGCATATACGCTCGACACCACCGTGGCGATGTGACATGGAGCAAACTGTGGGGCGCGCGTATGCCCTTTGATGGAATCGGCGAATTCTCCCACCCGATGCTGAATACGCCGGGATCCATTCAAAATCATCTCGACCAGCTCTTTTGTCAGTTCACGGCTGCGAATCAAGGCGGCCGACGGCTGCGCCAAGCGTCCGTAGCACTCGTCGAGTTCGTCTTCAAGCAGAGACGCTCCAGAGACGACTGGCATCAGCATATTCTTGATATCGTGCGCGATGTCTCCCAACACCCGCGCTACCTCCGCCAGCCGCGCCTCTTCCTGGTCTTGCACCTCCAATCGGCGAAGCTCCGCCTCGGTCTCCTTACGGTCGACGAATTGCCCCATTTTGATGCCGATGTCCGCCATCATGTGCAGCACCTCGTGATCCGGCTGACGGATCTCAGGACTGAAGCACTCGATGACGCCATAAATCCGTTCTCCTTTTCGAACCGGGAAGGCACACCATCCATGGAGACCGGCGTTCGCCGCTATAGAAGCCCGGCGGAAACCGGTGTCCATGACGATATCCGGAGACCAGAAAGGCTTGCCGGTTTTCCAGACGCGGTCAATAAGTTCTCCGCCTTGCTGAACAGGCTGGTCCCGGCTATCTGCCACGAACTCAGACGCGTCGATCCTCGAGTTATGCCAAAGGCTGACAAATCGCAATACATCCGTCTGCTCTTCTACTTTCCAGAATATGGTCAGTTGCCAACCGAGACTTTCGCCTATGCTTCGTAGAATGGCCGGAGTAGCCTCCTTCAAGGTGACCGACTCCGCCAATACGAGGGTGATGGCGTATTGAGCCATAAGATGAGATTCGGAGCGCTTGGCTTGACTGAGTGCATGGCTGGAAGATGTGACCTCGGTCATGCTCCTTCCTCCGACTAGTTCGCCATTGTATTTTCCCAGGTCAGTCCCAACAGAGTTTCCACGGCTTTTTTGCGGATGTCCTATATGCGGGAACTGCTTAGGATCAGGAGAGGAAGGGCTCCCGCTACGCCCTCGGCCGTGATAATTCCTATTTTCGCAGACCTGAAATCTGAGAACAACTCAGTATAGTTTGACGGCACAACCTGGAGGGAATAGCTTCCATGCCGGCTACTTGAGGGCCTGGGAACGTCTCAGCTTTGACAGCCGACAACAATGCCAATGTGGGTTGGTCGAACAGCAGATAGTAGCCAGAGAGCAAGGGCTTGGCCTACGAGGAATAAAGAATGAAAAAACGAATGAACAACAGCTCAGCTGCATAAACGAAGGCATTATTATGGAAAGCATCTTATGAGATGGGGATGTAGCGGGGACTAATGTGCCGGGCAGGGGCAGATCTAAGGCATGAGACAGACCCATCGGGATCGAACCCGCTAGAAACGGATGCCGAGATACAACGCGGGCATCACGTTGGTGTGGAGATCGAACTCCCGGCCACCCGTGTGGACCGTTTCACCGAGCGACGTAAAGTTGAGCAGGAAATCGGCCGTGGCGGCCAATCGCTTCGTGACGGCGTAGTCGATTCCGATGCCCACCGGGATCAAGAAGGAGCCGTACGTGTCGGCGGTTCTACTGTCGGTATCCTTGATGCCGGCGCGGACAAAGCCGACTCCACCCTGCAACACGAGCTTGGCCAGGGAGTCAGTCCCCGGGATGTCCCACCAATATCTCGCCTGAGCCGACAGGCCGAACAGAAAGTCGTTCCCTGCACCGGCATACTGAGCCAACGCACCGATGGAGAACCGCTCCGCGACGAAATAGTCGGCATGGCCATTGACCGCAAACTCCGCGGCTCCGTCAGGCGTATTCCCAACAAAGCCCATACCCACCCCGCTGGACCATTGATCTGTTGTCAGGTCCTTCACCTCCGCCTCGGCGCGAGCGGCCATGGAGAGGCCCAACAGAATCCAAGCACAGAGCCACAGGGAGTGAATGAAAGCGGAGCGAGGCATGACGGCTTTCGTGACGTTATTGTGAACGGTCCGGATCTCGGATTATGCTTCATACCGCATTCTTCTCCCTTGCCACAAGCGAGTAAACTTATGGTCGCCTCAGGCCGCGGCATGACTGCCCGTATCCTCCTATCGACGCTGTTCGTGGCTGGCGTTCTGATTAGTCTCTCGAATGGGCAGGCGTCGGCCGCTGTGGAAGACGGCGCCCGGCCGTTGCGCGTCGTCACCTACAATCTCCTGCACGACGGGGCGGGCTCAGGATTTCTCGACGGCCACACCCATCTTGAAGAGCGGATGGAGATAGCGATTCGCGAACTCCAGACCCTCGATCCTGACATCGTTGCGGTGCAAGAGGCGTCTGAGAGCCGCAGGCATGGCAATGTGCCGGAGCGCCTTGCCCGCGCGCTCGGCTTCCACGTCGTCTTCGCGCCGGCCACGGATCATCTGTTCGGCCCGTGGCCCCTTGACCGACTGGTCGTCGGCCTGCTGGGATTCAAGGAGGGCTCCGCCATCCTGAGCCGCTTCCCCATCGTGGCGTCCCAGGTGTATGAGTTGCCGCGCTGCAACAGCTGGATCGACCGGCGTATTCTGTTGCGCGCCGAACTTACGACGCCGTGGGGACCGCTTCAACTGTTCTCGACACATACGGCTCGCGGAGACGACTGCCAGGTAGAGCGGATCGGCGAAATCGTGCGAGACCGGATCGGCGCTGGTCCTTCCGTCCTGGTGGGTGACTTCAACACAGCCGAGACCTCGAACCTACTCAGCGGGCTCAGAGACGAAGGCGGCTTCGTCGATGCCTTCCGAATCGCCAACCCCGAGGCGCAGGGACCCACCGTATGGCAGCGTATTGAAGCACCTGACTCCACCGTCTCCCGGCGCGTGGATTTCATTTTGCTCCTGAACGGCCGAGAATCGACCGCCAGAGTCCGATCCAGCCACATTGTGCTCGATCGCCCGGGACAGTTATCCGATGGGAGCCCCCTCTGGCCGTCCGATCACTACGGAGTCATGGCCGACATCGACATTGTGCACGTCAATCGCGCACAAGCGGCCGGCCAATAGGTTCGAGACACCTGTCGCCCTGGTCTATAAGCAATGAGAGATTCGCAAATCTCTTCGGCGGGAACAATTGGCGTGCTAGAGTTCGAGTAAAGACGTAACAGAGAGAAATGTCATCCGTCGACCTGTTGCGGGCAAATGTTTAGAAGATGGATTCAGAACGTCGCTGAAAGGGTAGTCTTCAGATGCCAGTTCAACACTTGAAAGCCTCGACATTGGTAAAAAAGTATTGGAATGCATTCTGCTTCGAATGCGGGCAGAAAGCTGCGGGCGCTTCGGAAGAGGGATTGTGGACCATATGGACGGCGGCAATGTATTACTGTCCCGCATGCGCGAAACAAGAAGGTATCGGCCCACATGATTATTGAACACACGCTTTCGGATTCCCTCACGCCGGCGCGTCTCTTTTGACGGCAGCATTTTCTTCACAGTCCCGTCTCCCGCCATGTCGGAAGACGGATTCATTAGGTCATCATCTCCTATCCCACCGAACTAGGTGTTTTCCCTTCTTCGAAATCCTAAAGATCGATGGAAGATGGTTCGGATCACGTGAGCGATTCAGCCGTCTGGTATACTTGCAACAGTTCGCCGGAGAGATCTGAATCATCCTTCATATGCGCGACAGCAACTCTCGAATGTTCTTCCTACAGCGCTCCATATTCGCAGATCAATTCTCATCATCAGCAGCAGGAGATCCAAGGATGGCACGTCGCACCGAAAGGATGATTCCGCAAGGCAGTGACCGTACGGAAGATTGGGATCAGCTGCAGATGCCGGCGCCATTGCTTTCGGCTCCAGCATCCGCTTCGTCAAGCGGTTCATCCGCTCCGTTTTGTCCGATCAACAAATGCGCCGGCCGTCTCAAAGGAGAAATCTCTGGCGATGATCCTCGAACCGGCTTGGAAGGATTGGTCTGTGCCATCTGCGGGCATCGTGGATTTCGGTCCAGGGAAGGCGTGATGCTGTTGTTTCGAGGAGGCTATGAATTCAAGTTCAGCTACGGGCCTTCATTGCAGACAATCACCGTCCTATTGAGTTCCGGCGCGGTCAATCTGTGGAGTACCCACGGCGTGAAAGAAGATCAATTGGCGAAGGCCGCGGCGGAATGGGTGTTATTGCAAGGGTATACGACCAAACGGCTGAACCTTGCCATCGACGCGGAAGAGTTTGCGGACTTCTATCTGTATTTCTGCAAAGAATAACAGGGCGCCTCATTCAGGCGGCCTCCTCTTCTCCTGCATCTCTCTTACCTTCCGACTCTTCATTTTCATCCACAATGGACCTGCGTATAAGCCGGATGCTTTCCGTGCGGCTACCATTTGCCCAGCCAGTTCCGGCAGCCCGCGTAGTAGGAAGCGATGGCGATGGCCAGGATGAACACAATCTGCATGACATGCTGGACGAGGACACTTGGTTCGATCGTTCTCGTGACGAAGAGCACAGCGGCCGCAATCAATGTCACGATGAATGTAGTGCGCTTTGGACAGAGGCTGCCGTCGCGCTTGCTTTGCGTCGCCAGCGCTATCCAGACACAAGCCCAGCCGATCGCTCCGACGACGAGTGCGCCGGCGAGATCCGTCATGCCGACCATGAGACTGCTGAGCGCCAGTTCTGACTTGGGACGACGCGGCAGTTCGATACGAATACGATAGAGTTCCCCGACGGAAAGAGCCAGCCAGATCAGGAAGATACCGAGCAGAAAACTGCCACGCCCCATTTCTTCCGAAAATAGACGTTTGCGCGGAGAGGCTTCAGCGGCCGGCTTCATCGGGAAGCCCTGAAAGTGCGGCGTAAAGTCATACCCGCATTCACAGAACTGGACGGCCTCAGGATTGGATAGCAGACAACGAGGACATTCAAGCGGCATCGGCTTGCTCATTTCACCGTCGCGCTCATGGTACAATCGCCCGCCTTGCTCGTACCATGATCAGTGGTTGTTCCGGAGAACGATATGGCTCATCCTCAGTCGTTCAAGTTCGCCATGTTGGGCGCGGGGTTTGCCTCCACATCAGTGGCAGCCGGCGCCTTCGGCGCCCATGCACTCAAATCGATTCTGGACCCGTCCATGCTTGCGGTATTCGACACGGCGGCGCGCTACCAAATGTACCACGCGCTCGGCCTGTTTATCGTAGCCTGGTTGTTGCGCGAAACCAATAGTCGATCGGCGGCCAAAGCCGGCTGGCTGTTTTGCATCGGGATACTGCTATTCAGCGGCAGCCTGTATCTCGTGGCGCTGGCCGGAATCAAATGGATGGGCGCGCTGACTCCGTTGGGCGGCCTGTCGTTCATCGGCGGATGGCTCTGTGTCGCCTGGACGGCGTGGCGATCCGGACGCGATCAGTGACGGCGGCGCTGTCCGGCAGCGGGTTTGTCTCCCGTTTTGGGAAAACAGGCCGCGGTACGTTTGCCGGTGATGGAGCCCCAGCCGCCCGCTGTATTGACGAATGTCCCTTCCAGTCGCTGCCCTTCCCCTGAAAACAATAGACTGTCTTCCTGGACGCCGGCTTTGGTTTCCCATCGCAAGTACAGGCTGTCGCCGAGCACGATGATTTCCGCCGGACTGGTCGGCGAAGCGATTCCCGGTGGCGCGAAAATGACGGCCGTCTTTTCCTCGCGGTGGTTCTGATGGTTGTGAATCGACCATTGCCACGTGCCGCACAACCGGGCGAGGCCCCGCTGCTGGCGCACTTGATCTTTCCAGTTGAACATTTTGAACCACTCGCGATGCACGGTCTGAACTGCCCACGTCTCAATCACGGCCGCCTCTGCAGCCAGTTGGTCTGTCGCTTCGCCAGTGCGGGCCGGATCAGTCACGGCATCCGTGGAAGGTTCCCGTGGCTGCAACGCTTTGGAGAGCGCCAGTAGCTGCCGCAGGGGCGGTTCCAGCGGAGTACCTTCAATCAACCAATCCATCTGAGTCTCGATCTGTCGTTGGAACTGCTCTTGTTGGTCGGCGCTCGTAGAAGGACCGAGTTCCCGGGCGGCCTGTGCCACTTGCCAGGCGGCCAGTCCCTGCACGAGTTTGGAGGCCGTCTGTTTAAGCTCATCGATCATGAGTTCTTTCGTCATGGTCGGAGACAGCCCTTTGGCCATGACGGTCATGGCCGCATCATTCAATCCGAGCGCTGGACCGAGCACACTGTTGAAGAATGTGACGGGGTCTTCCTGTCCCGGAAGGGAAGCCAGCTTGGAGGCGTTGGCCCGCACGATCTCCGGAAAGGACGGCAACCGATCGACAAGCGCCGGCCGCTCCAGGGGCGTGGAATCATTTGCTCCCAATGCGATCCCGCAGGCGATCCAAGTGACGACACAGAAGGAAAAGAAAAGAAAAAGCGTCCGGACTGCATGGTTCGGCATGACTGACACCGCTTCCTCTATGTGAAGAAAAGGTAGGGAAAGGACTTTGTCGGACGGCGAGCGGTGGCCGAACAGGCCTCGCGGACGCCGGGGACGTTCACCGCGACGTCATTATGTTCCCTGAAATGATGTTTTGAGAAATGTCACGGTAGCATCCCAGGCTTGAGCCGAAGCCGTGGCGTCGTATCCCGCCGGACGCGTCTCGTCGGCAAATGCGCGAGCAGCGCCCGGGTAGGTTTTGATTTCGATCCGCTTCCCCTCGTTCGCTGCATTTCGAAGATGGTCGACATCCTGCTGTGTGGCCCAGGTATCCTGTTCTGCCTGATGATAGAGCAGGGGACTCAGCATATTTGTGAGCAGCTCGGGGGCGGTGACTTTTCCGTAGTAGGCGACGGCGGCGCGCAGCCGTTTGCGCTGGCAGGCGAAGCGGATAGCAAGGGAGGCTCCCATGCCGAAGCCGACCACACCATGAATATTGCGTTTGACGTGTTCGCTGGTGTTCAGGTATTCGCAGCAGGAATTGATGTCCTGCAGCAGGAGTGGCTCGTTACATTTGGCCATGAGCGCGTCCGCCACTTCGGCATTGGCCGTCACCATGCCGCCGATCCGACCGTACAACTTTGGAATGATCACCCCGTAACCTTCACAGGCCAATCTGGCCCCGAGATCCGTGATCTGGGAATTCATGCCCCACCAGTCATGCAACAGCACGATGCCGGGATAGGCGGTCCTATCCTGCGGCCAGAATTCCATGCATTCCACTTGCACGTCTTTGGTCACCCGCGTCTTGATATACGGATCCACCATGGCGTCTGTCGCTGTGGGAATCGCTGCTCCGCTGGGAAAGCGCGCCGTACCGATACCGATTTGCTGGAGTGAAAAGGGCGGGACCTGTGTAGTCATAGACGATGAAGTCCTTTCTCGATTGGTACTGTGTCCCAACCGCTGTCCGGCGGGCACTATTCAGGTACTATAGGGAGCCCATTTGAGCGTTGTCAATCGAAACGGCAGCCGGGTTCCGCTGCAATATTGACCCTTCCCCGCCTGCCCGGTAAAGTGCGTCGGAGAAGATGACTTACGAACCATTCGCACCCCTTGGGATCGGACTGATCGGTCTCGGCCGGCACGGCAGCCGCTATGCCAGACACCTTCTTACCGATCTTCCGGACGCCCGGTTGGTGGCCGTCAGTCGCAGGCGGGGAGGCGAAGGGAACGGGCCTGCATCAGCTCCAGAAGTACCTTGCTATCCCGACTATCACCAATTGATCGCCGACCCTCGGGTGCAGGCCGTGGTGGTGGTTACGCCGCCGGTGCTCAATCGCGAAATTTGTACCGCCGTCGCGCGCGCGAAGAAACCACTGTTGATTGAAAAACCGCTGGCAATTACGGCGGAAGAGGCGCGCGGGATCGCTCGAGAGGCGCAACAGACCGGGCAAGTCATGATGACGGCGCAGACCTTACGGTTCGATGCCGCGCTGGCCGCGCTTCGTGAGCGGCAGTCCCAGATCGGTACACTCCAATACCTCAGCTTGGCCAGTCGCATGGAACCGAACGGGGACAGTGAACAGACCCGGGGGTTCGGCGGACGCGGATGTTTGCTTGAAACCGGTGTCCATCTGTTGGACCTGGTTCGAGTGTTAACGGGAGATGACGTCTACGCGGTGTCCTGCAACATGGATGTGGTCCCTCCGAATGGAGCGGAGCGCCGGGTCGTCGGCCGGATCGTGACCAACCAAGGGCTCATGTGCCTCTTGGACGTGTCCCGAGTCTCGTCTGGACGGATTGGACGAGTTGAACTGATCGGGACCGAGGGGCAGTTGTCGGCGGATTGGTTCCGGCGGCGAGTGGTGCAAATTTCCGCGGGACCTGGCGCGGGGGAATGGCCGATCGCCACCGAGCCGACCGTGCTCGGCACGCTGCGCGCGTTTGTGCGATCGGTGCGGGAGGGCCTGCCGCCGGCGGTGACGATTGAAGACGGCAAGCGCGCAATTGAAATCGCCGAAGCCTGCTACGCCTCCGCGCAACAGGGAGGACGTGTTGTGCCGGTCGATTACGCCTGACTCAGCAGGATGCTGAAAAGGTCCGCCGGCAGCATTCTCGCGTCGCTCAACTGCTTCACGTACAGCCATGGGAAAAGAGCCCTGTCTTGGCAGGCTCAGGGCGGGCCGGTAAGAATACCTTTGGCCCTTGAGCGAAAGTCGAGTTGTTCCGTAATCTATCAGGTTTCCGCGACGATATGCGTATCCGTTTCTTCCACCCCTTCGATAGCGTGAATGCGCGTGATCACGACATCCGACAGCGCCCGTTCATCCGCCACATTGATAAATACGAAAATATCCGGCTGGCCGAAGCAGGCGTGAATTTGCTCGACGCCGGCAATACTCTTCAGCGCGGTGAGGACCGACTTGCCTTTTCCTGCCTTGACCTTGATGAGAATGTACGCTTTCGTGGCCATCATGCCTCCTCTGGCTGTCGTGAAAAGAACTGGGGTTGATGTCGCTGATGCCGATCTGCACGGGGGAGGTCACTCCGATGTGGCGCCGGGCATCTCCCGGCGGCGCTGGGCGTAGACTTCTTGGAACGTCCTGCCCTGGGTGGACAACGCGGCGGAGCTGTCTTGATATAACCGCACGAGGACGTCGAAATCAGGCTTGCCGATATTGAACTCCTGAAAGCCTTCACGGAGACCGGCGGCGCTCCAGTCGTTCATGGTTTGCCCGGTCTCGACGATGGCCGCAAAAGTCTTTCCCGACCAGCCGCTCTGTCGAAAGGAGGCTTCGACTTCATCGGCGCGAGCTCCGAACTTCGCGCGATGCGCGTGTGCGAAAAACTGCCGGACCGCAGGATGGTTGCTTTTCAAGAACGCCGACTGAAATTGAATGACGGCTTTGATGATGCCATTGGCCTGAGGCGTTCCTTCTGGCGGCAGCACGCCCGCATCTTCAAACGTGGCGAGCAGCGCCATGACTGACCCGATGTAGGAGGAAGGCGTCCGCCCCGGTTGGGCGACCGTATGGGACGGGGAGACCGGTCCATCCGTTCGTGGTTGGCTCAGGACCATGGCCGGAAAGAGAACCGAGAGCAAAATTCCAACCGTGAGGGAATAGGACAGCCTCGGCGGCCTCTCTGCCGCGTGAATCGTCGACCGCGGCTCACCCGTTCGGAAGAGACCTTGCGCGACAGAAGGATCGTCACATCGGGATGGCATGGCGCGCATTATACAGAACGACGACAGGGCACGCCACCGCATGGAGTCGCCGGCCGCGCGCGAATGGTGAGGCGATTGAATTCAGCAGGGGCCGCTGCCTATAATCCGGCCACTGGAGCAGATTTTCAGCATCTTGTTCGTGGCTCGACCATCAGTCGAAGCGATGGGTTTGCGAGGTGACGGTGCTGGCCAATGTCCTGAGTGCTGCGATCGTCGGTGTCGAGGCGCATCTGGTCGACGTGGAAGTCGATATTTCAGCCGGCCTTCCTCAGTTCTCTATCGTCGGGCTTCCCGATGCCACCGTGCGCGAGAGCCGCGATCGGGTCCGCGCCGCGCTCAAAAACAGTGGCTTTCATTTTCCAGTGAAAAAAATTACCGTCAACCTGGCGCCCGCCAATATTAAGAAAGAAGGCGCCGGGCTGGACTTGGCCATCGCGCTCGGCATTCTCGCCGCGGAAGAGGTCATTCCGCGTGAGGCGGTGAAGGGCCATGTGTTTGTCGGAGAGCTGTCGCTGGACGGTCGTCTGAAACCGATTCCAGGCTCCCTCTCGATCGGCATCGTCTGCCGGCATCGTTATCGTGTGCTGGTTCCGGCGGAGAATGCTGAGGAGACGGCCCAGGTGGAAGGCGCGGAGGTGTTTCCTATTCACACCTTGCCGGAGGCGGTGGAATTTTTGCGGGGGACCCAACCCATCGGTGCGCTGACGGTGGCGCGCGACGGCATGAATTCCGCCGGACCCCCCGAGGACGATGATTTTGCCGAGGTGAAGGGGCAGGCGCATGCGAAGCGGGCCCTTGAGGTGGCTGCCGCCGGCGGGCACAACTTGCTGATGATGGGTCCGCCCGGAGCAGGGAAGACTATGTTGGCGCGGCGCCTTCCGGGAATTTTGCCCCTCTTGGCGCAGGAAGAAGCGTTGGAAACCAGCCGCATTCATAGCGTGGTCGGACAACTGTCGCGGCAACATCCGTTGATGCGCCGGCGTCCGTTTCGCGCGCCTCACCATAGCATTTCAGAGGCCGGTCTCATCGGCGGCGGATCAATCCCAAGACCCGGTGAAGTCTCACTGGCTCACAACGGCGTCTTGTTTCTTGATGAGGCCGGCGAATTCGGACGTGCCACGCTCGATGGATTGCGACAACCGCTGGAGGACGGTCACGTGACGGTGACGCGGGCCGGCGGGTCCTTGCGCTTTCCCGCCCGCTTCATGCTCGTCGCCGCGATGAATCCCTGCCCCTGTGGGTATTATGGCGACCGTACCAAGGACTGTGTCTGCAGCGCCGCGCAAGTGCGGCGATACCGGGGCCGGTTGTCCGGACCCCTCCTGGATCGCCTGGATTTACAGATTGAAGTGCCGGCTGTGCCGATTCGCGCGTTGGGCGAGGACTTGCCCGCCACAGATTCATCCGCGGCGATCCGGAGCCGGGTGATGGATGCGCGTGCGCGTCAGGCCGACCGGTATCGACGGGATGGGATTTATACCAATGCTCAATTGAAACCCCGCCATCTGAAGCAGTATTGTGGATTGGATACCGCGGGGCGTGATCTGGTGGAACAGGCCATGACCCGCCTCGGCTTTTCAGCTCGCGCGCACGGCAGAATACTCCGTGTAGCAAGGACTATTGCCGATTTGGCCGAGTCTGCTACTATCGGCCCGTCCCACCTGGCGGAAGCGATTCAATATCGCAGCTTTGATCGCCGGGTGGAATGGTGAGGTCATCTCCAGTGGCCCATATGGCACGAGTGTTTATCTGGTGGTTCATCGTGGGGGCAACCATGGCCTTGGCTGTCATTCTCCTCCAGGGAGGCATCCGCGAGGCATTGCAGGCCCAGGGCTCAGTGTGGGAATTGAAACTGATGGAATTTTTGACGACGATTCTGGGCGGTGGGCTATTGGGGGGATGTATCGCGCTGATTTTGGATCGCATCAAGAAATCGTGACAGGCATCCGTGCGGATCAGCATAAAGGAGTGCTGTTGAATGGATATTGAAGTCGGCTCGAATCTGTATCGCAACTCCAACGGCATCATTGATATCGAAGGGGTGCCCCAGTTTGAAGTGGCGATCAAGGAGCCTGCGCGGACCTTGATGGTGAATTTCGCGCTGTTTGACAATGCGGGGCGTATGATGGCCAAGGTCGTCGACAGCAACCTGACCTTCAATGAACGGCGAGCCTATCAACTCGCCAAGAGTCCGACGAGCGTCTCGTTGAAACATGAAGAGTCAGGGACGGTCGTATTCACACTAGAACTGGGCGAAGGCAATCGTGTGCGGTTCAGCCGCGGGAGGTTTCACACGATCAAGGGGCACCAGTTGGACGTGTCGCAGACGGAATGGCGAATCGATAAAAAGAGTTTCAGCGGCAAGGAAACGGATGTGAACGGAGGGGCGGTTCCCCTCGGCTAACGAGTTGTCCGATGGTGACCGCGCCTCTCCTTGCTCACAGCGAGGGTACCTGCTTACGGGGTCACTGACGGGACGATGACGATCTGTTCGTCCTTCAGATCGACCATCGCCGTATCGCCGTCCCGCAATTCACCTTTAATCAACTGGCGTGCCATCGGGGTTTCGATCTCCTGTTGAATGAGCCGCTTCAGCGGTCTGGCTCCATAGACCGGATCATACCCGCGCTGGCCAAGACTTTTCAGCGCCGCCGGCGTCACTGTCAGCGTGATCCGTCGCTCCAGCAAGCGCGCACGCAACCGCTCCAGTTGAATTTCCACAATCCGCGTCAGGTGCTCGCTCCCCAATGCGTGGAAGACCACGATTTCATCGACCCTGTTCAGAAATTCCGGACGGAAATGGGCGCGTAATTCGCCGGTCACCTGAGCCTTCATGGTTTCATAGGAGGCGCCGGCCTGTTGCGCCTCGAGGATGTGCTGGCTCCCGATGTTCGAGGTCATGATCAACACGGTGTTTTTGAAATCCACGGTCCGTCCCTGCGAATCGGTCAGCCGTCCGTCGTCCAAGACCTGCAACAGAATATTGAAAACGTCATGATGCGCCTTTTCGATTTCATCGAACAGAATGACGGAGAACGGATGCCGGCGCACCGCTTCGGTAAGCTGGCCGCCTTCTTCGTAGCCCACATAGCCGGGAGGCGCGCCGATCAGCCGCGCCACCGTATGTTTCTCCATATATTCCGACATGTCGATGCGAATGAGATTCGATTCGTCGTCGAACAGCGTGGCAGAAAGTGCCCGCGCCAATTCCGTCTTGCCGACACCGGTCGGTCCCAGAAACAGAAAGGAGCCGATCGGCCGGTTAGGATCCTTGATGCCGGATCGCGCGCGTAGCACGGCGTCTGCAACTGCTGTGACGGCCTGTTCCTGACCGACGACGCGGGTATGGAGGAGCTCGTCAAGTTTCAAGAGTTTTTCCATCTCACCTTCCACGAGCCGGGTAACAGGAATGCCGGTCCACCGGCTGACGACGGCGGCGATATCCTCCTCGTCCACTTCTTCTTTCAGCAGGCGGCTCTCATTTTGCTTCTTGCCGAGGTATTGCTGTTCCAGTTCGAGCTCCCGTTCGAGCCTCGGCAGTTCCCCATACCGAAGCTCGGCGACCTTATTCAAATCGTAGGCCCGTTCAGAACGTTCGATCGTCTGTTTGACTTCCTCGATCTGCTGGCGAATCTTTCTAAGTTTGCTCACCGAGTTCTTTTCGGACTCCCAGCGTGTCTTCAAGGCCCCAAGATCCCTGTTTTTGTCGGTCAGCTCCTTTTCGATCGATTGGAGGCGCGCCTTGCTGCCGGCGTCCGTTTCTTTTTTGAGCGCTTCCCGCTCGATCTCAAGTTGCATCACCTTGCGGGACACCTCATCCAACTCGGCCGGCAAACTGTCGATTTCCGTCCGTAGACGCGCGGCGGCTTCATCGACCAAATCGATGGCTTTATCAGGAAGGAACCGGTCGCCGATGTACCGATTGGAGAGTTTGGCTGCGGCGACGAGGGCGGCGTCTTTGATGCGCACGCCGTGGTGCACTTCATACCGCTCTTTGAGACCGCGCAGGATCGAAATGGTGTCTTCTACGCTCGGCTGGTCCACGAGGACCGTTTGAAAACGCCGCTCCAGCGCGGCATCTTTCTCGATATGCTTGCGATACTCATCGAGGGTCGTGGCTCCGATGAGATGCAGCTCTCCTCTGGCCAGCATCGGCTTGAGCAAATTAGCGGCGTCCATCGCGCCTTCCGCGGCGCCGGCCCCCACGACCGTATGGAGCTCATCGATGAACAGCAGGACCTGTCCCTGTGCCGATTGGACTTCCTTCAGAACGGCTTTCAAACGCTCTTCGAACTCCCCGCGAAACTTTGCGCCTGCGACCAGAGCTCCCATGTCGAGCACCACGACGCGCTTCTGTTTCAGCCCTTCCGGCACGTCTCCCTTGACGATGCGTTGCGCCAGGCCCTCGACGATGGCGGTCTTGCCGACACCCGGTTCACCGATGAGGACAGGATTGTTTTTGGTTCGTCGCGAGAGAATTTGAATGGTTCGACGGATTTCGTCGTCCCGGCCGATGACCGGATCGAGCTTGCCCTGTCCGGCGAGCCTGGTCAGGTCGCGTCCGTATTTTTCCAGCGATTGGTACGTGCCTTCCGGATCTTGGCTGGTGACCCGCTGATTGCCACGGACTTGTTGCAATGCCGTCAGGAGGCGGTCGCGGGTGAGATTGAGGCGACGAAACACACCCCCCTCGTCTACCATTGCGAGAACGATGTGCTCGACACTCAAGAATTCATCACGCAGCTCTTTCATCTGGTCTTCGGCCTTGGTCAGGAGAGTACCCAGACGGGGCGTAAGGTGGATCTGTCCCGGCGCCGCGCCGGGCCCTTGCACTTGCGGCACTTTGGTCAAAGCTTGATCCGCCGCCTGGCGGACCGAGGCGGGCGAAACCCCGGCCTGTTCGAATAGGGCGCCGGCAATGCCGTTCTCCTGCTCCAGGAGGGCCGACAGAAGATGCTCGACATCGATGCCCTGGTGTCCTCGGCGCATGGCGAGGGCCGATGCGCTCTGCAAGGCCTCTTGAAGCTTCACGGTCATTCGGTTCATATCCATGTGCGTTACTCCTATGCAGGCTGATCTTGTAAACACAACATAATCATAGCGAGTCTCAAGTCAACGTCTGGGTATCGTAGTCTGCAGCCTGGTATGAGGCTAGGGGATGGCGCGCGCTGACTTGACCTCCCGGGGTGATCCAGATTATTGTCCGCTCCGAATGGTTGGAGAGTGCTGCTCATGCGAAGTGGCTGCCATCCTCATCAGCGGCACGTTGAAACCCTGTCTCATGTTGGCACTCTTTACGTCTACCTTACAGCTCTACCGCGACGCGTTGTATGCGACCAGACGTTCGTTCGTCCGGGGTTGGCTGGTGATCCTTGCCGTCATCGTCTTCACGGGGTTGATGTGGATTGCCGGCATGGTCGCGCGGCCATTGGGTATCGCCGGCGGTTTTCTGTTGGGCGCTGTCAATGCGCTGTTGATCGGCGCAACGCTCAGCCTCATCGAACAGGCCATCAAAGGCATGCGGGGTATCACCGTCCGCGACGTGCTGAGCAGCATGGGGCATTACTTTTGGGATGTCATCAGCGTTGCGTTCGTGTTGTGGATTCCCACCATGCTGCTGGATGCGAGCCTGCGCGCAAATCCGGACAGCCAGTTTCTCGTGACCGCCTGTTTATTGCTGGTCTTTATCCTGCTGAACCCCGCGCCGGAGGTTATTTATCTGACCCGCCATGACTCGCCCCTGGATGTGTTGAAGCGCAGTTACGAATTCGTGATCGACAACTGGATTGAATGGTTCCTGCCGTTGGCGCTGGTACTTGCTCCACTGGGGCTTTCATTGTTCTTCAAATTGTCGAGCAGACTGGGGAGAGGCGCGGGGCTCGATTTCATCCAATTACTGCTCCTGCCGTTTACCGTGCTGACGACTTGGCTGATGGATGCCGGCATCTCGGAGGAACTCACCGGCGCCATGGCGTTGTTGCTGACACCGCCGCTCACAGTCGGCATGCTGCTCTTTCGAGGGCACCTGTTCGTCGCGTTATCCGCCACATCACGACGTCAGCGCCTCTATCAGTCTCAATTTCGCGATTCCTCGAGATAAATTCCGCTTCCTTGCGCTCGCGTCCTCGCCTCGTGGTGCGCACAAAATGGAGAACTTGTTGAGGGGGGTCTCAAAGTGGTGTATGGCATTACCTACACTGCGGATCGGCCTGTTCTCCTCCATGGAGCATGTTCTCACGTGCGCCTCTCGATTTTTTGGCGGCTAGTTTTGACGTATCTGGTGCTGATCGCTGTCATGGCCGCCGTCAACCTCTATGCCTTATTCCAGATTCGAACCTTGGCCGCGTTGAATACGGAAGTCGCTTCGCACCACCACCCGGAAATTGATTCAGCCAAACAGTTGCTGACATCATTGTACGAGCAGCTTCAGAACGAGAAAAAGTTTCTGATCCTGCCTTCGGCAGTGTTTCTCGATCACTTCAATGAAGAAGCCAAGGAGTTTCAACAACGATTGCGAAGCCTACAGACGCGTAACGCACCCGAGCCGGAGGCGCGGCTGCTGAAGGAGGTGGAGCGCATACAACAAGCCCATCTGGCTCTTTTCCAGGCTCAGATCGGGATGCCCTCAGGACAGCCCGTGGGATTCGCGGCCGACTATGACGAGCGGCGAAACGCATTGGCCGGAAGAATGTCTTCCACGTTGCGGCAGTATATCGGACTGCATGAAACACGCATTGAGGTAGGGGTGAATGAATCGCGCGCAAGTTCCGCCCATGCAGAATCGGTGACTCGGAACCTGGTCCTGGTGGCCCTGTTGTTCGGACTCGGCTTGGCCGGGGTGGCGAGTTACAATATTCTCCGTCCCTTGCGGCGTCTTCAGGCGGCTATCCAGGAAATGGGGCAGGGAAATTTCCACGTGTCGTTAGAGGGGCCGGCGCCTCGCGAGCTTCGAGAATTGGGCGATACGGTCAAGTGGATGGGAGACAAGCTCCAGCAGTTGGACGATATCAAACGCGAATTTCTTGCCCATGTGTCGCATGAACTCCGCACACCGATGGCGTCCATTCAGGAAGGCACGCATCTGCTGCTCGATGAAATTCCCGGGCCGCTGAGTCAGGACCAGCGGACCACGCTGCGCATCATGTCCGACAGCTGCCGGCGGTTGATGCATCTCATTTCGACCATCCTGGACCTGTCGAAAATGGAGGCCGGCATGATGGAATACAATTTTGCACCGACCGATCTCAAGCGGATAGCCGGCATATCGGTCAATAAAATACGGTTACTGGCAGATGCGAAACAGGTACAATTACTGGTTGAAGCGCCGGCTGAACGCTACCTGGTGAAGGCTGATAGCGCACGTATAGAACAGGTACTGGACAATTTACTGTCGAATGCCTTGAAGTATAGTCCTGAGGGGGCGGTGGTGAAATTGCAGATGACGCCGGGACGCGACGAAGAGCTGTTGTTTGTCGCCGTGACGGATGCAGGACCGGGGATACCCGCTGAAGACGTACCGCATATTTTTGATCGATTCTACCAGGGCCGCACGAAAACCAGGCATGCTTCCGTGGGAAGCGGATTGGGTCTTGCCCTTGCAAAAAAAGTGGTGGAAGCCCATGGTGGCCGCATCTGGGTTGAAAGTGAAGTGGGAAAAGGAACGACGGTGCGATTGATTTTATATCTGTCCAAACTCCGGCGGTTGACGTAATGCGGTCTGTGCGATCCATCGGGGCGCTGCTGACGTCGGTGCTCCTGGCCGCCTGCAGTACGATCAACCCGCCTCCGCCCCACACTCCCTATTTTCCGGCGAATGGGAATGACAGTAAATGGCAGGGGTTGCTGCGCAAAGAAAGCCCGCTGGCCTCTAAATGTGCTAGTAAGAATACCTGCGATCATGTATTCTTCACTCAGGCGCTGGCTGCCCTGTATGAAAGTCGAGAGTCGGCCGTTCGCTATTTCGAAAAAGTCATTGCGGTCGCTCCGAAGGGCCAACTTGCCGCATCGAGCAGACTATGGTTGCGTCTGCTGCATAGCGGAGAGGCGCCTGTCGATCAATCATGGTTGAGGTCCATCCTGACCGCTCCCGCGACGGCTGAACACCACACCCTCTTGTCCCAGGCGATAGAACGGGCCGTGCATGATTTGCTCGATCGTGAACTCACAATTCAGCAATTGCGCGCCATGCAGGATCTTGATGCCCAGTCTGCGGGGGCGTTGCAGCGGGAACTTCAGGATCAGGAGAAGAGAGCGGAGTCGTTCAATTCGAGGCGAGATAGCGCTCGGATGCCGGTCGAACCGGCCGCGCTTCAAAACCTGCAACGGCAACTTAGCGATCGGGACAAGAAGATCGAAGAGCTGTCCGGACAATTGGAAGCCCTCAAGCGTATCGATCAGGAAATGAGGGAGAAAACCCGTCCGATCAAGCCTCCGTCGAACGTGCTTCCGCTTCAACCCTCGGAGCCATCCAAACCATAAGGACCACATGGAGCAAGAACGTATTCTGGTCGTGGACGATGACGAAGGCCTATTGCATCTATTGAAAATGCGATTGTCGGCGATGGGATTTATGGTGACGCCCTGCACGGGCGGGGCCAATGCCTTGATTGCCGCGCAGCAGGAAATGTTCGATATCGCCATTACAGACCTGCGCTTGAGAGCCGAGGACGGGCTTGCATTGACGGAAGAGCTATTGCGCATACAGCCGGGGCTGCCGGTGATCATCCTTACCGCTCACGGCAGCATTCCCAACGCAGTGGAAGCCATGCAGCGCGGCGCGTTCGGCTATCTGACCAAACCGTTTGACGATCGAGAGTTGAAAGCCACTCTCGACAAGGCATTGATACAGCAGCGTCTGACTCGTGAAATTCAGCGTTTGAAATCGTTGGTGAAAGAACTCTACGGCCTGGAGAATATCGTTGCCCGAAGCCCTGCCATGCAGCGGTTGTTCCAGCAGATCGCTCAGATCGCGGATTCGGATGCAACGATTCTTTTGACCGGGGAAACCGGAACAGGAAAAGAGGTACTGGCCCGCGTCCTCCATGCCAATAGCCGCCGGTCCAAGGGACCCTTCGTAGCGCTGAACTGCGGGGCCATCAGCGAGCAGCTCTTTGAAAGTGAACTGTTCGGACATATCCGGGGAGCCTTTACCAGTGCCGTGCAAGCGAAGATGGGGCTGTTCCAAAGTGCGAATGGAGGCACCATCTTTCTGGACGAAATCGCCGAGATGCCGTTGCCGATGCAAGTCAAACTGCTTCGCGCGGTGCAGGAGCGAGAGGTGCGCGAAGTCGGAGCCCATTACCCGACAAAAATCGATGTTCGCATCATTACGGCCACCAATAGGGATTTGAATGAAGCCGTAAAGGCCGGGACGTTCCGCCACGATCTATATTACCGGGTATCGGTCGTCCCGCTTGCCATTCCTCCTTTGCGCGAACGCAAAGATGATATTCCGCTTCTTGCGCAACATTTTCTGACACAAAGCGTGAAACGGTCGAATAAGGACGTGCGCGGTTTTACGCCGGCGGCGATGCATCGACTGATGGCTTATCCCTGGCCGGGTAACGTCCGCGAACTTGAAAATGCCATTGAGAAGGCTGTCGTAATGTCCAGGCAGGACATGTTGTTGCCTGATTTGCTTCCGACGATCGGACTATCGTCGGATATGGCGTTGAAGCCCTTGACCGAGGCGAAGGAAGAATTCGAACGGTCCTACTTACGCAGCGTGCTGCAAATGACGAATGGTAACATTTCCAGGGCCGCGCAATTCGCCGGTCGGTATCGAGCCGATTTCTACAAGATGCTGAAGAAATATGGGTTGCATCCCTCTATGCTCAAAGAGCGGCCCGAGGTCGATCTGAGAGAACTTGCCGAGTCAGAAGAAATAAAGGACGTCTAGCGGGTGGGGGCGTTGGAGGCCCGAGAGGGTTCTCACTTCGCTTCCGGTAAGCCGCCCGGTTTCGGCTGGGAGGTTCTGAGAACCAGTTCTCCTTTGGCAACGTCCAAGGTGACTTGATACGCACCCAGGAAACTCAAACCCAATAGCCCATCCACAGCAACCGGCAGGTCAGAGAGGTCGTGTATCAACACCTGGCTGTTCCGTACCTCCGCGCCGGCGATCCGAAGCGAATCAAGCCGCACCGAATCCGCCTGGACATTTCCACCGGCCGTATGAAGCAGTACGTGAGGATTGTGGGCCGTGGCGTAGAGACCGAGATCCAACGCCATTTGTCGGGAAATGACGGTCTGCGATGCGCCGGTATCGACAATCAGACGAACCGGCCTCGACCCATTCAATGTGGCCGATACGACAATGATATTCCCCAATCTTTCAATCGGCACGGCAACGACATCTGAATCGCCAGGCAGAGGAGCAAGGGGACTGTGCGCAGCGCCAGGGGATTTCGATGTCGAAAACGCGCTGGTCTGAACGGAGGGTGATGGCTGACTCTGGACGGAAGAAATGGACTTCAGCGGGCGGCAGGCTAGGCGTGGAAGCGGACTATCGGTAAAGAGGACCTGACCGCGGGAATCGATGCACCGGAACATGGTCTGAGCTTCAGAGGCATACCCTACAGATATCACCCCAAGCACTATGAATGCGAAGGAAATTAAGTATGGCGAAGGCTGCGGCAGGAGAGAGCGGAAGGGTATCGAGTCAGACCGACGGTTCATGACTCTCCGGATCAATCGTTTTGCAAGCAGTTCCCACCAGGGTGCCTGACATCACTTCTTGCTGAAGGCGGCTGATTACGGCGTCTGTTTCATGACAGGCGTCTTTCTCGCCGTTCCTTACAACAGCCCAAAGCGCCGCAATGTCAATTCTTGTGGTCGACATTCGGGCGAGTCTAAAGACAAGTCTTGACGCCCTCAATCCTACGTTGGGTGGTCCCTTTCAAATGTTCATCGAGTTTAGGTACAACCTTCGCAGCAAACGGTTCGCGCGAATACCGCCGGTCGGGGGCCTGAATCTCGTCTTAGGCCCGCTCTCATTGTTTACGCCAGCAACTCGCTTTACGTTGGTGTGTAGGGTGTGAGGCCTGGCGGGGTCGGCGTCTGTGGCTCGGTTCTATTCTCAGCTTCCTTCTCTCACTTCTCTCGATCTTGCACTCATTGTTCGCGCAGAACTGAACATGCGCATTAGAATTCTCCGGACAAGAAACTTTATCATTGATGCTAATGGCGTTATCCAGGCATTTTATCTCTTCATCAGACGCTTTGAGACAATTTGAACAAGGGCTTTGCGCGTATAGAGGAGAATCAACCAACAAGAGTGGACAATGCGAGCACGAGGCTTACCTTCATAACACGACCTCCTGCAAGAAATGCCGGGGAAAATCGGACATGCGTCGTGAAATTTCCGAGCCCATTTCCCATTCGCATAAAGAGTCGCGTATACAACAATGAGTCCAGGCGGAATCATTGGATTCCGCTTAACCCAACTGCCCCGATGCATCGGTAGAACGAGAGGCGTCCCGGGACGTGGAGAGATGCCGGAGACGTGAAAGATACGGCCCAACGCGGCCGCTCAATAGGCCGCATGTTCTCTCGCGTCAGTCAGGCCACCCTTAGACGGTGGTCGTCGGCCGCTTCTGAATTGTTTTTCACATGAATGGGCGGGAGTTCGGAGTCGATCAGATGATCGATCAGGATCTTCAAGATGGTCCAGACCAGTGGGATAGCGAAGAGCGCGCTAAACACGATGAATTCGGGTGCCAGCATGGCATTTCCTCCGCTAAAATAGTCCTTTTCATTGGCGGAACAGATTACTAAACGTGCCTCTGGTAAAGCAGACCATTGCGCAAGAGCTTCGCTCGTTGCACGAGTCGGGAAGGAGCGAGCGTGCCCCATTTGCCCCAGGGCCGAAATGTCAGAAGCCAGGTGCGACGTATGTCATCACTCTGATTGGCGAATGCTGCATGCAACGTCAATGGTCCATGGATGACGGCATCCCCGGTTCTCAATGGACACATGATCGCCAGAGAACTATCCGCGTGATCAGTCATCATGGATTGCGGATCGTTGGGGTAATAGGGACGATGGGGCAGAAGGATCTGATATTTCTCAAGAGGAATGTACTGCATACAGCCATTCTTTGGCATGACATCCTGCAAGGGGACCCAAAAGGCGAGGGTATTGTTGGGAAAATACCGCCCATGAAAAGCGCCATCTTGGTGCCAAGGCGTGCCATGTGTGCCGTGCGGCTCTTTGTACAGGGCATTATCACAGGCAAACAGCGTTGTTCGCCCGAGCAATTGTTTCGCAATGGCCAGGCATGACTGGAATATTGCGGTATCCCGCAGCTGAGGCATCCGGCAGACCAGGTTGGGGAGGGCGCCGCATTCTCGGCCTGCCGACTGAAATAAACCGTCGATGAGGTCTCGCACTTCAGTCACTGCGCCCGGGTTCCAAACCTCGTGAAGAGCCAAAAAGCCGTTGCGATGGAATTGATCACAGTGGGTGGAGGAAAGGATGTGTCCGGCAGATGCGATGGATGACGGTACCATGGCCACCTCCGATATCAAGTTGCATGAGCCACTCACCCGCCAAAGCTATCGGAACCGAGCTTCAGAAGCTATTCGGCAGAAGAGTGGTCTGTACTTTCTGACGTGTCCATCACGAGAGAGGACGTGCTCATCCGAGGAAGATTTGCACTGCCTGACGCAACCATCCTCCCTTCACATTTCCTCCTTGGTCTGTTAAGCAGTCTTTGTCAGACGAGCAAGAAACCTGTAGAACTGGGAGTCGTTTTGGCGGTGATCTTCAACGGGCATGGCATTATTCTGGGGAGAATTTGTAGAAGGCGGTGGGTTGACCATGAGGCTCGAGAGCATGCGCATGTATGAGCCGCTGTATGGTTGACCATACACTAAGGTCAGAGGCTTATACTGTCAACAGGTTTCCTCAGGTGAGAGGAAAAATAATACCCGTATTAGTCAGCGCGTCGATTGTAGGTGACCATCATTGACCATGTGAGTTCGAATGCTTCCATTCCCTATGCAGTCGAACCGCGGAATCCCGGTCTGTCAGGAGATCTATATGGTCAAATCCTTCGCGGCCACGGCATGGCCCGCATGTAGAATCACTGATGCTTCATGCTCGGCCTCTCGGAACAGCATAAACGCGTGAGCGAATTCGCTGGATCTTTCACGCTGTTACGGCTTCTGATCACCATCAACATGACGCATGCGGCAGCCAAGAAGCAGGCGGCACCATACCACAAGATTGTGGAGTTGCCTGGGAAATGCGAGTTGAGACGGTGAATTGGTGAGGAAGGCGGCGGCACAGAGGATTCGCGCCTGCCTGTTGTTGAATAATCGGTCAGAGGGAATGCGCCGCTGGCCATACAAGCGCTCGCAGACTGCTTTAAAAAAGCCATGATAGAGCCGCGAAAGAAGGTATCCGATGGGCCTTCGCATTGATATTACTACCGTCGCTCGTCTGCTGATGCAGGACGGTCAAGACATGGCGGCCGTATCAACGACGGAAGTGCGGTTCAAAACTCGGAGCCTCAATGGATGGATCTCCTGCCCCTCACTTCTATCGTCGCGGTGCATTATGAAGCCATCGAACTGGAGGAACCCCTCGCGACGAGCATACCTGCCTTGCTGGCTGACGAAATCGATCGGCCTCTAAGGTGACGGCAGGGTGCGATGAATGACAGGAGCATATGAAGCGCATTAATCTGGATCTTAAAGAATCAGAAGTGCACGCCGAGGTGAGACTGGGGACGACCGGCTGGAGTTGATCCGGCTTTCGACGATTGAAGGAAGGATGGAGAGCAGCACTTCAGCGCCTGCCTACCCACGTGGATAGGCAGGATGAACTGGCGCGCCTCATTTGCTCACAGGCCGGGGTCTGCTAGGATGGCGTGACTATGTTGAAAACTCTCATTCCCTTAGCGTTGGCGGTGAGCCTCACCATGGTCGGCTGTGCCGGCACCCTGTCTGCTGACCAGCTTAAGACCTACCACAAACTCGCTTATGATGAGGCTTACGGGAACGCTCTTCAGATGAAAACGAAGTTGCCCGATAATCTCTCGTCCTGCCAGCCACCTTGCACCGTCGCTCCTACTCTGGACGAAGTCTCCTCATTTTTAAAGAGTGAAGTCGGGTGGGCGTATATCAAGAGCCTTCTCTATGCTCAACTGCTGGCCGATGGTTGGAGGCTCGTCGTGAATGAGGATGGCAGCGAGAGATACGTAGGCGGACAATTTCTAGGCTCCCAACGCCGATAGCAAGGAGCCGGCGACGAATCCGCCAGTTGCGTTACGGTTGAGGCAGTGCTTATCTTGACCCTGCTGGCACGAATTAAACGGACCCGTATCGACGCGGATGCGACCGGACGGCCCTTTGTACGGAGGTCGGACTTTCCGTTTACGCCATGCTGTCACAACGCCGCATTCCATTCGGGAGGTGGGACGGCTCACGAAGATTGACGTAGCTCTTCTGGTGGGTGAATGACAGAGGATACTGTGATGCCGATGCAACGGCGACCATGAACTTATTGCAGCAAATACACCGTTAAGAGGCCTCCTGCGAGGAGGGCGCTGGCCAGTGCGAGCCACCGGTACCATCGGTTGTTATAGTCGGTCCGATCAAAGAAAGGCGTGCGCCGATGGCGTCGGTTCATGGGACGGTACCTCCATCCGCATTATACAGGATCGTCATACCGTGGGAACGGAGGCTATTGCAGAAGATAGAGCGCTAAGAGGCTTAAAGACAAGATGAGACTCGCCAGGGCAACCCAGCGGTACCGTCGATTGACGATAGCACCATGGTTGAAGGTATTTTCGTACAGGGGCCGTTCATGCATTGACTGACTCCTCCTACTGTCAGTGTACGCGGCAATGTGGTCTTTGCAAGCAACATCCCAATTGCCAACCCTTGACTCCGTGATAGCTATCGGCCCAGCAGCGGCTCAGTCGTCAGACGGCGTGAGCCGTAGGAATTTGACCCTTTCAATGTTTGTTGCTATACATCTCCACAGATTCATTAGATATAGAGGGGAAAAATACAATGCGAAATTCTCAGGAGAACGAGAAACCAAAGCGAACCACACGAAAGAGCGGAGCCACGGTGTCGTCAGGGGCCAAAAAAGATCTCAAGCCTTCCACGCATCGAGACGAGCCGACAGCCTTTCTACAGGGAAGCGTTCTGACACAGGAGGAATTTACGGCGCGTGTCGCCCGGAAAGCCTTTGAGCTGTACGAGAAGCGTGTGGCTATGACAGCCCTGGACGATTGGCTAGAGGCCGAGCGTCTGGTGAAAGCACACTTGTTGAGTGAAGAATCGGGAGGGAAGTGCGTCTAGATTCAAATGGCGCCGGGATTGATAAGGGAGAGCCCGGCGAAAACATGTATGTGCAGCCTGATTGCATTCTCATACTGGAGACGAATGATATATTGAAGCTCAACGATTCTCACTGTCTAAGTACATTCCCGTGGAGAGAGGATCTTTGTGCGCGGGCATCCTATTCTCGGCCATCTTCCCCTGTTTCGACGTGATCCGCTTGCCCTCCTGACTCAAGTAGCCCGCGAGGGGGATTTCATCCCCCTCAGGCTCCCGCAGACGGTCTACTTGCTGAATGACCCCCGCGAAGTCCATGCCGTCCTCGGTCCACGGAGCGCCCGGTATCGCAAGGGCCATATGAACCAGCGACTCCGGATGTTACTCGGAGAGGGACTGATTACAAGCGAGGGGGCCTATTGGAAACAGCAGCGAAAACTCATTCAGCCCTTCTTTGGCCGACAGGCGCTTGAATCGCTTGTCCCGTCGATTGTCCATAGTGTGACCGGTCGGATGCGCCATCTCCGTGAGAGGGCCGACAGAGGGGCACCCACAGAGCTGAATCGTGAAATGGTCCATATGACCGCATGTGTGATCGGGCAGATCGTGATGGGAGTGGATGTCTCGGACAAGGTAGAAGGGTGGCATCGCGCCGTGGAAGAGCTTTCACAGGTGGCCGAGCGCCGCGTCACATCACTCCTCTCGTTCCCCCGGTGGATCCCCACGCCCCTGAACTGTCGAATTCAGCGATGCCGAAAGGAACTCCACGCGCTGGTAACTCAACAGATGGATCATGCTCACCGTTGCGGCATAGCCGGCACCAGTCTTCTGTCACGGTTAATGACGGCGCGAGATGAGGAAGGCCGGACGTTCACTCGCCAACAAGTGCGAGACCAGGCATTGACCTTGTTGCTTGCAGGGCACCTCACCACGGCTACTGCGCTCACATGGACACTCTATCTATTATGCAAACATCCCGAGGTTCAGCAAGAAGCGCGGAAGGAGGCACGGGAGATGTGGAACGAGGGACCACCGACGTTCGAGCGCCTTGAAGGCGCAAGCCTTATCGCGGCGGTGTTCTCCGAAGCATTGCGGCTCTATCCTCCCGCCGTACTGATGAGCAGGCAGTCCATAGTTGAAGACGTTGTGTTAGGAAGGAAGATGCCGATCGGCGCCCGATTTCTTGTCTCTCCGTATCTGCTCCATCGGCATGTCCAACACTGGAACCAGCCTACGCTGTTTAATCCGGAGCGGTTTTTGCCGGGCGGGGAAGGCGAAGGCAATATCGCGTTTATTCCCTTCGGATCAGGTCCCCGAGGCTGTGTGGGAGCACAACTCGCCGGGCTCGAAGCACGCGTCATCCTGAGCGCGCTGTTGAGCCACTTTTCTATTCGGCTCGTTGAGAGCTGTGACGTACTTCCCAGGGCCACAATCGCGCTTCGGCCGAGCACCGATGTGACGGCGATCATGACGACAGAGCCGAGTTACTCCCCCACGGCGCCTTAGCCGGGCAATGTGTTTGCTTTAGACAGCCTCTCGCTAACCTGCCACATCGTCATTCCGTATGCACGACTGAAGCCGGACGGTCGTGTGTCTTTTGACAAGCAAGCCATGGAGATGGGCAGGATGTCCTCAGAGCAGCGGAAGACATTGACCACATCTGTCCACCGCTGAGATACGATGCGAACGTAGAGGTCCAATATCACTCACTTCAGGCTGACTCATTGCCAAAGGTGGCGCTCGATTAATTCGCGTGGGACATGTATCCGATTTGATAGTCCTGTATCGTCCTCGATACGTTCCGGGCGACAGATATGCGCTCGTCCCTCCATGGGCAGAAGCGCTTTCTGCAATGTATTCAACGATCGGAGAGCGGCGAGTTCCATGGCAGGCATGAGGCATAGGGTGTGTATTTTAGTCCTTGCGGGAACAGTCCATTCAGGACCAGAGGAGGAGACTAGCTCATGTACTAGGGCAATACCATCACTGGGTCAAATATCGCATGCTGCGTGGAGGGCCAGCCACCAGAGCAGAATCAACCATAAGGTCATTCCATAGTCGTCGGTTCCATCGGAGGTCACCATGAGTACCTCTGCTCGACGCCTGCATTCACTTCTGATAAGACTTTTTCTCACCTTTGACGCGCTACTGACATTGGATATTTTGTCGGCGTTTTCTGCAGGCAGTCCTTGCGAACTGTTAACACCCAGGAACTTTGAGAAATTATCCATTGAAAAGAAGATAAAGGTGAGTGAAGCAATTCGAGAATGTGAGCGTAAGCTTATCGAGAAACCCAGGGAATCCGAGAATACAAATTTCGGATCGCCTCAAACGGAAACTAGAACCTTTGAGTATAGAGACGCAGTCGGAGACCGGCGCGTATACCATGGTCAGGATTTGAGGGCAGCATCTCCTCCACGTGAAACAACTTCTATTTCTCGTTGACATGAGGATTGTTGGGAGAAACTGAACCCTGTGCCACCGTGGGAGTTTAGGAAGACGGTCTGACGAGAAAGTCTTGCAACAGCATAAGGGAATAGAGGAACGCTTGGCCTGCTGCCAGTTCACAGCCACCGGCGCAAGGGCCATCGTCGGGGGCGTTCATACACTGACTTAACCATCTCATCATCTCCTCTCAAGCTTACCGCTTGAAGAACTCGCTCCCTGTTATATGGATCAGGAGATGTGCTGAACCTCAAATGCATTTCCGCTTGAAAAAAGCTTGTAATCCACTGCTATTCAAGATATATGGCAACCGCCATGGCCAAAATGAGGGCTAGAGCAGTGCCAATAGAAAATTATGAGTCTTACGCTTCACTTCTTGCACTTGCGGGAATTCACGCCACGATCCTATCGATAATTGCGGCCGCTGTTGGGATCTCATTCTCTCTAATAAACGGGAAGAAAGTCGAAATCTTAGGTAATGTGTTTGATGATCAGAGACGAATTGAAAACATGTTTCCGATCGGTGATGCTCGGTTTGTGCCCCTCAAAGATCCTGAATTGAATACCGACAATGATACCGTACGAGCAAAAGTGCTTTCTGAATTTCCAAAAGTGGCATATGGGCCCAATTGCCTCGACAATGAAGAATGTCCATCACAAGCTGATTTGGGGGAAAAAGCCTTCCTGAGTCTCGTCTCGTTGGTACACCACTATCCGCGTAAGCTCCCCGTAAATTGAGACAGTCAAAAGGGGAACATTCTGGCACTTGACGTTGGTCCCGTAACGAGACAGTCCTTAACCAGAGCAAACGAGGTCTTCGACGATCTGTTGTCCCTGACGTTGTGCGACGAACTCGTTCGGGGTCAGGTGCCCAAGCGAGCTGTGAGGCCGACGCTGATTGTAGTCCACGCGCCAAGCTTCGATGATGATTCCTGCTTCATCGAGCGAGGCGAACTGATGCACGTTCAAGCACTCGTCCCGAAGCCGCCCGTTAAACGATTCAATAAAGGCGTTTTCCACGGGTTTGCCCGGTCGAATGAAGTCCAACTGCACACCGCGCCGATAGGCCCAATCTTCGAG
>JAJFBJ010000123.1 GCA_020697375.1 Nitrospira sp. | reverse complement strand
TTTTGAGCATCCTCTGCTGCCTCGAGTCCTAAGGACCCGGCCATAATCCTGTCATTGCCAGGCAGGGACCTGCGTCCCGGCTTCATCCTGCCAATATGGAACCCAGGCAAGGGCGCACAGTCTGATGGTGATATTCGACTTGGTGGGTCTCAGAGATATCTTCTCAAACGTATCGACGTTTTCATCAATGTGCGCGACAGCCGCCTCCATATCGGCTTGGAATTGGGCATCCAGCGTCGCCAGTTGTTCTTCCAAGGCTGCCACGTTGTCCTTGGCTTGACCAACGTCCTGCGTCTCCTTCATCACTCGCCCCGCACCACGAATGGCGGTCGATGCCCTTCCGATGTTGGCGGCGCTTATCGTTTTTCGCCCCAGGAAGGCGCCGAGAATCGACGCGCCGACAGAGAGCGCGGCCTGCACCTTGCTCGCCTGGGATTCAGACGTCTGGCGCTCAACCGCCTGTTCGGCGCGACGAAGCCGCTCCTGTAACGCAGCAGTCTTCGGCGCATATTTCCGTCTTAGTTTTTCCAGAATCACGTCCCTCAATGCTCGATTCTGCTCACCGACCCTAATCTTGAAGTCTCTCTCGGACTCATCCGGCTTCGATATAAGTGTGCCATCCGGGCTCTTCATCAATTCCACTGCATGGGTTCGATAGAGCCAGTTTGCGAGGTCCTTTTTCCACAACTCATAGTTTTTGCCCTTACTTGCCGCTGAGGGAAGAGTCCCAAATTCGGATGACTCGCGAGGGTCGTGCTCCAGGTCGCTGACGGCCACTTGCACAGGCGTCGCATCATCCCAATCAACTGCGACAGGACCCTCGGTTAGCGGGGTCGTGAACATACAATCTTCATTCGCATCGATGCCCAACTTCTTATCTGACACACGAACTTCAGAGGATCCGAACAGTACCGGCATATACACCAACTTGCCGCCTTCAGGCCGAGAGCTTCGCACAGGGATGAAGTACTGCAGGATATCGGGAGGAAGTATAGGTCGAGAGCGTACTCGTCCTAATTTCGCTGCAATAACTTCCTTCGCGCTCCCCGCAGCGTTTGCAGTCTCTGACATTGAGGGGCGCTGTGGATCCATGAGCTGCTTGATGTGCCCGCGTGTCATTGGGCCCCTCAAATACGACAGGGTCCATCTTGTCTGAAAAATTTCCGGCGCATCCTCGTGAACGTTGTTGAGCAAAAACACTCGATTACCCAACCCGGCTAGAATCTGTTCCATCCTTTGCTTGTCGAACTTCTTCCCTGAACTGGCTGCCGCACCTTCCAGCCCCTCCATGACCCTTGCTTTGTCGCGCTCAGTTTGTAGTCGACCTATGAACCAGGTACCTGTATTTGAGAGCCCCTTATAGTCCAGGTCCACGGGGTTCTGCGTGGCAAGAACAACACCGATCCCATAGGCACGAGCTTGTTTCAGGAGTGTCAGCAAAGGAGTCTTTGACGGAGGGTTCTTTACAGGGGGGAAATACCCGAAAATCTCATCCATATACAGTATCGCCCGAAGGCTGGTCGTACCGGACTGCGTCCGCATCCAACTGACTGTCTGGTTCAGCAAGAGCGTGACAAAGGCCATTCTCTCTTCATCGTTAAGGTGCGCTATTGAAAAAATCGAAATTCGTGGCTTGCCGTCCTGAGTGTGGAGAAATGAGCCCACATCAAGAGGCGCGCCTTCCATCCATGATTCAAAACTTGGCGCTGCAATGAGACCATTCAGTCGTTTCGCCAATTCAAATCTTTGAGGGGCAGGAAAGAAAGACTCGATATCCATTGCTCCCAGACGAGAAAACGAAGGCGTTTGAATCTGCTCGATCAGTGGCACAAGGTCTAGATCCTGGCCTCTCTTCCACGCTGTTTCTATAATTGTCGACATGAGAATATGTGACGGGCTCTTGATGGGATCTGCACTCATACCAGCGAGGCCGAGCAAGCTTGAGACGACGGTGCTGATTTCTTGCCGCAACAACTCAATGTCTTCCATGACGGAAGCCGGCGGAACTGCGAACGCGTTCAGAATCGACACGGGCAATCCCGCATTGCTTCCCGGCGTATAGATGACGAACTCCGCCGCCTCTCGCAACTTCCGAATACGCTCGCCGCTTTGCCCCCACTCGCCCAGGCCCTTCCGCCATAGCCCGGCTTGCTGGGCGGCATAGTCAGACACAGATAGCCCTTTTTTTCGCGCGTCCTCCTCGTTGACCCAGGGAGCGAAATCTTCACCGCGAAGTTGCGGGAACGTGAGCAGGAGGTTGGCAAGATCGCCTTTAGGATCGATGACGATGGCCGGAATCCCGTCGATCGCCGCCTCCTCCAACAAGCCGATGCAGAGACCGGTCTTGCCGCTTCCCGTCATACCGACGCACACCGCATGCGTCAGGAGATCTTTGGAATCGTAGAGCAGCCATCCCGGCTTGGTCTGCTTGGCGGCCGGATCAAAGGGACGGCCGAGATAGAACACACCGAGCCTTTCAAAGTCTTGCATGTCGGGCTGCCGGCCGGATGGAGCCACTTTTCCCGGCGACGAGCTCTTCCTGATCGGCATGCTTCCCTCCTCCTTTGGGAACCGAGAGCGGTAGTCGTCCACCAAGCCGGGGCATTGTATTGCGTACAATTCTGCACCGCAAGCAGTCGGCGTGCAGTCGGATACTCTCTGCTCGGGTTGCTTGATCACTCGACCAGGGGTCTCACTAGTATAGAAACCTAGCGCCCCTCAGTAGAGTTCACACTACAGACAGGGAGGAATCTTTTACCCCTAAACAAGGGAGAGCGTTATGAACAGGTCGTGGGCACTCGGGATCGTCTTCTTAATCGCCGGCTGTGGGCCTCAATACACCATTCCCAACTTTGAAACGAATGAGATTGAGAAGGTCATTTCAAGCGGCCGCTCGCCGCAGAGCTGCATTGAACATCTCAAAGAGGATGCGAAGGAACTGAACGTCAAGGTCCGGCTCACGGATGTGCATCATGAATCCACGTCGGGGCCGATCGCCTGGCTCTACACCAATACGTATGTGTGCACCGGCAAGGTGGTCAAGGCCTAGTCCTAGGAGCGATATCGTGAATGAAACAGCGCGTCTACCGCGGCCGGTCGGCGAGGCCTTGTCTTCTCCGGCACGTACGCCCGACTCCCGTCTCGAGATACGGTTCCTCCTCACGTTCGATGACGGACCGCATGCCAATACGAGAAAAGTGTTGCGGCATCTTGCCCGCAATCCCGTACAGCCGGACCTCAAGGCGATTTTTTTCGTGCAAACCAGACATCCGGAAGGCGGTGGATCGGTGGAAGGCCGCTCCCTCCTGCATCTCCAACATGCCGAAGGCCATATGCTGGGCCTGCATACGGGATCGCCGCGCGGGCATGTCAGCCATACGAGAATGGCGCCCCGTGACCTGGATCAATCGTTACAGGACGGGAAGAACGACCTCAGCCGCATTACGGGGCGAACCACGCTTCTGGTGCGGCCGCCCTACTGGCGCTTCAATCACTCAACGCTGCTGCGATACGGATGCAATGGGCTCCATATGGTGTTATCCGACATCAAGGCTTTCGACGGTGTCAACTGGGGGATCCATCTGCTCAAGCGCTGGAGTTTTCGCTCTCAACTGTCCGCAATGCGGACCAGGTTTCTGCGGGGCGATCTCCCGGTCGTGAACCATACCCTTCCCATCGTCGTGACCTTTCACGACACGAACGCCTTTACGGCCGACCATTTGAGCGACTATCTCAGCCTACTGGTGGAAGAATCCCACCGCCTGAGGTTCCCGCTGCATCGGAAGCCGTTCCTGGACGGTCATCATGATCTTTTGGAGGCCGGCCTCCGGCGAGCCGCGTTTTCTGCATCGGTTCCTCACAACCAGAGAACGCTCGCCGCGGTGCAATGACATGGCGATCCCGACCGAACAGCAAGGGGATACGGCGGCAGATCTCGAGCGGGATCTGGCTCAATTGATGGTGAATTCATTACGGCTGGAGATGACCCCAGACCGCATCGATCCCACGGCTCCCCTGTTCGGCGAGGGACTGGGACTAGATTCGATCGATATGTTGGAGATCGCCCTGGCGGTCTCCAAGACATACGGGGTGGAACTACGCTCGGAGAACCGGACGGCCTTTACCTCTTTGCGCGCATTGGCGGCTCACATTGTCCTGCATAGAACCCGATGATACGTTCGATTGACAGCCGGATCGCCCGGCGCCCTACCGGCAGCCATGCCGACGCGGCGCCACATTCCGGACCCGATCTTTATCCCCTGCTCATGCATCGTGATTTCGACTCCCCTGTCGGATGGAGCTATGAGCGTATCTATTCGGTAAACGATTTCCTACGCTCGGTCCACGCGCTCGCTTCGCGGCTGCCGACGAAACGCTATGCCATCAATCTCTGCAAGGATCGATATCGGTTCGCCGTCGGCTTCGCTGCCGCATTAGTCGCCCGGCAGATCAGCCTCTTGCCGACCTGTCAGGCGACAGAACCCTTGCAACATCTTTCACAACGCTATCCGGACGCCTACGTCTTGACGGATCAAGTGGATGCCGAGATTCCCTTGCCCTGCTGCCACATCCCGGAACGCGATCGAGACATGTCCGGATCGATCGAAAATCCTTCGATCCCGGCCGATCGTATCGCCGCCATCGTGTTCACCTCAGGCAGCAGCGGCTTGCCTCGCGCCCATGCGAAAAGCTGGGGGTCTCTGGTCAAGGGAGCTCGAGCGTTGGGACTGCAGTTCGACCTTCCCGCGAGCCCGGCGCGAATCGCCGTGGGAACTGTTCCCGCGCAACATATGTACGGGCTGGAGACCACCATCATGTTGCCGCTGCAATGGAGCTGGTGTATCCATGCCGGCAACCCCGTCCTTCCCGCCGACATCCGGACAGACCTTGAGCGGCTCACTTCTCCTGCCTGGCTGATGACGACCCCGGTTCACCTGAAGGCCTATGCAGGCGAGCATATGGCCCTGCCGGGCCTCGAAGGCATCATTTCCGCCACCATGCCGCTGGGTCGCCCGCTGGCGCGGACTGCCGAACGGCTTTGGCAAGTTCCGGTGCATGAGATTTATGGGTGCACGGAGGGCGGCGTGCTGGCTTCTCGCCGCACCACGGATGGAGACCTTTGGAGCCTCTGTCACGGCTTACGCATGTGGCAGGAGGGCGACAACACATGGGTGGCAGGAGGACATGTGGGAGCCACTGTCCAGTTGACGGACCGCATCCGGATGAATAACCGGCAGGAATTTTTTCTCCTTGGCCCGAGCTATGATCTCGTGAAAGTAGCGGGCAAACGCGCCTCATTGGCGGCACTGAACGCCGCACTGAACCGGGTGGAGGGCGTGCTGGATGGAACGTTCTACTGGCCCGACCAGGGTCGCACTGGCCATGGGCGCTTGAGCGCATTCGTCGTGGCTCCAGGCGTCACCCGCGCCGCCATACTGGCCGACCTTCGAAAACGTATCGATCCGGTTTTCCTTCCCCGCCCGCTATGCCTTGTCCCCTCATTGCCTCGCAATGCCACCGGTAAACTTCCTCATGAACAGCTGGAAACCTTTGCCGGAGACGTCATGCATCCGGCTCGACCGCCAAGAGGGTGAGGATGAAACAGGAGGTACGGAGATGCATCAGTCCGGACCATCCTTGCCTGCCCGGTCATTTTCCCGGCCATCCGGTCGTCCCGGGGGTGCTCTTGCTGACGGAACTTTTGCAGGCCGTCGAGCAACGGTTGCATTGGCCGGCAAATACCGTGACCGTGACATCCGTGAAGTTTCTACGGTTCCTGTTCCCGGGCGAACCATTCACCCTGCTGCTGGAACCACTGCCGGGACAGGGTCTGTCCTTTGTCGTCATGCGGGAAGACGTGCGCATCGCAACGGGAGTGCTGCATCAGTCCGGTCTTCCCATCGAGCAGGATCGATCATGAGCCGCCACTGGCTTTCCAAGCCTGAACGGGGCAGCCGCGCGCTCATCCGGCTTCTGACTTGGATGACGCTCCGGCTTGGCCGCCCCATCGCTCGCTGGTTCCTCTATCCCACCTGCTGGTATTTCGTGATCTTTTCCGGCGGAACGCGACGTGTCTCGCGGGAATATCTTCAGCGCATCCTCGAACGGCGGCCCGGTTGGAGAGATGTGTTCCGCCATTATCATGCATTCGCCTCGACGATCCATGACCGGGTCTATCTCCTGTCGGGTCGGCATGGGTACTTCGATATCCGCATGGAAGGCGCGTCGATGCTGCATGATGTCATCGCACGGAAGCAGGGCTGCATTCTGCTGGGGTCCCACCTCGGCAGTTTCGAAGTGCTCCGCGCGCATGGCCTGTTCGATCAGCAGCTTCCCATCAGCATCATCATGCATGAAGCGGCGGCGTCCAATCTGAATGCCGTTCTTCATGATCTCCATCCGGGAATCCGGAAACGAATCATCCCGCCCGGCACGCCCGATACGATGCTGGCGGTGAAGGAACGGCTGGATCGCGGTGAGCTCGTCGGCATTCTCGCTGATCGAGTACTTGGCGCGGAAAAGACGGCGACTTGCGATTTTCTCGGTCAGCCCAGGTCGTTTCCCGAGGGTCCGTTTTTACTGGCCGCGCTCCTACAGGTTCCCGTCGTATTGTTTTTTGGCCTCTACGAGGGAGGACGGCAATACGCCATTCATTTTGAACCTTTGGCGGACTATATTCCCTTGAGCGGCACGAGGCGCTCGGAAGCGATTCTTCCCTGGATCGAGCGCTATGTGAACCGCCTGGAACATTATTGCCGGCTCTATCCCTACAATTGGTTCAATTTTTATGACATCTCCGAGGAGGTTCACGCCTCTGCTTCTCATCTGTAGTCTGTCTGCCGCGCTGTCGGCCGCCGCGAGCCAAGGCATCGACAACCAACCGTTGGATGTCCCGGCGCTGATGGACATGATGGCACAAGTGACGTCGCGCAAGGATCGCTTCACTGAGTCGAAAACGATGGCCATGTTGACGAAACCATTGGTGCTGACCGGCACCCTAGGATACCGGCGGCCGGATCTGGTCGAAAAACATGTGCTCACACCCTATGAGGAGCATCTGCTCGTGCAGGGAGACCAGCTCATTCTGTCCAGCAGAGAAGGCACGAAACGCATCGCGGTCAAGAGCCATCCGTTGATCTGGTCGTTCGTCGAGGCGATCCGAGCGAGCTTGGCCGGCGAGGTCTCTGTCCTGAGGCGGCTCTACCACATCAAATTGCAGGGGACCTTGCAGGGATGGACATTGACGTTACGTCCATTGAACCCCCAGGCGGCCGAATACCTCGCGTCCGTCACGCTCACGGGTCATGGAGATCGTCTGACGACGGTGGACATTCGCGAGACCGGCGGAGACCGATCGCTCATGCGTATCCATGAGCCGGCCTCGTGACGTCCGGTGTTCGGCCGGCTGTGATCCTCTGGATTGCGCTCCTTGTGATCAGCGGCGGGGTGGTGGCTCGCATGACGGTCACGACCGACCTCACGGCCCTGCTCCCCCGGTCCGCAGACCGCATGCAGGAGTTACTCGTGACCCAATTGCGCGACGGCGTGGCGGCGCGGCTCATATTGATCAGGCTCGAAGGCGCGGCGCCGGAGCTGTTGGCCGAAGCCAGCCGGAACATCACCCGACAACTGCGCGAAGGCGGCCTGTTCGCATCCGTGAATAACGGTGATCCCGCCGACTTCGCTGCTGAACGGGATCTCCTCATGCGTCATCGCTATCTCCTGAGCGCAGCCGTCACCGCCGATCATTTTTCGACTCCCGCCCTGCGAGCGGCGCTTGAGCGCCAGCTTCAACTCCTCGGTTCTCCGGCGGGAGCCGTCACCAAAGCGCAGTTGCCGTCGGACCCCACTGGCGAATTGGCCCGGGTGCTATCAGATTTTTCCTTGGGAGATCCCCCTTCAGTGCTGCAGGGGGTTTGGTTTTCCCGCGATGGAACCGGCGCGCAGCTCCTGGCGGAAACCCGGGCGCCCGGATTCGACATCGACGAACAAGAACGAGCGGTGAATGCGATCCGTGCGGCATTCCAATTTTCCGGCTTGCCGGAAACCAGCCGCCTTCTGCTGAGCGGTCCCGGTGTCTTTGCCGTGGAATCCCGGGCGACGATCCAGCGTGATTCCTGGCGCCTCTCCATCGTGGCCGTGATTCTCGTCACCGGATTGCTCGTGACTGTCTACCGTTCGCTGCCTCCCGTTCTGCTGAGTCTGTTGCCGGTCATGACCGGTCTCCTCGCTGGAGTGGCAGCCGTGCAATGGCTGTTTGGTTTCGTGCATGGCATTACCCTCGGGTTCGGCGCCACGCTCATTGGAGAAGCCGTCGACTATCCCGCTTATGTTTTTACCCAAGTCATGGCCGGTGAACGGCTGCGCGAGACTGTCACACGAGTCTGGCCGACGTTGAGACTCGCGGTGCTGACGACTGTGTTCGGCGCCTTGACGATGTTGCTCTCCAGTTTTACCGGCCTCTCGCAACTGGGCGTTCTCTTGGTGGTGGGAGTATTGGTCGCCGGGCTCGTGACCCGCTGGATCATACCGGCCCTCAAGCCCCGGCAGATGCTGACCGCGCCACATCACCTCCTGCCTCAACAGTGGACCAGAGGGTTGACCTCGTTAGGGCGGGCGCATTGGATCGTCTGGTTGCTGGTGATTGCCGCCTCCGTGATTCTGTCCGTGCGCCACGACCATATCTGGGATAACGACCTGGCCAATTTGAGCCCCATTTCTCAATCAGCCAAGGCCATGGACGAGCGGTTGCGCAAGGAGCTCGGCGCGCCGGATGTCCGCTACATGCTCGTCATCAGCGGCGCGAGCCGGGAGGAGGTGCTGCGGCGAAGCGAATCGCTCGCCCCCTTCCTTCGTCAGCTGGCAGCCGATGAGCTGTTGACAGGCTTCGATCTTCCGAGTCTGTACCTCCCG
>JAJFBJ010000122.1 GCA_020697375.1 Nitrospira sp. | reverse complement strand
AAAAGTCGGAGGCTTTGTTTTCCCGGCGTTCAGAGGCTCACATACGCCTTTTAAAAAGAGGCTGTCGTCGGCACGCCGTAAAATGTCCCGGCCGTAGAACGTCGAGCAATCTTGAGAGATCCTCAAAATGGTTTTTTAAGCGCTTCTGTAGCGAGTTTTGTCAGGAATTGAGGTCTTGCGTAAGCTGGCAATAGAACAGATCACACTGAGGACAATACCCTTCGGAAAAGGTGAGATCATGCGGGTTCAAGTCGTATTTCTGCATGAACGAGGGCAAATCGGCCCAAACCGAAGAGGGACGCCTGTCAGACCCATCGTCCCGAATACGCCAGCAAAACTGGCATTGCGTGGCTGTGGAGTCCATCGACCTGACCTCCTTTGACGTTGTCGGGACAGAATCACACTTGTGCATGGGGTACGGCGCAACATATGCGAAGCAAGGTACCGGACTGCGGCGCCGATAACAACTAGGTGACTTCCTAGGAAGGAGTGGAATTATTGCGGGTATGGCGACCTACGAAACTGTATTTGCGGGATATCGCCGGCTTGGACTATCCATGAATAGGACTCAGTCGTCCGATCTTCTCGCCCGGCTGGTTTTCTCACTCCAGCTCCTCGATTGACTGCACGCATGCTTCGGTCTTACGTGCGGGAGTCCCAGTAACTTCGGCTTGGAATGCCTCGCGACGGCCATTTACGATAATCAGGCTAAGCCGACGTTAATCCGTGCGTGAGGGCATACTTGGTCAATTCGGCAGTCGTATGCAAATTGAGATGAAACATGATCTGAGCCTTGTGAAACTCCACCGTCTTGGGAGAGATATTCAGCAGGGCGGCGATTTCCTTGATGGTGCGTCCTTCCGCAACGAGCTGCAACACCTCCCGCTGGCGCGGTGTGAGTTCCTGCCGCGGAGCGAATAGATTGGCATGCCCTTCAGAGAGAGACGTCACTAAATCTCTGGTCAACAGAGACGTGACGAAATATTGCCCTTTCAACACGGAGTCAATGGCCTGGTCCAGTTCCCGCGCGGCGGATCGTTTGAGCAGGTAGGCCGATGCGCCGACTTTGAACGCTTCGCTGACATAGGCCGGATCCGCATGCATGGTGACGAAGATCAGCTTGACGTCGGGAAGCAATTTCTTCACTTGCCGGGCCGCATCGATGCCGTTCAAGAGCGGCATCGAGATGTCCAGCAAAATCAGATGTGGCCGCAAGCGCGCGGCGGCATCGAGTAAGGCGCGGCCATCCTCGACTGTTCCCACCACTTCGCAGCGTTGCTCCACGATTCGCCGGAAACCTTCCAGCACCAGCGTATGGTCGTCCGCCAGCAGTACACGGGGTGTCGTCATATCGAGCCCTCTGCATAGGGAACACGGATGTGCAGTCTGGTTCCCTGCCGAGGGGCGGAGTCAATGGTGACCGTGCCCTGGACCAGGCGCACACGTTCCGCCATGCTGACAAGCCCCAGCCCGCGATGGCTGTCGGCGATGGCCTGCGTATCGAATCCGATGCCGTTATCCTGCACCGTGAGACCGACCTCATCTGCCTCGGAGGAAAGGGAGACGATGACTTCGGTGGCGCGCGCATGTTTCATGACATTCGCCAGGCATTCCTGGGTGATGCGATAGAGACAGGTGGACATTTCTTGAGGCAGGGGACGGGAAGCCCTGTGGACTTCGAACGTGCCCTGGAGGTTCGAGCGCGCGGCGCAGTCATCGACGAGACGCTGCAGTGCGACGGTGAGTCCCAGATCGTCCAGAATGGACGGATGAAACTGATAGGCCAAATGTCGTACATCGTCCGACAGTTCGATCAAGCGATCCTGAATCGAACGTAACTCCTTGCTGCAGATGCTCGCGGAGGCCGGAAGATTGGTATCCAGTGATTCGACTTGGACGACCAACATGGCCAGTCGCTGGTTGATGTCGTCGTGAAGGTCCCTGGAGATTCGCCGGCGTTCCTCCTCCTGCGCCGTGAGCAGGCGTGCGGCTAAATCTTGCAGCTCATGCCGGCTGGTAGCGAGGGCGTGCTCGCTCGACCGAAGAGACTGTTCCGTCTCGACGTGCTCGGAGATTTCATTCAGCAGCGTTCGGTTCACATCGGCGAGTTCCTTGGTGCGGGCGGCGACTCGATCTTCCAATTCGTCTTTTGTCTGGCGCAGTAGGATCTCGGCTTGGTGCCGCTGCCGCAGCAGCACGGCGGACACCCAGACAATGATTAAACTGAGCGTGCGATTGACGACACCGACCCATAAGGGAATGTTGTCGTGGTGCAAACCCAGCGGCGCTCCCACAAGGAGCAGTCCCGTCGCCCAGGCGGCGGTGAGCATGGGGAGCCGAGGATTGGACGAGGCCGAAGCGAGCAGCACGACTCCGGCGTAGAGCACGCCGTTGGCCACGCCAAGCGGCATGAAGAGATCGAATATAAAGAGTCCACCGCATAATCCCGCGACAGTCAAAAAGATCAACCGGCTGTGTCTTTCAGGCATCTTGCACCTTACTTACCATATGATTATCCGTCCCTGACGGAGCATGTGCAACCGGCGCCTGAATGGCCGACCACAGCGCGGTCATTCATGTTCCATCTGTTTCTTGAGCCGGCGATCGAGAGCGAAGCGCGTCAAGCCCAGATGCTTGGCGGCGAGCGTCTTATTGTGATCCGATAGGCGAACCACTTCTTCGATCAAGGCTGACTCGATATCGGCCAGCGTCTGCTGCCCGAGGACCATTTCGACGCGCAGGGAGGGATGGGCTCCCTGGGCCATGGCGACGGCGATGTGCGGGGCCTGGTCATGCAGCTCCCGTGGCAGGCAACCGGCTGTCAAGGTCTTGTCATGACAGAGAATCATGGCCCGTTCGATAATATTTTGAAGTTCGCGAATATTGCCGGGATAGTGGTATCGCTGCAGGAGTTCCTGCGCCTCCGGCTCGATATCGACGACCTCTTTCCCAAATTCCTTTGCGAACCGCATGACCGCCTGCTTGCACAATGGCAGAATATCTTCCGTTCGCACGCGCAACGGCGGCAGTTCGAATGTGACTACGTTCAAGCGGAAGTACAGATCCTCGCGGAAGGTTCCCCGCGCAGTTTCTTTTTTGAGATCGCGATTGGTCGCGGTCATCAGGCGGAAGTCCACCGACAGATCTTCCGTTCCCCCCAAGCGCCGGAACGTCCGTTCCTGCAACACCCGAAGCAGTTTGGCTTGCATGGCCGGATCCAGATCGCCGATTTCATCCAGGAACAAGGTGCCGCCCTCGGCTTTTTCCAGCAATCCGCGCTTTCGCTGATGGGCGCCGGTGAAGGCGCCGCGCTCGTACCCGAACAATTCGCTTTCGAACAGTTCTTTCGGAATGGCCGTGCAGTTCACGGCGACAAAGGGCCCTGTCGAGCGCGGTCCGTTGCAGTGGAGGACGCGCGCAAGGAATTCTTTGCCGGTTCCGGTTTCGCCCTGCAGCAGTACCGTCGATTTGGCATTCTGCGCCACGTCGCGCGCCTGCCCGAGCAGCAGTTGCATGGCAGGACTGCGGGCTTCAATGTTAGACAAGGCATAGGGACTGTTCTGGTCCTCCAGCGAGAATTCGAGACGGTGGCGCAGCGCGAGAAATTCGAGGGTCCGATCGATCACTGGATCGACTGCCGAAAGGTCCACGGTCTTGATCAAGAAATCATAGGCGCCGAGCCGCATCGCTTCGACCGCGTCTTCCACCGTGCCGTACGCGGTCAACATGATGACAATGGTTTGGGGAGCGATCGGACGGATTTGCCGGAGGGCATCCAATCCACCCATGCCGGGCATCTTCAGATCCAATAAAATGATGTCAGGCACATGTTGCATGACCGCCCGGATCAAATCTTCACCGGACTCAAACCCTGTAACTGAATGCTGGCGTCTCGAAAGGCGCTTGATGATGGCGGTGCGAATCGCCGGTTCGTCATCTGTAACGTAAATTGTCGCCCGCATGGTGCACGTCTCCCTGCATACGTGGTGGTTGTTGCCGCAAGGGGCACCATACCCGAAACGTAGTGCCCTCTCCCAATTCGCTTTCCACGGTAATGTCTCCGCCATGCGCATCCAAAATGTTACGGCAGATGGCGAGCCCCAATCCCGTTCCACGCGGCTTTCCGCTGGTGAAGAACGGTTCGAACACATGGGGCAGGTGAGCAGAGCTGATTCCGCTTCCCCGATCGGTGACCGCGATTTCAATGCCCGGTTCTGCGCCTCGGATTTGCTGGACCAGAGTCACGTCGATGATCTCGCCGGGCGGGGTCGCTTCAATGGCGTTTTGAATCACGTTGAGAAGGATCTGTTTGAATTGATCGCGATCGGCCTGGATGTTGTGCGAGACAGCCGGGGCCGAGAAGTCGATCGTTACCTGCTTGCGCGTGAGTGGTTCGTCCAGCACCTTGATGACTTCATGCACCAATTGGGCCATGTCGAACGTCAGCGTCACGATTTCGCGCGGGCGCGCATAGTCGATGATCTGATTGACGATGCGATCGAGGCGTTTGGTTTCATGCAAAATGACTTCGAGATCGGGTCGTCGCGCGTCGTCCGGATCGATGTCGTCGAGCAGCAGGGATGTCGTCGAGCCGATGCCGACCAGCGGGTTCCTGATTTCGTGCGCGATGCCGGCGGCCACCTGCCCGAGCGTCGCAAGCCGTTCGGATCGGCTGAGGCGCGTTTGCATGAGATCAAGCGCGGTGATATCCACATTGAATCCCTGGTGCATCACCACCTGTCCGGAATGGTCACGGATGGGGATACGCCGGCTCAAGACCTTGCGGACAGTGCCGTCTGCATGGAGAAAGCGGAAGACCGTTTCATACGATCGTCCTTCGGCCACTGCTTCCGCAAATTCTTGCACGACCCGGTCCCGATCATCGGGATGAATGGCGCGCCGGACGGCATCCGGGTCTTTTTCTTCTCGGGGGTCGAGCCCGGCGAGGAGGCTGTTGTATCGATTGCTGAAGATAAGGGTCATCCCTTGTGTGGTAAAAATGCCGAACGGCGCGTGATCCACGATGCTCCGGTACTTGGATTCCGAACTCGCGAGGTCCTGGTTCAGTTGGCGCTGGCTGGCTTCGGACTGTTCCACTGCGGCGACATGGGAATGGATGGCGGAGCTCATGGCATGCATGACCCGCGATAAATTGCCGATTTCATCCGTTCTCGTCATGACCGGAACCCGGGGGACGGGATTGGTGTCGGATGCCACCACCGCTTTGGCCAGGCGTTCGAGCGGGGTCGTAATGGAATGCGCGATGAAATGCAACGTGCCCATCATGGAAATCAACGCGAACAGGCCGCCTCCCAGAATGGTCATCAGCATCTCGTCCCGGTCTTGGGCGATTTTCGCCAGTTTGCTGTTCAGCGCGGCCTGCGCGAGATGCTCGAATCGGCCCAGGTCTTGCCTGATCCTCAGCATCAATGAGCGTCCCTTGCCCTCTTCGATGTAGATCCGCGCCTCGCTCGTGTGTTCCGCCTTCACGGCATCGATCAAGAGCTCTTTTTCCTCGATGAACTGCCTGACCAGTCGCTGGATGGACAGGATGAGCAATTGCTGATCTTCATATTGAGAGACTTGCGCCTCCAAAGTTCGCCCCAGGTTCAGGACATGGTCCTGAGCGGTTCGATAGGGAAATAGGTAATGTTCCTGGCTCGTCAGCACGAAACCTCTAAATCCGGTTTCAAGGTCAACGATCAGCCGTAGGTATTCCGACGCCAGCCGCTGGGAATAATAAATATCGTTGAGCTGGCCTTCATCATCGGAGAAGGTCGTGACGCTGCGATAGGTCAGAATGCTCAGGATGAGGACGGTCAGCGCAGGAATGACCGACGCAAGAAAGAGCTTGCGGGCGATGGGAAGATTGCTCAGCAGATCACTCAAAGGGCTCTCAGTCTCCGGAGATATCGTAGTCTTCGCGGCTGTCCATGTGCAACCTCGCTGCCTGATCACTTCCACGCACATCGGGCTTGCCATTGCGGAACGAATCACTCAATCCATACGGGATGAGTGTCGCCTTGTATCAGATCGGAAATTTTGCCTCCTGTGCGCGCGTTGAGCGATTTCGCACCGTGCGGCCGTGCGATCCCGCCCGTATTCAGGCTGTCGAATCATCCGTGATTCCAACCGAGCAATGGTTTCATAAGGAGGAAAGGAGACTGCGCGCCGTCGTCTCAGGGCTGTTGGAGCAATGGGGATAGGCGGGGCATGCTGCTTGCTCAACATAGGAATCATGAAGATCTCTGCGAGCAGAACGGCGAATCGCAAAGAAATGCGTTGAATTGCGAACAAGGAGGATGCAATGGACTATGTGAAGCCATACGGCGTAGTGGACAGCATGCTGGCAGGCGGCGCCTTGAAGCTGAGTTTGCCGCCCCGCCAGCTCCTGCTTCGCGGCATGTTAGCCGGCGCCTATCTGGGCATCGGAACGAGCATGGCCGTGACCGTGGCGGTTGAAACGGGCTATTGGATTATCGGCAGCCTCCTCTTTCCGTTCGGCTTGGCCCTGGCCATTCTGCTCGGCGCCGAGATTATTACGGGAAGTTTCGCGCTTCTCCCCGTCGCGGCAGCCGATGGTCAGAAGAACGCCGGTCTCCGTCATGTGCTTGCCAACATGGGCTGGGTCTTCCTGGGCAATCTCTTGGGCAGCGTCTTGTACGCGGGGTTGTTCGCGATTGCCCTGACCACGGCGGGAGATGCGCAGATCAATGCGGTCGGTACGAAACTCATCGCCGTTGCCGAGGCCAAGACCAATTACTATGCGTCTCATGGGTCAGCAGGCCTTCTCGCCGTGTTTACCAAAGGGATGCTCTGTAACTGGATGGTCAGTCTGGCCGTCGTCGCGGCCTATATGTCGACGTCCTTTTCCGGGAAAATACTCGCGATATGGGGACCGACATTGCTGTTCTTTTCACAGGGGTTCGAGCACGCGGTCGTGAACATGTTTCTGATTCCCGTCGGCATGTTGCTGGGGGGTAATATCAGCGTCTCGACCTGGTGGTTGTGGAATCAGATTCCGGTGACGCTGGGGAATCTGGTCGGAGGAATGCTCTTTACCGGGTTGGCGATTTACGCGGCGCATCATGCGTCCGGGCCTTCGGCGCAACCTGCTCCGGCGGTAATCCCGGTCGGGCAGGCACAATCACAGGCTGAACAACCAGGATATTCTCACTCGTTTTAAGGAGCGGGAACTCGGCGATGGCGACGGTATATCAGAGACGGTTGCATGGATGGCGGTTCGTGCTTTTCAATGCCGTGCTGGGCCTGGCGCACGTCGTCGTCCTGTTCAACGCCGGTTCCTATATCGCACTGTTGCCGCATGTGGCGGGAGACTTGGGCGCGGTATTGCCCAGTTTTGTGACCTGGGCCCAAACCGACTTCATGGTGGGGCTGGCCCTGGGCTTTCCTCTTTCGCGTTATTTGTCCGGGCGGATCGGCGACTATCGGCTGCTGATCGCGGCATTCATGGTGTACAGCGTGGCGTCATATCTATGCGGGGGCAGTCAAACGCTGGCCCAGTTCGTTCCCGCTCGAATTGTGCAAGGCATTGCCGGCGGTATTACGCTGCCCTTGGCCCAATCGATGTTGCTGAACGAATACCCCAAGCGGCTGAAGGCGGTTGCGCTCACGGTCTGGGGATTGTTCAGTATTACGCCCTTCACGATCGGGATGCCGGTGGGCGGTTACATTGCCTATGTGCTCGGGTGGCGGTTTCTGTTCTATCTGGATTTCGTGCTGACGCTTGTGATTATCGGCACCCTCGGCGCCTTGTTGTACGGCCGGGGCTTTCGGCGTCAGTACGGGCGCTTCGACTTCGTGGGATTCCTGTTGCTTGCCCTGCTGTTGTTGGGGCTTCAGACGATGCTCAACATGGGGAACGATTTCGATTGGTGGGACTCGCCCTTTGTCCAGGCCTGCGCCATCATTCTCCTGGTGGCCTTCCCCTGTTTCGTCATCTGGGAACTCGGCGAACGACATCCGATCCTTGATCTTCGCCTCTTCCTGCATCGCAATTTCGTAATCGGGGTCATCAGTCTCACACTGGGCTTCTTTTCAATTCAGGGATTGTTGTCGCTGCTGATCGTGCAGATTCAGCTGATTCTGGGATATTCCTCAAAATTAGCCGGCCTGGCGCTGCTCCCAATGGTTCTGCTGGGGGCGCCGGCCATCGCGGTGATGCACCTACTCTGCAAGTACGTCGATGCGCGCTGGCTGATCTGCCTCAATAGTCTCGGGTTTGCCGGGACATTCTATTGGATCGGATTGTATGACGACCCCCACTCGTACGAAGAGCTGTTCTGGCCCATGGTCTTGGAGGGCGTGTTTCTGGGATCGTTCTTTACGCCCGTCACCGTCCTCACATTGCATGGCCTGTCCGGTCCGCTGGTCATGCGAGCGGCCGAGGTCGCCAATTTATTGCGGGTTGCGGCCGGCGCATTCGGGATCACATTTCAAGGCATCGTGGTCTTTCGTCGAACGCATTTTCATCAGTTGCATCTGGCCGATCACTTCGGCGGACGGCAATCGATCTCCTTCGACCCGATGGGACAATTGGCGGCTAAATTGAGCGCGGCGGGACTGAGTCCCCCGGAGGTGCAAGCCAAGCTTGCGGGGCTGATCAAACAAGGCGCGGCGCTTCTCAGCGTGAGCGACGCATTTCTGCTCGCCAGTTATCTGTTCGTCGGATTGGCCCTGTTCGTCTGGTTGGCCCATCCGACTCATTTGCCGTTGGCGCCGACGGCTGCCGAGGAGTTGCGGGAAATGCGCGCTGAAGCGCTGATCGAGGAGATGCCATGATGTTGCGTTGCAAGACGGAGCGGCGGTTGCGAATCGGTCTGGGGATCGGCTGCGCGCTGTTCTTCGGGAGTTGCGCCTGGATTCCGAAAGGCGACCCGCCGGCGGAATATCTCGAACCGCCGGAGATGAAGGAAACGTTGGAGGAGGTGACGAGCCGGCTTCAACAGTGGCCGGAGGATCGGTGGTGGGAACAGTTCG
>JAJFBJ010000239.1 GCA_020697375.1 Nitrospira sp. | reverse complement strand
TCTGGGAGATTCCTAGGGAATGGCGAGAGGTTCTCTCAGGCTATCGCGCTGGAACGCTCGTCTTTTTGCGCCCAAACTGTCCGTTCTGAATAATTGCTGCCTAAGCACTCCTCTGTTTTTCTGCCAAAGGTCTATCCTTCGCCCGGCCTGTTCTTTGCACTGTGAAGCTGAACCTAACAATCGGAGGCCATGATGGACACAAAGACGGGAGATGAAATCGTGGGATCTGCACAGTCGGCAATTGGCCAAACGCTCGACACTCTCGAGTCGGACGTAGATAACGCCTTTGGAAGCGCGAAGCATTACCTACGCAACGAAACGCAGAAGATAGCCGATAATGTCTTCACCAGATTGATAGACTACTGTGAAAAACAGATCCCAAAGCAAATCCCAAAGATTGAGGCTTATATCAGTTCCCACCCTTGGCAAATTCTAGGGGGTCTAATGATTTTGGGATACTTATTATCCGCGTCAAAGTGGACACGCCAGGGAAGTGATGCAATCAGGACGCGGTAACGTCAATCACGGCCATAACGTGTTCGCCGATATGCGTTCTCACCGATTCACGCGGCCTTCTCTCGGCTGGTCGCTATATCGGTCGCTCCACTAGTTTGCATGATATCCTGTGCTCGCGAAACGGCATCGCTATCCTCACAGTGGACGGCGACTAAGATACCGCCTTTTTCGAGGTGGCCTTCATAACGCTTCGCCTCATATTCGGGAATCCCAATGCCAATAAGTCCCCCGGCAAGGCCGCCTACGCTGGCACCGACTCCCATGCCGCTGAGCGTTGCTAAGAGTGGTCCTGCGGCGACCAAAATACCCAAGCCTGGAATCGCCAATGTGCCAATTCCAGCAAGGAGGCCGACCACACCGCCTAATACCCCGCCGGCAGTCGCCCCGGTGGCTGTCCCTTCGAGGGATTTGGTGTGCTTTTCAACCGCAAGTCCCTGATCTTGCTGATTGTGCGGGGCAAGTATCGAGACCTCTGTCGAAGCAAAGCCGCCAGTTCGCAGCTTGTCGATCAGGAACGCGGCCTCTCCGTGCGTCCGTACAATTCCATATACTGCTTTAGTCATAAGCCTCTCCTAGTTCTTGGTAACTTAAGGTCTAACTTCCAAAACATCCTCGATTCTTTTGGTGGTCATCGTTCCGGCGATACCTTTAATTCGTTCGGCTTCAGACGCACTGCGCACCTGACCTTTCAATACGACATGATCGCCCTGCGTAATGACGAGGACGTTCTTTGCAGCAAATGATAGATCTTCTCGCAACAAGGCTTGCCGAATACGCTGGGTGACGTCGACGTTGGCCTCACTTTCCGATTGATCAAGTGGCGTCACCGACTCTGCCTGTTTCTTTGCATCAGCGGCCTTCTGCTCTGCGCGCTTGTGTTCCGCCAACGGTTTGCTCGTCGGTGAGTCAGGCTTAACTCGAGCCTCGTTGCTCTGAGTTCGATTGTCGCGCGCGGTTTCTTTCTGATCCCGAGGTTCTTGAGCTGGGCTTACCGGTGGTTTCTTTGCAGATTGCGGGGGGGTGCTAGTGCTCGGCACCGTCCTGCGTTGATCAGTCGGCTGACTCGGTTCAGCGGTAATCCTTTTCTTTTCCTTCGCGCAGCTGCTCAAGAGCAGGCCAGCGACTACTAGAGGCATTACCATCCGCATTGTCATGTTGGGTTCCTCCTGGCCTGAGGTGCCAGCGCCTACTGCTTTAAACAATTCTGTTCCCGGGCCGATCTATTTCTTTCTCAAAGAGGTTCTAGCTTCAGCAAAGCACACCTGATTGCGGGCATCCCGCCACGCGGCAGCAAAGGCATTCCTACTCCGATGTATTGTGTTCATAAGATGCTCGCAGAGCCATGCGCGCCGATGCGATCCTGTCAATGAGTCAAAAAGATACATGAGGATCGCCCCTATGCTGACAGTCGCGAGTAGCATCTTGTACATGCCAGTCCATCATGTCTCCGCCAACCCTTTTCTCAATCTTCCGCGTCAACATGGGGGATCCCGCGACGGAGCAAAAGGCTTACAGAGTAGGTTATTATCGGGCGGACGATGGAAGCTATCAGCAAAACCCCGGAAGACATACCCAGAGGAAACGCGCACCTGGTTTGCGGCTAGGGAAGCCATTTGACACTAAGTTTGTCCCTAGTCCCCCTCATTAAATGACATGCACTTGTGGCACAGCGCATGCACTTTCATCGGCCAAAACTCTCCATCACACCGAATTAAAGGAACCTTCTCCATGAAAATTGCCCAAATTGCTCCGCTGGGGGAAAGCGTGCCACCCAAGCTTTACGGAGGCACAGAACGAATCGTGTCCTAATCTGACTGAGGAACTCGTGCGGCAAGGTCATGAGGTCACTTTGTTTGCCAGCGGAGATTCACAAACAACAGCACGGCTGAGATCAACGACTCCGCAGGCTCTTCGCCTATGCGGGAAGGCGAATGGCGATGCGCCGGTCACGCTGCTCCAGGAAATGGCTTTCGGTTACGAAGCCGAACAATTTGACATCATTCATTCTCATTTGGACTACCTTGGTTTTCCAATGAGCCGGCGGTGTGTGACCCCCGTATTGACGACACTCCATGGACAGCT
>JAJFBJ010000026.1 GCA_020697375.1 Nitrospira sp. | reverse complement strand
CCTACGTGCGCATGTTCGACGCCCATGCGCGGCCCAAGGGTGACAACCCGACCATCGGCTTGATCCTGTGCTCGAAGAAGAACGAGGCCATCGCGAAGTACTCGGTGCTGAACGAGGGCAGCCAGATCTTCGCGGCCAAGTACGTCAAGGTCCTGCCGACCGAACAGGAACTCGCGCGCGAGATCGAGCGTGAGCGGCGGTTGGTCGACGCTCGCCAGGCCGACGAGGAGCAACGCTGATGCCGCGCAGACGTCCGCGCAGGAACGTAGCAGGCGCGGACGCACCCGCAACGCCGCGCAGCCGCGCCAACAACCGGCCACAGGTGCCGTTCGCCTACAAGCTGGTGCTCAACCAGTGGCTGCTGTCGCTGTTCAACGTGAAGCGCTTCGAGGACCTGGCCGAACACCTGAGGAACGAGGCACTGGAAGGGGTGGACGAGAACAACGTCCACCACTTCCACCACGCGCTCACGGCGCAGCTCTTCAACCTGACGCACCTGCCCACCGATCTACTGCTGGAATACGACCAGAATATCGTCCGGCACACGCAGCGACTGAACGAGCGACGGATTACGCGCGGCGAGAAGCCGATCGTCTGGAAGTACTTCCAGTACCTCACGCTGCTGTTCACCGAGATCTACCTCGACCGCTACTTCCGCGATCCCAAGGCGCTGCTTGCAGCGCTGAACGCGCAGGTAGCCGCCTACAACGTGGACAAACCTGAGGCCGACCGGGTTGCGCCCTTCGACGAGGCCACCGAAGCCTGGCCGCAGCTCAACAAGCTGTCCTACTGGAGCGCCACCGGCAGCGGCAAGACGCTGTTGATGCATGCCAACATCCTCCAGTACCAGCACAGCTTGGAGAAGCATGGCCGGGGCCGCGAGCTGAACCGAATCCTGCTGCTCACGCCCAACGAGGGGCTATCACAGCAACATCTGCGCGAGTTCGAGGCGGCAGGCATCGACGCGGAGCTGTTCAACAAGGACGGGCGCGGACTCTTCACCGGGCATGGGGTCGAGATCCTCGAAGTGACCAGACTGCGCGAGGACATGGGCGACAGGACGATCGCCATCGACGCCTTCGAGGGCAACAACCTGGTACTCGTGGACGAAGGACACCGCGGTATAACTTCTCGTTCGAGTATTCGGCCACCTTCGGGCAGGCGGTCAAGGAGAATCCCAAGTTCATTGAGATCTACGCCAAGAGCACGCTGTTCGACTACTCCTACCGCTACTTCTACGGCGACGGATTCGGCAAGGACTATCAGATTCTGAACCTCGACGAAGGAACGCAGCAGAACCACCTGGAGCCGTATCTGGTGGCTTGTCTACTGTCGTTCTTCCAGCAACAGCGGCTGTACCGCGAACAGGGGGCGATATTCCGTCCCTTCAACATCGAGAAACCCTTGTGGATCTTCGTCGGCGGGAGTGTTGTGAAGGGACTAGGCACAAGAGATGCTTCGGACATCTTGGAAATCTTACAATTCCTCGCTCGTTATGTGGCAGACCGGGCGGGCAGCATCCATCGCATTGGACGCGTGCTGAACCAGGGACTCGAGACCGCGACGGGCAAGAACTTATTCGCCGGGCGCTTCACCTATCTCAATATGTGTGGCCTCTCCCCGGCGGAAGTCTTTGACGAGACGCTCGCGACGCTCTTCAACGCGCCGGGCGGCGGCCAACTCTACGTCGAGAATCTGAAGGGCACGACCGGCGAAGTGGCGCTTCGGCTGGGCGCCGAGAACGAGGCCTTCGGCGTCATCAACGTGGGCGACGATGCCAAGCTGGTGAAGCTGTGTGAGCAGAGCGGCCTCGCCACGGGCGATCGGGAGTTCAGGGGCTCGCTCTTCCACGAGATCAATACAGGACACTCGACGGTGAACTTGCTGATCGGCTCAAAAAAATTCACCGAGGGATGGAGTAGCTGGCGCGTCTCGACCATGGGCTTGATGAATGTCGGCAAGGGAGAAGGAGCGCAGATCATCCAGCTCTTTGGGCGCGGGGTGCGGCTCAAGGGCTATGGCCTGAGCCTCAAACGCAGCGGCAAGTCGCAGCTACCGGAAGGCGTCGATCGGCCCAAACACATCAGCCTGCTGGAGACACTCGGCATCTTCGGCATCCATGCGGACTACATGGCTCAGTTCCGTGACTTCCTTGAAGAGGAGGGTCTGCCCACCAACGACGACCGCATCGAGTTCTTACTGCCGGTCATCAGGAACCTCGGCCGGCAGAAGCTCAGGACGATCCGCCTCAAGAAAACGATCAACGGCGTGAGCACTGAATTCGGCGACGCGTTCCGCAAGCTCGCGCCGGTGCCGACACTGGCCAAGCCGGACCCCGCCCGCGATCGGAGCACGGAGTATTTGCAAAAGAACCAGGTCGTACTCAACTGGTACCCAAAGATCCGGGCGATGAAGTCGGGCGGGCTGGTGGGTGGCGACGCGGATGCCGTGCTGAACGAGACTCACCTGAGCGCCAGGCATGTGGCCTTTCTCGACCTCGACCGCCTCTACTTCGAGCTGGAGCGGTTCAAGGCGGAGCGAGGCTGGTACAACCTAAACCTCACGCGGCAGGGAATCGGGTCGTTGCTCGCAGATCAGAGCTGGTACCGTCTCCAAATTCCCGCCGACGAGCTGTCCTTCGATTCATTCGAGAAGGTGCGGCTGTGGGATGAGATCGCCGGGTCGCTGCTCAAGAAGTACACCGAGCGCTATTACACCTTTCGCAAGCGTGAGTGGGAGCTACCACACTTGGAGTATCGCGATCTGGAAGGAGACGACCCGAACTTCCTGTGCGTGAAGGAATCACCGGACAATGGCTACCACCGCATCCTGATCGACAAATCGCAGGAAGACATCGTCGCCAAGCTCGAAGAGCTCAAGGCCGCAATCGAGAAGGGCGACCTCAAGCATTTGGACTTCGGGGGCATGAAAGCCATCTGGTTCGGCAAACACCTGTACCAGCCACTGCTCTATCTGGACACGAACATCGTCGAGATCAGCCCCGCGCCGCTCAACAGGGGCGAGCGCCAGTTCGTCGAGGATCTCAAGGCGTTCCACGACGGAAACGTCGACTACTTCAAAACCAGGGAGCTCTACCTCCTGCGCAACCTGAGCAAGGGGCGCGGCGTGGGCTTCTTCGAGGCAGGGAATTTTCACCCCGACTTCATCCTGTGGCTGCTGATGGGTGATAGGCAGCATGTGATCTTCGTCGACCCCAAGGGCATCCGAAACATCGGCACGGACGATCTGAAGATACAGTTTTATGAGGACATTAAGAAGATCGAGCAGCGGCTCGGAGATCCGAAGGTGGTGCTGAACTCTTTCATCGTCTCAAACACGCCGTCGCACACCATGAAGATGCTCTGGGGGATGGATAAGATGGCGATGAATGAGCGGCACATCCTGTTCCAAGAGGAGGACCAGGACACTTATGTCCAAGAGATGCTGGAGCAAGTTACCCGAACCACTATCCATCGCGACCTCTGAGAGAACATCTCGCCATTCTTTCTCTGTTGCAGAATGCAATTCGGCCGTGGGCGATGGTGAACTCGCCTGTGGCGTCACACGTAGAGTCCCATTCGTTCCTTCCCCTCCCTGAGCAGTTTGGCCAAACCGCCCTCCGTTTTCTTGGCATGCCGGCGTTTCTCTTGTACAGCTGCGCGAACAAGGATCAGACTGTATCGAAGCATCGAGCGCCGTACTCACCTGTCGTCGCGCGCCCGCAGATCGGAACGGCGCCAAGGAGGGACCTATGAAAGCCACCGGATCGACGTACATCTTCCCAATGTCGGTATTCCTGTCAGGTTTCGTCCTGGGAGGCCTGTCGTTCCATGTCGCCACCGCGGAAGGCGTCTTCGGATTGAAAACGTCCATGATTCAGATCGAGAGCGCCCTGGTCGAGATGGAGAAGAATATATCCGATCTCCACAAGAACATGGGCACGATCAAACAAGCCAAGAATCGGTTGTCTTCGTTGCCACCGGCGGAGGGGGATGCCATCAAAAAAGAGAGTGACGCCGTTAAACCGACGATCCCCGGAATCGGACCATAGCATCAAGGTCCCAGAATTCTTCGAAAGATTCCCGAGACCATCCGTCACGCTGTGACGCCTTTCTTGGGAAATCGAGCCTGGGCTCGACGGAGGTAAAGATGTTTCATTGCCAAAACCCGTGCGGTCTTTTCAAATGAATGTCTTCGCGTATCCGTAAGCAGTCATCTATACAACATCACGCTGGTAGGGATAGGCTGGAGTTCGAGGACTGTGTCGGCAACCGCGCCAGGGTGACAACCGCGAGTGAAGCGACCTACGTGCGGGACATCACGCGATCGGCGGCGGTCTCCGGCCGATGAAGAAGCTGACGAGATAGGCAACGAAGAAGAGCAGGAAGAGCACGTACGACATTCCGGTCGCGGCGCCTGCGATGCCGGAGAGTCCCAGCAGACCTGCCACGAGCGCCAGACCCAGAAAGACCCAGGACCAGTAGACTACGACAGGTCTACGCATGAGGTCATTCCTTTGGTTTACCCCACCGGCTTGACCCTCCAATGGACGACCGCCCCTACGCAGCTTGATCCGGCAGCGGGCTGAGGCGTGTGAAGGTCAAGCGCTTTCCCGCTGACAGCAATCCTGAAACCGGAAGCTTCATGAACTGGCGCGCGGAGACGGGCCAGACTTCCTGTTTGTCATCACCGGCTCTGCGCGTTTCCGTCCGACGAAGCGGGCGTTGGATTTGCTGTTGCATGGTTCCACCTCCTGTCTAGAGAACCGTTGCGTTCCCTCTTCGCTCTGTTGTTGTTTTAGTTTTTACCTGAGACGGGAACCGGGCACGACTAGATGAATCCCTGGACCCGATAGCTTCCAGCCCTGGGCTGGCCTTGCTAGAGGCATGAAAAAAGGTCCGATATCTGCTGCCTCGTGATACCCCCATCAATAGAGACCAGTCACCGGGTATAATACCGAATGTCGCTCACCACGAAGCTGAAGATCCTGGCCGAAGCCGCCAAATATGATGTGTCCTGCGCCAGCGGCGGCTCCCGCCGGGCGGGCTCCAAGGACGGCCTCGGACATTCCGACGGCCATAGCATCTGCCATAGTTTCACGCCGGATGGCCGATGTGTCTCGCTCCTGAAAATATTGCTTACGAACCATTGCGTCTACGATTGCGTCTTTTGCGTCAACAGAATCTCGAGCGACATCCCGCGGGCGGCCTTCACGCCGCAGGAAGTGGTGGACCTCACGCTCGACTTTTACCGGCGCAATTACATCGAAGGCCTGTTCTTGAGCTCCGGCATCTTTCGCTCGCCTGATGACACGATGGAACAGCTCGTGGCAGTCGTGCGAACCTTGCGACAGACCCATCGTTTCGGCGGCTACATTCATCTCAAAGCGATACCAGGCGCTTCGCAGCGGTTGATCGAAGAGGCGGGGCGCTGGGTGGATCGGCTGAGCGCCAACATCGAATTGCCGACTCAGGCCGACATGGCGCAGCTCGCTCCGGATAAGCAGATGGCGGTCATCGAAGGCACGATGGCGCAGATTCAGGAAGGCGTGCAGACGGCTCGCGTAGAGCAGGCAGGTCAACGATCCTCCCCTACATTCGCGCCGGCCGGCCAATCGACGCAGATGGTCATCGGAGCCACGCCCAGCCCGGACGCGGTGATTCTGGCCACGGCCGCGAAGCTCTATCAGCGCTACGGCCTCAAGCGGGTCTATTATTCCGCCTTCAGTCCTTACCCCCATGCCGATCCGCGCCTGCCGCTTCAGGCGCCGGCGCTGCTGCGCGAGCATCGCCTCTATCAAGCCGACTGGCTGACGCGCTTCTACGGTTTCTCCATGGATGAGTTGACCACCGCCGACGATCCGAACCTGTCGTTCGATCTCGATCCCAAACTGGCCTGGGCCCTCCGCCATCGGGAGCGATTCCCGGTGGATGTGAATCGCGCGCCGCGTGAAGCGCTGCTGCGGGTACCGGGATTGGGATACAAAAACGTGGCCCGGATTCTTTCCATTCGCCGCTACCATCGAATCACCCTCGACGACTTGCGGAAACTGCGGGTGCCTCTGCGTCGGGTGCGGCCGTTCGTGGTGACGCCGGCCTATTCGGAGCGACTGTTGCGGTTGGACCGGGAAGATCTGCCGGCGCTGCTCAGCAAACCGGCGCAGTTGGAATTATTCTCCGCCTCGCTCGAATCCACCTTCGGACAGCTCTGACCATGCGTGAGGTTCGATTTTATCCTGCGCCCGATGGCTGGCTGGCAGCCGCGACCGAACAATTGCTCAACCGGCGCAAACCTTCCGACATTCTCTGGACCGAGACCACGGCGGAGCAATCCGCCTTGCCGGGACTGTTTACCGACGACGATGACGGGAGGCCGGAAGCTCCTCCGCCAGGGTCCGCGCGCGGACGGTTCATCCCTCACGACTTTCGCAAGATCGCCAATATCGTCGCCTACCATCGTGATGCGTCGAAGTGGGCCCTGCTCTATTCTGTGTTGTGGCGCCTCACCTCGACCGAGCCCCGCTTGCTGGCGATCGAGGTGGATGGTGAGGTGGCCAGGCTGCTGAGCATGCAACGGCAGGTGCAACGCGACAGCTACCACATGAAGGCCTTCGTGCGATTCCGTAAAGTCGTGGACGAGGCGGGAGACCATTACATCGCCTGGCATCAGCCGGACCATCCGGTGCTGCCGCTCGCGATTCCGTTTTTCGTGGAACGGTTTGCCGCCCTGCGATGGTCAATCTTGACCCCGCAGGCCTCGGCCCATTGGGATTGTGAGCTAGTGCGCATGGGCCCCGGGGTGACGCAGCGGGATGCGCCGACCGACGATGCGCTGGAAGCAGTCTGGCGCGCCTATTACGCCGCCACGTTCAATCCGGCTCGCATCAATCCGTCGGCGATGCAGACGCAATTGCCGGATCGATTTTGGAAGGGGTTGCCGGAATCACGTCTGATCAGCCCGCTGTCGCAGGCGGTGCGGGCGAGCGTGGGGCACGTGATGGAAAGCCGCCAGCGCATGGCCTCCCTGCCCATGACCACCTCGTTCACGTTGCCCGAATTGGCTGAGGCCGCCGCGACCTGCAGGGGTTGCGATCTGCACCTGGCCGCGACCCAGACAGTCTTCGGACGCGGTCCATCCGCAGCGCGCATCATGCTCGTCGGCGAACAGCCCGGTGACCAGGAGGATCTGGCCGGCGTTCCTTTTGTCGGCCCGGCCGGTGAGTTGTTGGATCGAGCGCTGATCGAAGCACAACTGGATCGTTCTGAGATCTATGTGACCAATGCTGTCAAACATTTCCGGTTCCTGTTGGAAGGCCGGCGGCGCCGGCATCAGGCTCCGAGGCCGTCTGAGATTGTCGCCTGCCGGCCCTGGCTCGAAGCGGAGCTCAAGGTGGTGCGGCCGGAGGTCGTCATCTGTCTGGGCAGAACAGCGGCTCAGTCGATCATCGGCGGGCAAGTGTCCATGGAACGACAGCGCGGTCGCTTTTACAGCAGCCCGTTTTCGTCCCGCATTTTGCTGACCTACCATCCCTCCAGCATTCTTCGGGCTCGCGATCGCTCCGCACAAGATCGGCTGTTCAATTTTCTGGTGGATGACTTGAAGAAGGTCGCCGTTTGATCAGCGGCGGTAGCTTAGCCGGTCTGGACCGGGAATCAAGAACCGCATCAACGACCTGTTTCGACACCTTGAATCGTTGAAGCGATCGGCGGCGGTTTCCGGCCGATGAAGAAGGTCGAACCGCCTGCTGGTTCAGTGGTGCAACATGCGTCCATTGCTGACACAAACCCTCACGAAATCCTGCTTACGTACTCGTCATCGAGCTGTATTCGATTCGATACAACTGTATCCGATCGGACAACCCGTGAGTTCCTTATAAAAACGCCCGCTACGTAATTTCGCACGCCATGCTTCGCTGCCAACAGCAGCTTGGCGATGCATGTTTTTTGCATCTCCGCCAAACTGTGATGAGGTGAAGCCTCTGCTCCCATCAACCCAAAGCACTGAGACGGCATGAAAAAGACTCGGTCTCTTACGAGCGCTATCCAGACCCAATAGAGCATGATCCGTATGAGGGCCAATGGGTGGACATCCGCGAGTATGGCCCTGCGGGGTAGCCGCAGTGCTTTCCCTTGATGTCAGGACCTTCTTTGTCACATGCCAATGTGTCAATTCCAGACAAGTTGCCTAAACGCAGACTTCGTTTGTCTGCGACTTGAATGATCAGCCGTCAGAGTCACATCCATCCATCACATTTCACTCAAGAGGAGCCACTATGAATACAACTCTTCCAATCAATCCGGGGCATGGCAAGGCAGGGCGCAAGCCCACAAAAGCATTCCTGGACTCCCTCTCCGGTCATGAGGATCCTGGCATGTTCGGGCGGATGTTTCCCGGGTTGCCGCCCCTCCAGGCGTCGGATGCGGCTCTTCAAGCTCTCGCCGACGCGATGAAGGACGCGAACCCCGGAGACCCCTCGGGGAACAATAGCGAGGTCCCCGCAGGCTTCACCTATCTCGGACAGTTCGTGGACCACGACATTACGCTCGATCTCACATCCATCGGTGAAAAGGACCGGGACCCACTGGCCACCGAGAACTTCCGCACCCCCAGTCTGGATCTCGATTCCGTCTATGGGCGAGGGCCGGACGGCAGTCCCCATCTTTATGCGCGTAACGCCAATAGCCAACCGGGGCCGAAATTCCTGATCGGGAAAACAATACAAGGGTTTCAGGACTTGGGAAATGTGCCGGTCGGTCTCCCGAATGATCTGCCGCGCAGTCCGGAAGGTATCGCTCTCATCGGTGATCATCGCAATGACGAAAACCTGCTGGTCGCGCAGACTCACTTGGCCTTTCTGAAATTCCACAACAAAGTAGTGGATCGTTTAGTAGAAGGCCCGAACCAGCCTGCTGATATCTTTTTTGAAGCGCGTCAAATTGTGACATGGCACTACGAGTGGATGGTCTTGCATGACTTCGTCGAACGACTGACCGAACCCGGCATCGTGGATAAGATTCTCCACGAGGGGCGGAAGTTTTACCGCTTCAAGAAGGTCCCCTACATGCCGGTCGAATTTTCTGCCGCGGCCTATCGCATGGGGCATAGCATGGTACGGCAGGTCTACGGCCATAACCGCGTGTTTACTCCGCCGGCCATCCCGGCCACCCTGGACCTCCTGTTTCAGTTTTCCGGCCTGTCCGGAGGGATCGTCGGAGATCTTGCCCCCGATCCACTCACCGGGCCGACGCCTGTCCGATTGTTGCCCGGTAACTGGATCATCGATTGGCGACGTTTCTACGATTTCAAAAAGCCGTTACCTCCGAACGTGTTCCTCAATTCGTCTCGCAAAATCGACCCCTTTATCATCCCGCAATTGCATACTCTTCCCGGCGGCGGCGGGAGTCTCCCTTTCCGCAACCTCAAACGCGGCGTGATGCTCGGCCTCCCATCCGGCCAGGCGGTCGCGTCGGCGATGAAGGTGAAAGAACCACTCTCCCCCGAGGAGATTGCGTCAGGCAGCGATGGACAAGCAGCCAAGGCCCATGGTCTACACCAAGATACGCCTCTCTGGTATTACATACTCAAGGAAGCGGCGATCCGCGGCCAGGGCACCCGCCTTGGTCCCGTCGGAGCCACCATCGTCGCAGAGGTGTTCGTAGGCCTGGTCGCCGGTGATCCGGAATCCTACCTCCAGAAGGGCAAGAACTGGAAACCGAATTTACCGTCGAAGGTTCCAGGGACTTTCACCATGACCGACTTACTGCAATTCGTCGGCGATATCAGCCCTATCGACGGCATCACGACGATGTAGGAGAGCACAAGGGTCTACGAGCGAGGATCCCATGCCGATAGAGAGCGCCGCCGGCCTCGAGTAAGATTAGAATCAATCCAGGACAATCCGAAGGGGCGGCCATTACCCGCCCCTTCGCCCGATGGCGGCTCACGATGGCGGCTGCTCGGGCAATGCGTTGAGCCCCACAGCGTCAGAGCTGCAAGAATCGCCTGTTAGAACCGCCCGTCCCATCCTGTCAACACCATGCAGACAATCTCGTGAACGGGTTCATGCAATCTTTTTTCCGACGCGGTTGAGGCCTTTCGGGCTGTACGCGCAAATCCCGATGCATATGGGTCGGAGATTCGAGTACATTGTGCCTGGCCTAAGTATCTACCTATTGATAGCGGAGGAAGTATGCCGAGATCGCGACGACCCGAATTGGAAAAGGATAACCCGACGGCTCCGCAGCCTTATGTCGGACCACGCAGAAGGCGGGCGAGCGCGCGTAGGCCTCGCTCGACCAGCGCCGCAGCGCGGAGCGAGATGGGACAGTCGCTCCAGACGTTGATGGAAGCTGCCGAACGCTTCGTGAACGGCGCCGCCAGGTCGAAGAAGCTGGAGGAGACACGGAACGCTCTGCTGGATGCGATCACGCAGGCGCAATGGCTGTTGTCGGTCGAGCAGATTTCCTGGAAGCCATCGGCGCGAAAATCGAAGGAGGTGTAGGCGGCCGCCGCAGCTTGCCGGCAATGTCAGGACTTGATCTGAGCAAACAAGGCCGGACGGTCGTCTCTCTGCTTGGCATGGTGCAGCGGATGTTATAGGCTCACGAGAAAGCATTGCCGCGAAATCATTGCGTCCGCGAAGCCTCACAGAAAGGATGCCGTACCTATGCCACCCCTCAAGACCAAAGACGTTCAACTGTACCTCAGGTCCATCCCGAAGTGGTCGAAACGCGCTCACACACTGGTGCGAACCTTCCAGTTCAAGGAATTCCTGGATGGCATCCAGTTCGTCACCCGTATCGCCAAGCGCGCGGAGAAAAGCCAGCACCATCCGGATATCGATATTCGGTTTACCAAGGTGACGCTGAAACTCACCACGCACGACCAAGGAGGACTGACTGAGAAGGATTTCTCGATGGCCAGGCAATGCGACGAGGCCTTCGCGAAACTGTAAGACGCGACTCTAGGGATCGGGAAAGAGCTGGAGAGGCTTGATCAGACCAGTGACTGAACGGCTCTGTCAGGCGTATGGCGGCTGGTGGCCGGGCTTCCACTTGATGCTGCAACCGATGCTGGCTTTTTGGTTGCGGTCAATCGGTTTCCCGGCGAGCAGGGCCTCGATCGCGGCGCGCAGATCCCGTCCGGTGACCGACTTGTTGCCGCCGGGACGGCTGTCGTCGAGCTGCCCGCGATAGACCAGCCGCCGTTCCCGGTCGAACAGGTAAAAGTCCGGCGTGCAGGCGGCCTTGTAGGCCTTTGCGACCTCCTGGGTTTCATCGAAACAAAACGGAAAACGAAACGCGAGGCGCTCGGCCATTTCCTTGAGCCGCTCCGGCGCATCGTCGGGATAGTGCTCCGGGTCATTGCTGCTGATGCCGATGATACCCAAGCCGCTGTCCGCGTAATCCTGCCCCAGCTTGGCAATGTGGTCTTGAACGTGCACGACATAGGGACAATGCCGGCAGAGGAACATAACCAGCAAGGCGGCCCTGCCGGCAAATGAGTCGAGCTTGTAGATCTGCCCGCTCACGACATCCCGTAGCGCGAAAGGGGGAGCGATCGTTCCAAGCGGCAGCATGTTGGATTCCACGGCCATACTCACCTCATGAGATCATTGAAAAGACCGACGGTGAAGGGTCGCGCGAGCTTCGATCATCATCACTGTACAAGCGCCTCGCTTGCGACTCAAGACCATAGCCTTCGATACCGCCGCGGAACGCTGGATGAATCAACACACCCAGTGCGAATTGTGGCATGCGGAACAACCTCGAAAACGACTACGAGTCATGAAGCTGACGTATAAGAGCCACTCCTCTCACAAGCTTTGCCTTGCGCGGCCTTGTTGACCTCCTTTTCGTTCCCCACGTATGCTGGAGCCATTGATCGTTTCATCTCGCTGACATGAGTCAGCGGGATATGCTCACCGCATAGCTTCACGAAAGAATGCCCATGCAATTCGATGCCGCTCTTGCCGCTCAAGACACGCTTCAGGAATCGGAGGCCGAACTCGGTTCCGATTGGGACCGGGCCGTTGAACTCGAAGACATCTTTTCCTCCAACGCCGGACCCAAGGCAAGGGAAGCTTACGAGCAATTGCTTGCGCTCGCCGCTCGGCATCCCAGCGCCCATGCATTCCAGGCCTTCTGTATCTACATCACCTGGCAGCAGGTGACGGAAGAAACGATCGCCCGCCATTTTCAAACCGGACTGAAACTCTCCGAGGCCTATCTCGCCTCTCCGGATGGCAAAGATCAACGGCACATCGCCTATGTGTCTGAATTGCTCGATTCCTTTCGTGCCGGACTGGGACTGGATGAGGAAGATGAGATCGTGGTGGAGTTCAGGAAGGACACGCCCAAGGGCGGCGACTGACGGATGGTGAAAAGAGCTTGCAGCAATGGCTGAGAACGACAAACATCGCGCGCGCATTTTTCTTCATCGCGGCGATCTCGTCCAAGCCCGAGCCGCCTGGGAAGCGGCCGTGGCGGATGATCGGATTGCGGGGAATCCGCGCGAGCTGTCCAACAGTCTCGGCAATCTCGGCAACAGCTGCGCCCTCGGCGGCGACTTCGACAAGGCGGACGCCTGCTACAAGGAAGTGCTGGCCATTCAACGTATCGAGCAGGATCCTCAAGCCATCGCCCATACGCTGGTCAATCTCGGCAATCTGCACATCGGCGCCGGCCGGCCGGAAAAAGCCCGGCCCTACTATCTCGAAGCGCTCGACCTGCTGAAGCCGCTCAACGATCATCGCGCGCTCGGCATCCTGTACCACAATCTGGCGATGGAAGAATCGCGGCAGCAACAATGGGATGACGCCCTTCGGCTGTTTACGGAAGCGCTGGATTCCCATCGGGTCGTCGGGAACGAAGAAGGGCTCGCCGGCACCTATAGCCAGATGGGTAAAATGTTTCTGGATAGCGGCCGTTCCCTGGAAGCGGAACGTTGTCTCAACAACGCCTCCGAACATTTCATCAAGCTCGGCAACCCGGCCGGCGAGGCGGCCGTCCTGCGTGAACTGGCCGGCCTGTACGAACAGAGGAACGATACGGTTGCCGCCATCCGGTGCGTGGAACGAATGCATCACCTGGCATTAGGAATGGGAAGAGCGCCCGCCACCGCCGACCGGGATCGTCTGGCGGGGCTCCGCGCCTCCCTCGCCGAACGACCCGTAGCTGAATGAATGGAGGCGATGGTACAATCCGCGACGTTCACAGCTCGATCACGTTTCACAAGGAGTCTCATGGATATCAGCGCCTTTCGTCAGATGGTCGAGAAGAATCCCAAGGGATTTCTGGGCCGCTACGGTCTGGGAAATAAAATATTGCAGGAAGGCGGCAGCGCCGAGGAGGCCGTCGAGCACCTCACCGTCGCTACCCAGTTGGATCCAACCCATGTCGCGTCGCATCTCGCGCTCGGGCGAGCGCTGGTGTCGTTGGGTAAGAAGGAAGAAGCAAAGCCTGTGTTGAAAGCCGGTATCGATGCCGCCACTTCCGGCCGATCCAATGGCGGGGTGGATCTCGTTCCGGAACTGCAACAACTGTTACGCACGCTCGGCTAAGTATGTTGGAGGAATTATGAACCTTGATGCCGCCAGACAGCGGATCGAATCCGCGATCACTCAATATGGCCAGCACGCCGCCATGGCGATCGAACTCGTGATCAACGAAGTCCGCTCGGACATGGGTTATGAAGCCGTGAATGAACTGATCGATGAATTCGACTTGGAGCTCCAATACAACATTGCGCCGCTGGAATCCGACGTGTCGTCGAATAGCTGAGCCACGGATGGACTTTTTCCGAACAGCCCCTTCAGAATGCTTAAGAAGGCCTTCCAACGAGGCCGCCTGCGAGAAGATTCGCACCTCCTCATTTGAAATAGCCGGTGAGGATGTTTCCAAGCAGAGAACGATGTTCAGGGGCGTTTTTACCATAGGTCTATGCCGCTGATTTGGTGTTCCATCTCCGGTCACGGCTACGGGCATGCCGCGCAAGTCGCGCCGGTGCTGAATGCGTTGGGACGACTGGTGCCTAACCTCAGCGCCATCCTGCGGACGACCGTTCCTGCCACCTTTTTCGCACCCCGCCTCACGATTCCTTGGCAACTCCTCGCCGCCCAACAGGATATCGGTTGCATCCAGGACGGTCCCCTGAAGATCGATGTGGCGGGCACCTGGGACGCCCACCGAACCCTGCATGCCGATTGGAAGAACAAGGTCGAGGCTGAAGCGGAGTTCATCCGTGCCGCTGGTCCGGCTTGTGTCCTTTCCGATATTTCGCATCTGGCCATCGCAGCCGGCGCGTCCACCGGCATTCCCACCATCGGCATGTGTTCCTTATCGTGGGACCTGGTGTTGGAACCATTCGTCGATCCCTCGGCGAGCGAACATGCGGCAGTGCTGAATCAGATCCGCGAGGCCTATGCGCAGGCCGGCTGCTTTTTGCGGGTGGCTCCGGCGCTTACTGTAAAGGCATTCCGAAACGTAGTCGATATCGGGCCGATCGCGGAACCGGCGGAACCGCAGACAGCCAAACTTCGCCAAGCGATCGGAGCGGAGAATGCCGACCGTATCGTGCTCGTGGGCTTCGGCGGCATTGCCTTGCGGCAGTTTCCCTTCGAACAGATGGAGCAAATGACCTCCTATCGTTTTCTGGTCGATGGCCCGGTGCCGAACGGACTCACGCGAGTGTGTTCGCTGGCCGAGCTGACGTCGCCGTTCAAGGAGGTGCTGGCGTCAGCGGATATGATCCTGACCAAGCCGGGCTACGCAACCGTCGTCGAAGCCGTGGCCTTAGGCAAACCGGTTGTCTATGTGCGCCGGTATAATTTCGCGGATGAGCAGCCGCTGGTGGAGTATCTGCACCGGCACGGACGCGGCGTGGAGCTTTCGCTGCGTGACTTTCTCGACGGGCAATGGCAACCAGCCTTGCAACATGTCTTCGATCAGCCGATCTTACAGGAGTCGCCGCCACTTTCCGGCGCTCAGGACGCCGCGGGAATTTTGGCTCGGTATCTCTCCGACTAGTTGTATGCCCTTATGGCCATGCCCGCTCAAATTCAAATCTGTTTGGTCGTCTCTTCGGTCGAGTGCTATAGTGTGGCGTGCCATGACTTCGTCGGCTGCAAAAACACTTCTCGTACACATGCCTTTCGACAGGTTGAACAGCGAGATCCAGGAATGAACTACCACCAGAGGGTGATCAAACAGGCGACCTTCTTGCCAGCCCAACCCCGGCGCGCAAAGCCTTGCCTTGTCCCAGGCAAGGCCGTAGCAAGCGAACAGGCTCATCGTCCCCTGCGCCGCACAGCGGGCCTCGGCGCGACGTTAGAACGCCGTCCGCGGCCTTTTTCATAAGCTCGCTAAAGGATTGCCGCCCGCGCCCAGACCGACTGCATGGAAGCCGCCCCCCCACAAGCCGCATCGACTATCGACCCCAAGCTCCTGGCACGCGTGGCCAAGGGAGACCAGCAGGCATTCGGCCGGCTGTACGATCAATCCAGCACGCTGCTCTTCACCCTGGCCTATCGGATTTTGAGCGATCGCGAGGAGGCGGCGGAACTGCTTCAAGAGGTCTACCTGGAAATGTGGCGCAAAATCGTCAAGTACGACGTCGGCCGGGGAACTCCCATCGCCTGGCTGGTAACCGTGACACGCAGCCGCGCAATCGACCGGCTGCGGGCGCGAGCTTCTCGTGGACAGCATATTGGGGGAGACAGGCCTGAGCATCTACTGTTGTCACAGGTTGCCGACCCGAACCCGAATCCTTATGAAGCCAAAGAAGACAGCGAACTGCGGAAGATGATGGCCCAAGCCGTCCTGGATCTGCCGCTTCCGCAACAACAGGCCATCGAGATGGCGTTCTACCAAGGCCTGACTCATACAGACATCGCCGCCACGTTGAACCAACCGCTGGGGAAGGTGAAAACCAGAATCAAGCTTGCGATGACGAAGCTCCGCGCCGCTGTGCAACAGACCTGGCCGCATGGTGAAGGGACATGACTCACGAGGAATTGGAAGAGACGGTCCCTCTTTACGCGATCGGCGCCCTCGAACGCTCGGAGCGGCAGGCCCTCGAAGCCCATCTGTTGTCCGGTTGCGCCACCTGCCATGCCACATTGAAGGATTATCAGACCGTGGGATCCCTCTTGCCATTTGCTCTCACCCCGGCGCAGCCGCCCAACGAACTCAAGGTGAAAATCATGAACGCGCCGGTTCCGATTCCCGGCGCGGTCGAGGTAGACGGGTCCGCCGGGCGATCAAGCCTGGAACCGGGGGAATGGATGAATCATCTGTTTCCGCCCATTGCACCGGTTCGCTCCTGGCCGTTTCGTCTCGCGATGGGATTTGCCGGCCTCGCCATCGTCATCGGAGGCGGCTACTTCGCATGGCTGTCCTATGCGCAAACGACCCAGCGCTCGGGCCAACTTCAGGAGATGCAAGCCGCCGTGCAACAGGAGACTTCGCGAGCCACCGCTCTGCAGTCGGATATAAAGCGGCACGCACAGATCGTCGAGACGCTGAAATCCGAACTGGACCAACGGGCCACGGAAGTCGCCGAGCTTCGAGATCACCTGATTCAGCGAGAAGCGGAATTAGACGACGTACGCAACCAGTTGACCCAGCGGGAAGGCTCCTTGCAGCGCCTTGCGCGTCACAACGACGAATTCGCCCGGTTGTTCAAGAATCCCGCTTCAAAAGTCGTGTCTCTGTCGGGATCGGACATGGCCAAGTCGGCCGGCGCGCTCATCCTGTTCGATCCGGCCGGCAAAAAGGCTTGGCTGTATGCGTTCAACCTACCGGCTTTGCCGAGCGGCAAGGTCTACCAGCTCTGGGCCGTCGATGACAGACCGGTCAGCGCCGGAGTGTTCGACCTCGACGCGGGACAAAAGGGCCGCTTGATGATCAAGAGTCCGTCCGAATTACCACGGATGAAAAAGTTTGCCGTGACCGTGGAGCCGGAAGGCGGACGCCAGCAACCGACGGGGGCCATTTACCTGATCGGTCAAACGTAACAGGCTGCTGAAAAAGGCCGCCAGCGGCGTTCTCGCATCGTTCAGACCCTCAACGTACCCCTGAGGGTACGCCTCGGCCCTTCACTCGCTGCGGCCTTGCTGGACGGTCTTATTGAGCAGCCTGTGGGGTTACTCATTCCTGGTCCCAGCTGTTCAACATGTCGAATTCGCATGTGCATGAAACAGTTTTTCTGCAGTCGGCTAAGCGAGCCGTCCAGCCGGATTTCCACCGTCCTTCCCTCTACTGCCTTTCCTCAAACGTAACGTGCTAGCATGCCCCGCACAGGGCTGATTTCAGCCTCTTGATCCTGACCGGAACCAACAGCCAACGCCATGCCTGCCCTCGACGATCTCGACTATCAATTCATGCAGCAGGCCTTGACCATCGCCCGCTCAGCGCCGCTGATCGGTGAAGTGCCTATCGCCGCCCTGTTGGTGCGAGACGGCATCGTGATCGCGGAAGCGCACAATCGCCGCGAATCCCGGCAGGATCCCACAGCCCATGCGGAACTGATGGTCATCCAGGAAGCATCGCGGCGGATGGAAAGTTGGCGGCTCACGGGAACTACCCTCTATGTCACGCTGGAACCCTGCGCCATGTGCATCGGCGCCATCATCCTGGCTCGCATTCCAAGGCTTCTGTTTGGAGCTTCCGACCCCAAGGCCGGCGCTTGCGGGTCCATCATGAACATTCCCACGGAAGCTCGCCTGAACCATCGCGTGGAGGTCATCGGTGGGATTTTAGCCGGAGAGAGTCAGGCACTCTTACAAGATTTTTTTCGTCGACTGAGGCAGGAAGCAGCCAGGCGGGAGAACGTTTAACGAAACAGCGACAGCCTCGCATCGACCATCTGAACGCGCCAGCCCCCGCCCTCTGCCGCCAGCGATCCCACCAGCCCGTCGCTCAAGGATAAGGATCGTACGAGCCAGGCCTCATCGATGGTTCCGGACTCGGTCGAACGCACCCGCGCCCTGGCTGATAATTCATCGAAAAGCAGCTCAAACCGATCCAGCCCAAGTGACAGTCCCAGGCCTCGTCCCTTCAGATAGGCTTCCTTGGCGGTCCAATAGCGGTAGAACATCTGCTGTTGCCGATCAACCGGAACCTCTGCGATCTTCCGCGATTCGGCGGCAGCAAAAAATCTGTCCGCCAGCTTGAGCGAGTCCACCTCCGGCCGGCAGAGCTCCACATCCACACCCACGGCCCGTCCCAGGGCTACCGCCAGGAGCGCGTAGTCGCCTGAATGGGAGAGACTAAACTGAATGGACTGGGCGCTGGAGGACGGCCCGCATATCGCCGGCTTGCCATGAGATCCCTTTTCAAATTGAATAAGCTCGGGCGCTTGCCGTAGATATCTTCCTAGAATCATCCGTAGCAGACCGTGGGACAACGTGAAGTGACGGCGATCCCGATCAAACACAAAACGAGCGGCGCGGCTCCGCTCCTCCACCGAGAGCAGACCGGCGAGCAGCACCTGTTCGCCGTCATACTGTGACAAGTCGCAGGACCAGACATGCACATCCTGGCGATCGAGAGGCATGGTTTCGGAGCATTTCATGGGGGCCATCAGAGCCGGTCGTGGTTCGTTTGCCATAGCGGAAAGACTTTTTATAGGGAAGGAAGGACGATGGGCTTGAGCAGCGGGCCGACTCGATGGGCAGCTCCGCTAGCTGCAACGTTCGATGCCTCCACGATTCTGCCCTCGTCCAGCTTCAACACTCGATCGCCCACGTGGAAATATCGGTCGTCGTGAGTCACCACGATCACCCCTTTTCCACGCGCCCGTAGCTTAGGCAGCAGCTCTCCGTAAAACACTTCCTTGTACTGGGGGTCCTGATCAGCCGCCCACTCATCGAACACGTAAAACGGCCGGTCTTCCAGCATCGCCGTGACGAGGGCCAGCCGCTTGCGCTGCCCTTGAGACAGATTCACCGTTGAGTACTCGCCCTTCTCGATCGTGACCTTGTGCTGAATCCGCAGGGTCTTCAACCATCCGTCTGCCTGACTCGCGATCAATGCCGGATCCAGTCCCAGAAGTTTTTTGAACAGATAGAAATCGGAGAAGACTGCCGCGAAATGCTGTCGATACCAATCTTGTGTCGTGGGAGCAATCGCTTCGCCGTTGAGCCGCACCTCTCCCTGCTGCGGTAAGTAGAGCCCGGTGAGCAGCTTCACGAATGTGGACTTCCCGCTGCCGTTGCCCCCGATGATGAAGACGAGCTCGCCGGTCTCGAACGACAGATCCAATGGTCCTAAGGTGAACGATCGGTCATCCTCGCCTTTCGGCTCATAAGAAAACCGCGCCTTCGAGAAATCCACCCGATGTCCGCCGTTGATCACCGGACGCTCCGTCCCTCCTTCCCGGCTCCCCTCGTCCAATGCCAGCCCGAGCGCTTCTATCTTTTCCAGCGCCACCTGTCCGCGGCTCAACGTCGGCACCATCCCGAGCAGCCCCCACATCGGGCCGATCATGTAGAGCATGGCAAAGGCATAGCCGGTCAGGGATTCACCGGACAGCGACAGCAACCGGGGAAACAGGAGGAGGATCACGCCGATCAACCCGTAGAACAGCACTTGCGTCCAAGAATCGGTGGTCAGGTATTGTCTGGTCGCCACTAAATTATGGTGGCGCAGGGCTTCGGCGGCCTGCCTGATATCCGACGCGACAAACATCTCTCGTCTTCCGCGATTCAGCATCAACTCCTTCATCCCCTCGGTCAAGCTGCGGAAGTGCTCGAACAGCGCGCCTTTCGCATCGCGCACGGCAAGAGACGAACGGAGCACCCGATTGTACAGGTGACGGTAACCGAGTAAACCCAAGATGGCCAGGATGACTACTCCGATGAACGCCTGCCAGGAAAGCCATGCAAGATAGAGAGAGCAGCCGGCGAGAATGGCGACATTGATAGCCAGGGCCGGCAACCCGTTGACCGCCCAGGCCATGGCATTCGTGTCTTCTGTCAGCGTGGCCAGGATTTCATGGGCGCCACGGCGCTCCAATGTTCGGTACGGCGCGCGCACGATTTTCCAGCAGAGGTCCATCCCCAGGTTCAGAATGGTTTCCTGCGCAAAAGTGACCAGCAACAATTGGGAGAGATAGTTGGACGCGACTTTCAGCGCCGCGAGCCCGATAAATGCCAGGGCGAAGAGTTGGGATGTCGATCCGGCTCCATTGATGAGTTTGTTGATGACTGCGAGGAGCCCCACGCTGGACAGGCCGGCCAACAGTCCGGTGAGCACCATCATCACCATCATGGTCCGCGCGCCGCGCAGCAGGAACTGGAGAAATCGATACATTTTCATCATGGAAGGGATTACGGCTCCGGCTCGTTGTTACGCCGCTTTCGATGAGGGATCGTTTCCCTGCGCTTCGGATTTCCGACGGAGCGCTGCCCGCGCCTCCTGCCAGAACGTCTTGAGCTGAATCGCCAACTCTTGCACATGCGGCGCGACGAATAATCGTCCTGAATCTTCCGCCGGGAGATACATCGTGCGGCTCATCTCCAATGCCGACTCGCCAAAAACCAACCTTGTGTCGTCGGTTGAATTGGTAAGCGGATGTTTGGAGGCAATCACGTTCAAGACCTGCCCCAGGAACGGTCTCAGTCGGTACCGCGCCACGGCATGGAAGGTGGCATAGGTTACTTGATCTTTGTACAGAAAGTCGTCTTGGTGCTCGGGGGATTTCGTATGCTGCATGAGATTCCACAGCCGTTTCAACTTTCCTTTCCAGAATGCCGGCCATTCTCGCGCGGGGAATTTTCGCATGAGGCGAAGATACGTTGCGATTTTCATCGCCACGAATACGATGGGCCAGAGCGGATAGGGCGGCCGGCTCCAGTGAGTGTGATAGGACCGGGGATGCCACGATTCGATGACGGCCAAAATCACCTCTTCGCCCTGCGCCACGAGCTGCTGCGCGATCTCATAGGCCGCCAGGCCGCCCGTGCAGGTTCCTCCGATGAGATAGGGCCCTTGAGGCTGGATCGAGCGAATTTCGTCAATGTAATGCGCGGCCATATCCTCCACTCGCAGAAACGGTTTCTCTTTCCCGTCGAGGCCGCGCGCTTGCAATCCATAGAACGGTTGATCGTCTCCCAGCAGCTTGGCCAGGCGCGCAAACACCAGCACATTGCCCCCCACTCCCGGAACCGCGAAGAACGGTGGATTGCTGCCCTCCGGTTGGATCGCGACCAATGACCGCCAGCGCACCCCGCAGCCTTCATCCGCCAGCACATTCGCCAACTGTTCGATCGTCGGCGCCTGAAAAAGCAACGCCATCGGCAGGCGTGTCCCGAACGTCTGTTCGATGGCGTCGAACATCCGCAGCGCCAGCAGGGAATAGCCGCCCAGCGAAAAGAAATTGTCACGGACGCCGACGGGCGTAATTTCCAGCACCTGCTCCCAAATCGCAGCCAGCTGTAATTCGATTCGATTGCGCGGCTCAATCACCTGGGCCTGGTCATGGACCGGCTCCATCGACGGGACGGGGAATGAGCTGCGATCGACCTTGCCGTTCGCTGTCAGTGGAAATTTCTCAAGAAGCACGATGGCGGCCGGCACCATATAATCCGGGACCACCTCACGCAGCCTGTGGCGAAGCACCTGGGTATCGCAGATCTGTCCGTCTCGCGCCACTACGTAGGCCACAATTCGTTTGTCTCCCGGGGCATCCTCTCGGAGGATGGCCACTGCCTGTTTGACGGTTGCCTCGCCCGTCAGGATCGCTTCGATCTCTCCAAGTTCGATCCGGAATCCACGCAGCTTGACCTGGAAATCGATGCGTCCGACGTAATCGAGTCGCCCATCCGGCAGCCATTTCACCTGGTCACCGGTGCGATACAGCCGTTCCCCTGCACGAAACGGATTGGAGACGAATCGCTCCTGGGTCAACTGAGCGGCGCCTCGGTATCCACGGGCAAGCCCCATTCCGCCGATATACAATTCACCCGGTATGCCGACCGGCATCGGCTGTCGATTGAAATCCAATACATATGCCTGGGTATTGGTAATGGGACGTCCGAGAGGAATGGATCGCTCGGCGGTACGCACCCGTTCCAGCGTCGACCAGATAGTGGTTTCAGTCGGCCCATAGAGGTTCCAGACAGATCCCGCCCGCGCAAGCAGTTCCCGGGCCAGCTCACGGGGCAACGATTCGCCGCCACAGAGCGCCTTCACTCCGCGTCCTCCCTGCCATCCCGAATGCAGCACCATCCGCCAGGTCGCCGGTGTCGCCTGCATGACGGTGACCCCTCCTTGGTCCAATTCCCTTTGCAACCATATCCCGTCCATGCTCTGCCGGCGGCTTGCCAGCAGAATGCGCGCGCCCGTTAAGAGCGGAAGATACAATTCCAACCCCGCGATATCGAACGAAAGCGGCGTGAGGGCAAGGAGGACATCTTGTCCTGTCATACCAGGTTCGCGTAGCATCGACAGAAGAAAATTCACTAAGGACCGGTGTTCGATCTCCACCCCCTTCGGCTGGCCGGTCGATCCTGAGGTAAACAGCACATAGACCAAATGGTGAGGGCCGGCCACCGGCAAGGGGTTGTGATCGGAAAACCTTGTCGGCGATTCGGCCTCGCGATCCATGTAGATGACCCCCAGTTGATGACGTGGGAGTTCGGCTACGAGCGTTGAACTGGTCACGAGCACCGCCGCCTGGCTCGCCTCTATCATGGTCGCCAGCCTCCGCGATGGCAATCCTGGAATCAACGGAAGGTAGGCGCCGCCGGCTTTCATGACGGCCAGCAGACTGACCAGCAATTCAAGTGACCGGTCCAAGAATATCGGCACCACCACATCCGGTCCCACACCCTGTTCGCGCAAGCGGTGCGCCAGCCGGTTCGCGCGACGGTTCAGCTCCGCATAGGACAGTTCGACGCCTTCGAACACCACCGCAACGGCATCAGGCGTGCGAATGACTTGAGCTTCGAACAACTGCGGGAAACAGGCCTCTGAATCGAACTGGCTCTCGGTCGCGTTCCACCCGCAAAGCATTCGATACCGTTCCGGCTCCGTGAGAATCGCTACATGCCCGATGGTTTCGTCCGGCTGTTCCGCAATGGACTCCATAAATTGTCGGTATTGCGCCAGCCATCGTTCGGCGGTGGGGCGGTCGAACAGATCCGTATTGAATTCCAGGTAGGCCTTTCGCGAGGCAAGCGGATCGATGGAGAGGCCGAGATCCAGCTGCGCGGCCCCGCGGCTCACTTCATAGGGCGTCCAGGAGAGATGCTGAAATTCCGTGCGAGCGAACGGAGTATTCGCGAAATTGAACAGCACCTGAACCAAGGGCAAGCCGCCCTGTCCCCGATCCGGCCGCAATTGCTCCACCAGTTTCTCAAAGGGAATGTCCTGATGGGCATAGGCATCGAAAGACAGGTCTCGCACTTTCGCCAGCAATTCACGGAACGTCAGATTGCCCGTGACATCCGTCCGCAGCACCAGAGTATTCACGAATGTCCCGATCAATCCTTCTACTTCCAAACGGTTCCGATTGGCGATAGGCGTGCCGATCACAAGATCACATTGCTGCGTGAGGCGATGTAACAGACCGAAGAACCCCGCCAAAAACAGCATGTAGAGGGTCACTCCCTCGCGGACGCTGAGCTGCTTCAGCCGGTTCATCAGCGTCCAGGACAGATCCAGGGACACATGATCGCCTTTGAAGGAGTGGACCGGCAGTCGCGGCCGGTCGGACGGCAGGGTCAAGACCGGAAGATCGAGCAGCTTGGACTTCCAGTGCGCGAGTTGCTTCGCAAGCACCGGACCGGTGAGCCACGTACGTTGCCATTGGGCGAAGTCGGCATATTGTATGTTGAGTTCGGGCAGGATCGCGAAGGGTTTGCTCGCGCAATGCGCGTTGTAGCACTTCACGAGCTCGCGAGCGATGATTCCGTAGGACCATTGATCTGAAATGATGTGGTGCGTGCTCACCACCAAGACGTGATCTTCTTCTCCCAGCTGAATCAACAGGATGCGCAGCAGCGGGCCCTGTTCGAGATTGAATGGACAACGAGCCTCGGCTGTCGCGAGTTCCAGCGCCCGTGGCTCGCGCGCCTCCGCTGAGAGCATCCGCGCATCTTCTTCGCTCCAACGGGGTTCCAATGAGTCGTGGATGACCTGGCGCGGTTGGCCATCGACGGTGGCGAAGGTAGTCCTGAGCGCTTCGTGGCGCCGCACGAGTTTATCGACGCTTCCGCGCAGAGCCGCCCGATTGAGCGGCCCATGCAAGCGCACGCTGGCCGGAATGTTGTACGCGGAAGACCCCGGCGACATCCGATAGAGGAACCACATCCGTTCCTGCGCAAAAGACAGCGGCAGAGAGGCGCCTCGCGAGGCTTTTGTGATCACCCATCCCGTTTGCTCCGGCGCCTGTTTTCCGTCGCTCTGCGTTTTTTGAATGACATCCGCCAGGGTGGCGATGGTGGGATTCGCAAAGACTTGCCGCAAAGGGAGCGTGATCTGAAGCAGGGTCTGGACTCTCGACACCAGCTGCGTGGCCAGCAATGAATGGCCGCCCAACTCGAAGAAATTGTCATGCACTCCGACATCCTTCACGTGCAGGATCTGTCCCCAGATGTCAGCCAGCATGTGCTCCATGGTATTTCTCGGGGCACGATATTCGGAGGTCAGTTCCACCTTGCTCGCACGGCTGTCATCGGCAATGCCCAGCGCGCGCCGATCGACCTTTCCATTCGCCGTGAGCGGCAGGGCCTCCAGCTCGATGAACGACGAGGGAATCATATGGGCAGGTAATTGATGCCGAAGCTGTTCGCGCAGTTGCGCCAGACCCGGACTGTTATGGGGGCGAGGCACGATGAAAGCCACGATCCGCTTATCTCCCGGTTGATCCTCTCGTACTTCGACCACGGCGCGTTCCAGGTCCGGGTGCCGGTTCAAGACCGCTTCGATTTCTTCCAATTCGATGCGGAACCCGCGAATCTTCACCTGGCGATCCACGCGACCTCGATAGTCCAGTTGACCGTCGGAACGCCAGCGCGCGAGGTCGCCGGTCCGATAGAGCCTTGCGCCAGCCTCAAGTGAGAAGGGGTCGGGGATGAATCTTTCGTCGGTAAGGTCCGGCCGCCCCATGTATCCCCGCGCGACCCCCACCCCACCGACATAGAGTTCTCCCGCCACGCCGGCAGGAACCGGCCGCCGATGTCTATCCAGTACGTAGACGGACGCATGAGGGATCGCCCGTCCGATCGGGAGATCGCCCGGCACATCGTCGTCGATGCCGAGACCGGTGAGGTCGGAGTAGGTGACTGCGACCGTGGTTTCCGTTGGCCCATAGGTATTCAACAAGCGAACGGTGCGGCCGACCAGTTTGGTCCAACGGTGCACGATCTGGGGGAGGACACGTTCCCCGCCGATAATCACGGTCGTTACGGATTCAGGGAAAGCGATCCGCTCCAATTCCATGCGAATGACGACCTCATGCCAATAGGCCGTCGGCAAATCCAACACCGTCAGTTGCCATTCCCGGCATCGGTCCAGGAATTCCGACACGGACTCCACCATGGCGGGGATGCGCAGTACCAATGTCCCTCCCGTGGCCAGGCAGGGAAAAATCTCTTCGGCCGCCGTATCGAAACTTAGCGATGCGAATTGCAGCACCCGGTCCCGCGCCGTCAATCCGACTAGGTCGATTACGGCCTGCACATAATTGGCGATGGACCGCTGTTCGACCATCACACCCTTCGGATGGCCGGTGGAACCAGAGGTATAGATCACATAGGCGAGATTCTGCAATGCGTCCGTGCCTTCGATCAGGCTGTCCGGAAACCGCGCAATCGCCTCCCATTCCGAATCGAGACAAATAGTGTGGGAATTCGTCGCGGGCAACCGGGCCAGCTGGTCTTGCTGAGTTACCAGCACCTTGACCTGGCTGTCTCTCAACATATATTCCAGCCGCTCCGTGGGATAGTCGGCATCCAGCGGAAGGTAGGCGCCGCCGGACTTCAATATGCCGAGCATGCCGACGATCAAAGGCAGCGACCGTTCAAGACATAATCCGACGACCACACCAGGCATCACTCCCCGCCGCCGGAGATAATGGGCGACCCGATTGGCTCGCTCGTCCAATTCCCGATAGGTCAGCACCAGGCCTTCCTGCCGTACGGCAACGGCTTCCGGCGTCCTTAGGACCTGCGCCTCGAACAGGCGATGGAGGCATTCTCCTGTCTTCCCGCGATACGGTGATCGACCCCATGTGAGCACGGTCTCACGCTGCTCATCCTCGGACATGAGAGGCAATTGGCCGATGGGCGCTGTCGGATCGGCCACGAGGCCTTCCAGCAAGCGCACAAAATGCTCCTGCATCCCTGTCACCCGGTCCGGAGCGAACAACGGTTCCTTATATTCAAAGTAGCCCGTCAACCCCTGGTCCGACTCCGCCAGTTCGATACAGAGATCAAATTGCCCGCTCTGCTGGGGGATGACATAGGCTTCCCATCCGGGCGGTCCGTCTCTCCTGGACGATGGGCTCGATGTGCTCATGAGCGTCTCGAGGTCGTCCAAGAGTTTGAACGGTTGCAGCACGAAGAGAATCTGCGCCAACGGAGCGCGCTGCCGATCACGCGCGGGCCGAACATCCGACCAGAGCCGCGCATAGGGATAGTCCTGATGATCGAGCGCCTCCAACACCGTGTGTTTCGTTTGCGTCAGGAGGGACCGTACCGTGCAGTCTTCCTGCAGGGTCTCTCGCAACACCAGCATATTCACAAAATCGCCCACCGTCTGTGCGAAACTCGACCTGCTGCGGCCAAAGACCGGTGTCACGATCATCGTGTCTTCTTGGCTCGTGTAGCGATACAACAGGACTTGAAGCGCCGACAGACAGACGCCATACAGCGTCGTGCCTTCCGATCGGGCAAAATGTTTGAGTCGTGCCGTCAGTTTCTTATCGACATGGAAGGCGTGCCAGGCATAGCGGCTTGGCTCAACGGTCGTCTGCGGGCGGTCGTACAGCATGTTATAACTCGGCAATTCACCGGCAAGCCGTGCTTTCCAATAGTGCGACAGGCGCCGGCCCTCTTCGCCCTCCAGCAACATTCGGTGCCAATCGACGAACTCACCGTAGGGAACCGGCGTCCGGCCGATTTCGTCCGCCATGGGAGTGCCATCGGTTCCAATTGACTCATATTCCCGCTTGAGGTCAGCCACCAGCAGATTCATCGACCAGCCATCCACCGCGATATGGTGCGCGGCCAGGAGAAGAAACGAATCCTGTTCCCGGTGATAGAGAGCAGCGCGCCATACCGGTCCACGCAGCAGATCGAACGGGACGGCCGCAGCCTCCAGTGCCTTCAGGCGAAGACGCGTCCAATCCCATCCTGAGCCGTCGATACTCGTCCAACCCGGAGGCAGAGTCTTATGGATCCGCTGAACGGGAATGTTCTGCTGCGTTTCGTAGGTGGTACGAAGGGTCGCATGGCGTTCGCCGAGCCGTTCGAATGCCCGCTGCAGCGCTGGTTCATTGAGGCCCGCCGGAAGATGTACTAATAGCGCCACATTGGCGGCCGCGCTGTCCGGGGCGAATTGACTGAGGAACCACAAGGCCGCCTGGTTCTCGGAGAGTGGGCAGAGATTTTCTTGCAGCGGATCCAAAGAAATGTCAGGCGTCGGCTTATTTTCAGGATGAACCATGTTTTCTTCGATCCGCGTAGCGAGATCGGTGATCGTTGCGCCTCCCAACAGCGCCTGTATTGAGAGCACGACCTTGAATGTGTCTTCCACATGGTGCAGTACCCCGGCCGCGATCAACGAATCGATCCCTAGAAGATGTACCGGCCGGTCGCAGGGAATGGCGTTCCGGTCGCATCCCAGCCGAGCGGCGATCATCGCTTGCAGGTTGTCCGATATCTTCTCTTGTCTTGCATTGAAGGAAAGCGTCCGCAGGTCTTCCATCTCGACCGGGTCCATGGCGGCTCGCGTCATCGGCAGGTTCAATTCACTCTTTCCAATGATCGTGAGCCGCCCCGTAAGAAACTGTTCCCGGCAGGCCCGCCGTCGCACCTTTCCGCTTGAGGTCTTCGGAAGGCTTCCCGCCTTGATGAAGAGGATGGAAGCAACATGGAGGTCATGCTCCTCCGATACCGCAATACGAATGGCGCCGGCCAGCCCGTCGATGTCCTGCGTCACCGCCTGACGTTCGACCTCCTGCACAGCGACAACGACTTCTTCATCGGCTTGGGGCACTGAGAATACTGCAGCTCCGCCGGCCCGACAGAGCGCATGGCATTGTTCCACCGTACGCTCGATGTCCTGAGGATAGTAATTTCTGCCCCGAATGATCAGGAGGTCTTTCAAACGCCCGGTGACAAAAACTTCGCCTTCCTTTATGAACCCGAGATCGCCGGTCCGCAGGAACGGCCCTTCGCCGGTATCGCGGAGAATCGCGCCAAATGTGCGGGCCGTTTCATCAGGATTGTTCCAATAGCCTTGCGCGGCACTGGCGCCCGCCAGCCAGATTTCACCGACCTGCTGAGCGGCACAACGAGACAAGGTTTCCGGATGGGCAATGATCAATTTCGTGTCTCCGACTGGAATTCCGCATCCGACCACCCGCCGAGGCGAAGCTGTTTCAGGCTTGGCCTCGGAAACCATACTTTGTTCCAACCCCTCTGGATCCAACGCCTGCACGGTAGGCGGCACACCTTTCCGTTTCAGTGAAATCAATAACGTGTATTCCGCCATTCCATAGGCAGGGTAAAACGCTTCGCGGGTAAATCCTGACGGAGCGAACGCATCAGCGAACCGGTCGATGGTGTCGGAAGCGATCGGTTCCGCTCCGCAGCTCGCGACCTGCCAACCAGAGAGATTGAGAGTCGCGATTTCTTCCTGCGTGACGGCATCGACGCAGTGGCGGTACGCGAAGTTGGGTCCTCCACTGTGCGTCACCTTGTAGCGCTGGATGGCTTCAAGCCAGCGTAGCGGACGTTTCAGGAATGTGAGCGGCGACATGAGATAGGACGGCCGTCCGATCCAAGCCGGCTGGATGATACCCTTCACCAATCCATAGTCATGGAAGTGCGGCATCCAGGACAATGTGATGGAATGCGTATCGTAGCCGCCGGCATCGGTGATACAGCGGCTTTGAGCCGTCATATTCCCATGACTGACCATGACCCCTTTTGGCGCGGAGGTAGATCCGGATGTGTACTGCAGGTAGGCCAGAGTCGCAGAGAGCGGACATGCCTTGTTCGAAAGAGGAAGAGGGTGCGAGCCGACATCGTCGAGACTGATCCAACGGTCCAGCATGAAGGAACCGCCGTGGGAATCCTGCTGTCGAAGCATGGAGAGAATCTGGCTCGTGCTCAAGGCCCCGGCGAACCGAGCATCCTCGGCGACGTTCCGGAGGCGTGCGGCACTGGGACCCAAACGAAAGGCATCCGGGGGGGGAACCGGCACGGCAATCAACCCGGCATACAGAGCGCCCCAGAAGGCCTGCACGAAATCCAACCCGGGGGGGAATACCAGGAGGAGCCGGTCGCCGGGCGTAAATCGAGAGTGGAGATATCCGGCGATCGAACGAGCCTTTGCGTAGAGTGCTCCGTATGTCAGGACGGCATTCTGCCGTACCCCGTCTCGGAGAAACACGTAAGCCGTCTGGCCTGGTTGGCGCTCGGCTCTCCACCGCAGAACGTCAAGAAGTGTTTCGGCAGGTGGAATAGTGACAGGAGAATGTCTGACCACGAAATGCTCAACCCCAGTGGGAACGAGAGGCGTGCAAAAACGATGCGTTGTTGAAGCACGTCTGCGGATCTCACCGCACCGCCTGAGTCTACGGCACAGGGTTTCCATCACAAAATAGATTCACTTTTCACTCCATTATGTGGTCCGAGTCTGGTCGCAGAAAGGCGCACGTTCAAGCACATGATTTCGTTGCCTCTCCCTTGCTCTTAGAGGAATTGCCCTCTCTCCCCGTTCAGTTCGCAACTTTCACCACGCTTTTTACGCCAGAGTTCCACCTATGGGTTTTCTTTGCCTTGTCCTGATCCCTCGATCGGCGTAGGATCTGGGCATGGATTGGATGAAAGACAGGCCGACAAAAACCGGATTCTATTGGTACCGCGGACCAATCAGTCCGTCTGCTTCCGACGAACCTCCTATTACGGTCGTGAAGGTCATCATCTGCGCGGAATCATTCGTCGAGGAGTTAGGCAAAGAGGCTGATGAAGATCTGGTCACCTATATCGGCGAATGGTTCGGCCCGATAGCGCCGCCTGAATGATCCCACCACGCAGTATCCCTTTTGCGACCTCTGCCGATTTTTCGTCAATTCTCTTGTACTGAGTTTTTGTGCAACAGGACTGCTGACTAGAGATCTGCGTTCCCTGTCTGTACCCTTATCGTGTTGTCCTGCCTCAACGAACGAATTAACGCTTTTGAGCGATTCTGCACTCTCAAGCTCATGCGTATAGTCTCCCACACCACCCTAGAGGAGACTTCACATCCATGGACCAGCATGCCAAAGCGCTCCTGCATGTGTTTTCGCGAGCCTGTTCCCATACCGTGCTTCAACCAGACGATTGGCAACGACTGTATGACTTGGTCCTGTATGTCCACCAACAACGAGTGGTGCCTTCCTCTGGAATGGTCAGAGATTATCTGATCACCCAGGGATGCTCCTTGCAGAAGGCTTCGTTTATCAGTAAACAATTCGCTCACCTCTGCACGATCCTCCGGCTGTACGACGAGCAACGAAACCGGCCGGCGAAGTCGTAAGGCCGATCGGCTTTTCTTTACAGTCATGCTCATACAAGCCTCCTTCACTCTCATCTCGATCGCGCCCTAGCATCGTAAATCTCGGTCGGTGATTGCGGAAGGTATCCCAAATCGTTCCCTGGCCATTCACAACAGGGTCCCTTTGCTGGACAGAAAACGGCTTGCGCATGAACATCCAACTATGTGAAACTGCGGGTCCTTTTGGCCATGCGGAGAGGTGCGAGAGCGGCCGATTCGGACGGTCTCGAAAACCGTTGTCCTGAAAGGGACCGTGGGTTCGAATCCCACCCTCTCCGCCACTACCTCAAGCGACCTTTACGCCGGCGCTTCTTATTTTCCCCGGTCATTCGCTCCTCACCCAACTGATGGCCGGAGACTTTCCCCGCCTCTGGTGGTCTGTTCGCCACCGTAGGTCCAGGCTACTCTCTGCACCACAGAGGAGGGCCACATGTTTGAACAAACAGAATTTTCACTGGTGATGACGCTGCTGGTTCTAGGGGGGATCGCGCTGATGGCAGACGACAAGATTGAAACGACGTGCGTGCGGATGGTGAAATGGATATGGACCCGCGGCAGGCGCTAACCGGCTCTTTTCTTCAATTCTCTTCGCAACTCTACCATGGCCAATGTATCGCGCTCGCAGTACCGCAGTAGAGCTTCTCCAATCCGCGCCTTCTCGATCCAGTCGCTGACCGTAAAGATCATTCGATGGTATTCGCTTGCCGCCGTTCCTCCATCCTGTATGACAAGATCCTCATAACTCAATGACGGCACGATAGCCGGTAACACGGCCTTGATCGAATAACTGCCCTCGAAGGCCGGATGATAATAATGGTCTTTGATCACCTCGTGAAGATCCCACAGCCTCGCCATGGCGCGCTTGAGTTCCCTCCGGAGTGATGGGAATCGCTCGGCCAGCCGCTCAAGCACCGAACGTTCGTAACTGGAATACACGCAGATACTTCCCTCCTGTCCCAGAGATTCCAACAATGTCGACGTCAATTCTTCTCGCGGATCACGCCCATCCCGGCATAGGTATTCGGCATGGGCGAGCGTACCATCGAAATACTCGATGTGATTGGACCACTGGGAAGGGATCACCTGGTAGGGTCTGGTATCCACGAATTTTGGTACCGCCGGCATGAAGGTTTCGAAATCCAGATGGTGGACAGGATATTGGATATTTTCCAACGCGGCTCGCAAGCCGTTTCCGATCCATTCTCGATTGTCTCTTACGCGATGCTGCACTTGGGTCAGGACGACATGGTCGGGAATATCATCAATGCTCTCGATGCCTCGCTCTCGAAGCAGAACCATCGTATTGCAACTCCCCGGCAAATGATAAATCCAGCGGAGCGGTTTCTCCTTCGTGCAATGGGCCCAAAACGGACATTCGTAAGGACTCCGACAATGCTCATCCGGCGCAACGACCGGCGCAGACATCTCCTCCAGCATTCCTTGCATCGTAGCCAGACGCGACGGGACATCCGGTAGCCTCGGGCGAATCAGCTCGCTTAATGAGCGCAGCTCAAACAGCTGACCAAGATCTAGCCGCCCGTCAAAGACATACTGCCGGTTTACGTGCATGAGGCAGATATCCACGACGGCCAGCCCGATCCCTTCCAGGACATAGCTCTGAATGGTGAGATCATCCAGATGCGTGGACTTTACCTTGGTGGATGATTTGACCTCCACGAGCCGCCACGTCGGTTGTCCCAGTTCATTCACCCCGGCGCGTTCCAGCACATCGACGCGGATCAAAACCTGGTTGAACTGGAAGGCCCCTTCGAAGATGGCCGGCACGGTGGGGTCCCGGATGAGTTCGGCCGTCCGTTCCAAGGCTTCATGGGACTGACGGTACCCGGCCTTCACCAGACGCCCGCCGGGAAACCGTTGGCGGGCAAGTTCGCCGACATCCGTCCCCATATCGAGAATGGCCTGGGTAGCGGCATCCGGCTTTGTCGCCAAGGCAGGAGCGTGAATCTCCAAATAGAGGCGCTTGTGGCACTGCAACCCGGAAAGGTATCGCGATTTCGACAGCCGATGGGAGGGACGAGCGGAAGGCTGGGGCAATATCAACATAGGATATTGCAGGCTACCGAAGCGGTGGGGAGATTGTCCAGACCCTTCTGATCGGCAATTGACCACGAGCATCGCTGAGTCTGGTAGGATGGCGCGCCATGGCAAACGGCATTGCACAAATCCGGCGGTCGGTGATGACGCTGGCTCTTCCAGTCACGGTCAGCAGCCTGTTGCAACGGACCGAAGGGATCATTGCGGTCTTTCTCGTGGGAGGGCTGGGCGCCATTCCTATCGCCGCCGTTGGTTTGGGACAGTTGCTGGCATTTATCGCCACGACATTGGTCTCAGGTCTCTCCGTCGGAACGAATGTCGTCATTGCCCAGTTGTGGGGAGCCCGCCGACAGGATGACGCAGGTGAGGCCGCCCGTCATTTTTTGGCACTCGCCGTGCTGATATCCCTCATGCTCCTTACGTTAGGTCTATCACTGAACCGCTTCGTCATGGAATTGCTCGGCGCGGAGCCGGAGGTCATCGCCCTCTCGCTGCCCTATTCCACGCTTATCTTTCTGGTAATACCCTTCACCGTCTTTCTTCAGGTCTTATCATCGATCCTGCAGGGCACAGGCGACACCAAAACCCCGATGTACGCCATGATCGTGGTCAATGTCCTGCACATCGCCATTGCCTATCCGTTGATCTACGGCCGGTGGGGGTTACCGGCATTCGGGGTGAAGGGCGCCGCTGTCGCCGTCGGAATCGCGGAGGCAGCAGGGTCGATGTATCTTTTTTTGCGCTGCCGGTCCATTTTACGACCATCGAAACGGCTTCGGGTGGACCTGGTACGCACGATCTGGCATGTGGGCGCACCGGTCTCCGGCGAGCGGATCGTCCAACAAGCCGGCATACTGCTCTATACCAAGATCGTCCTGATCTACGGTACGGTCTCCTACGCCGCCCATCAGGTCGGACTGTCGATCGAATCGTTGTCGTTCCTGCCGGGCTATGGGTTTGCCATCGCCGCAGCCACTATGGTGGGTCAAAGCATCGGCGCCGGCAAATACACGAGGGCCAAACTCGAAAATTGGGAAGCGAACCGCATGGCCGCCTTCATCATGTCGGCAATGGGCCTCGTCTTCTTCTTTTTTCCCTATGTCTTGCTTCGAGCCTTCACCAGTGATGAAGCGGTCATCGACCTGGGGACGGTGTTTCTCAAGATCGTGGCGCTGCTGCAGATTCCGCTGGCGCTCACGATGGTCTTGGCCGGCTCACTGCGCGGGGCCGGCGACACCCGCTTCATCATGATCGCCACGATGATCGGCATGTGGGGCGTGCGTATCCCGATCGCCTTCATCACGGGGTACTGGCTGACGATGGGTGTTTTTTACGTCTGGCTGGCGATGATCGCAGACTGGACGGTGCGGATGGGGCTGATGCTCTGGCGCTATCGGTCGGAGCGATGGAAAACGATTCAGGTATTCCATTCAACGACGACGTGAAGGAGGTTATTTCTGCCCGTCGGCCGTGCATTCGGAAGGGCTGACGGACGGCCTCGTATCCTTGCCAGACCCCACTCGCACTTCGAGACGACCCACACCTTTTACGTTGGCGCAGAGGTCGCCTAACCCCGGCGTTACCAGGCGGTAGGGTCCGCCCTTGCCCTCCGGCAACGGCTCACCGTCGAGCTCGTACAGCAAGAGTCCGAAGTCACGCGCCTGCTGAAGCGTAAGGGTCGCAGCATACTTCCCGTCGACAGAATGGATGGTCACATGGTCGGCATCGACCTGGAGAGCCGGAATCTCCAGCAGGCCCTTGACCTGGATGGCGCGGCCCCGCATCGAGGGCATCAGCCGACTGACATCCTCGACATGATGTTCTTTGGGAAGTTGGGCCAGCGCCGCACGGGAAAGCGACACAGGCTGGACGACGGCGCCGTCGATGCGGACGATGCCCGGACCAGACGGCTCTCTCTCGGTGACGGCCTTGACCATCGCCGTCAACGCTTCGTTCACCGGCGTAGGAATGCCTAATTCCCGGCCCTTGCGCACGATATAGCCGTTCAAATAATCGATTTCCGTCGGGCGCTTGGCCTTCCAGTCATCGTACATCGAGGTGTGAATGTCGCGGAGTTCCTGTGTCCACTTCACGACCTTCTCGGCCATGTCGGGCGCCAGCGGCACTTTCAATGCCGCCGATACGGCTGCCACCTCACCCACGATCTGCCGGATCACGCCCATCATTTCCGGATGGTCCAGCGCCTTGGATACCTTATCGTCGATCAACACCGTGACGGGGTTGAACACACAGTTCCAACACATCTTCTCCCATTTGCTTTTCCGAATATCCTCGCTAAGTTGGCAGGACAATCCTGCCTGCTTAAACACTTCCGCAATCTGCAACAATCGCTCGCTCTTATGGCCCATAAGTTCGCCGATCGCCACCCCGCCACGCTTGTAATGTTCGATCATACCTGGCTCGACGATCCTCGAATAGATGAAGGCGACGCCACCGACGACACAATCACGCTGCAGTCGCGCAATAATCCGATCTTCCGTATCGATGCCGTTTTGAAGCGTGAGAATCACTGTGCGGTCGGTCAGCACCGGCTCCAACTGCGCCATCACCTCATCGAGGTCGTAGGCCTTCACGCCGAGGATGATGAGGTCCGGCGGCGCTAATTGTCGCGGATCGGACGAAGCCAGCGGATGGACGGTGAAGTTCCCCTTGGCACTTTTGATGGTCAAACCCTGTCGCTTCACCGCCTCCAAGGTCTTGGGTCGAAGCAGAAAGGATACGCCCGGATTGTTTCTTGCGAGGTGCGCTCCGAAGAAACCGCCCACCGATCCCGCACCCACCACCATGATCTGTTTCATGAGTTTCGTCACTCCGTTGCGTTCGAGAGGCCGGTACTATAGCATGCGGCCGCACGCGTGAAATAGTGACTGACTCCTCTTGCCGACGACCATGGGAACCGGATCAACCCTCGGCCTGATTCAAAACAAGCTCGCCTCGGCACGGTCTGTGACCGTCCTCACGGGCGCGGGAATTTCCGCCGACAGCGGGGTGCCGACCTTTCGTGGAGCCGACGGCCTCTGGCGCCGATACCGCGCAGAAGACCTTGCCACGCCGGAGGCCTTTACCCGCGATCCCCGCCTGGTCTGGGAATGGTACAACTGGCGGCGGGAACTCATCGCCACGAAACGGCCGAACCACGCGCATGATGCCGTGGCGCAGATGGAACAACGTTTCGAACGGTTCTGGCTCATTACACAGAATGTGGATGGGCTCCATCGTGACGCAGGCTCGCGGCAGCTTTCTGAAATCCACGGCAACATCTGGATGGTCCGCTGCACCGCTTGCCGACTGGTCGTAGAAAATCGGGATGTGCCGATTTCTATCCTTCCCCTATGCCGAAGCTGCGGCAGTCTCCTCCGTCCTCATATCGTCTGGTTTGGTGAATCACTCGCAAAGGACGACCTTCAGAAAAGCGACGATGCGCTGCATACGTGTGACCTGTGCCTGATCATCGGCACATCCGGGCTGGTCTATCCAGGGGCTGGATTTGCTTCCCTTGCCAAACAGGCAGGAGCTTTTGTGGCTGAAATCAATCTCGATCCCACGGCGCAATCGGGAATCGTCGATGTGGCGATTCAGGGCCGCGCCAAGGACATCGTCCCGTTGCTATTGCAGGCGTGAAAGGAGCGGCAGCAGCTCGTCCAGGCTCGCAATGGTCGTCCCGTTTGAAGGACTCGAAGACCCCTGTCGCGCCAGCAGCACTCCCGTCAGCCCGGCGCTCTGTGCGCCCTTCACATCATCCCGCTCGCTATCGCCTACATGAAGCGCCTCGATCGGCTCTACGGCGTGTTTCTCCAAAGCCAGTTGGAAAATGCGCGCAGACGGTTTGGCGGCATGGGCCAGACTCGAAATGGTGATCGTATCGAAGAAATCAACAATTCCTAACCCGCGCAGGACGGAAAATAACCGCGAGTCGAAATTGGAAATGATACCCAGCTCGAATCCTTGGTCCTTCAGCTTCTTGAGTACCTCCACCGTTTCCGGGTAGAGCCGCCAGGAATCCGATTGTTCGAATCGTGCAAACACTTCTTCAAAAAATTCATCGAAATGCTCAAACATACCGACGCGGTAAAAGACGTTGTGCACGATGTCGAACCACCACAAGCGTTCCGATTGCTTGATGGCCGCCGGCTCTGTCGCGGCAAACACCGGCGGAGGCGCCTCCCGAAATGCCCGTGAGAAGGCCGCCTTGATCGCTCCTAACGACTCACTGGTCTTTTTGAGCCCATGTTTCTCGGCGTACTGCAGATAAATGTCCGCGACGGATCCGTGAACGTGAAAAAGTGTGTCTGCCGCATCAAAAAAGACCACTTGAATTCGATTGTGACTCATCATGACCGGTGGTTCTCCATGCTCTATCTCAGGGATGATTGTCCCGTCCGGCATCGCGGACGAATTCTAGGCAGCGTGAACTCTCAAGTCAAAAGGCCTGCTTTCTCCTTTCCTTTGACAGTTCGAATGGCCTTTGTTAGCGTCGGCTGAGTTATTAACAATGGTACAGTGCGATGGACGCCACCATCTTCGTGGTCGACCACAGTCCCGCCGTGCATCACATGGTGCAACATATTTCTGCTCCTGAAGGCTATCGCGTCATCGGATTTCAGGACGGTCCCACGGCGTTGGAGGCAGCTCGCAAGATGGCCCCCGCGCTGGTCATCGCTGACTTTCATCTCGAGAACATCACTTTTTCAGGATTTTGCAAAGCGATCGGCAAGCAAGACAGTTTGGCCGAGACGCTGATTGTCCCGATCATAGATGCCTCCGACAACCTGGATGAGAGCAAGCTGCGAGCCCTGGGTATTCAAGCCTTCCTCAAGAAGCCCTTTCAAAGCGAACAGCTCCTCGACACGATTACCAGCATACTGAACGACCAGGCCACGACACGACAGCGCAATGAAAAGCTGACGAGGACGCGCACCTGGCCACCCGCCTCGACGGCCACCGACGATGAGGGTGATGGCTCGCTGCGAGATACCTCCACCGCCGATGACGCAGTCGCTTCCACCGAGACGGAGAAGGAGCTGATACCCATGTCGCCATTGCCACAGAAAGCTGCCGCCTCCGCCCTTCCCTCGGCTGCCCCCTCTCCGGTCGGTTCAACCGGGGAGGAAGTGATGAAGGGGTTCTTCGACCATCTTTTGCAATCGGTCACGCGGCAAGCCGATCGAAACCTCAGCGATCTGCTGCCACCGGCCATCGCCAAGGAAGTCGCCGGGCAGGTGAACCTTGCCGTTCGAGCAGCCGTGCAGGAAGAAGTGGCAAAACAACTGACGGAGGTGTTGATCCCAGAGGGCTTGCAGGACAATATCCGTGAGTTGATTCGGGAGGAATTGAATCGGCAGACTTCGGCACACCTTGCCAGCGTTGAAACAGCGGTTGGTCAGGCTGTCTCGGAGCTTGCGCCTCCGCTAGTCAAACAATCTGTAGAGCTGCTGCTGGGCGACGTGACAGAGACCGGAATGAAAAAACACCTACCGGAGGCGCTGAAGGAACACCTTGAAACGATTCGTCTACTGGTGAAGAACGAAGCTGAGCAGGTCGCGGCGAGCTCTGCGCGGCAGGCAGCCGATGACATTGTGCGCGAAATGGCCCAGGATCCGATTCAGCAGGCCATCCGGCGGATCGTTCCGGACGTGGCGGACATTCAGATACGGGCAGAGATCAAGAGACTGAGTTCGTTAGATTAGTCCCCCGCTTGCCTACCCTCGCTTCACTTTCTTGGCCGCCGCACGACGGGCCTTCGCAAGTCCCTTCACACGCTTCACGTTTTTCCGATGCTTCTTACGAACCTTCCGGTCCTTCTCTCGTCCCCTCGGCATAGTTGCTCCTTTTTCGGTTTCAGACTTTCTGGCTGACATGCTGCGCCAGCCCGCTCACTAAATAAACCGCGCGATGTATAACACAGGGGTTGAGTCCGCCACAACCTTTTCAACCGCATGAGACCAGGCGCCGTTACCTTGTGAGCCCTTGCGCCACATGTTAAGATGCGCCCGCGTCGCTGCTCCGGCGCATTGAATTGGTTGGAACCACCGAAGAATATCCCCACAGGATGCTCAACATGGCCGTCCAGTAAGGCCGCAGCGAGCGAGGAGGCGACGCGCATTCCGCTCTGTACGTGGAGCTTCAGAGCGACACAAGAACGAGGCCGGCGAGTATTTTCAGCATCCTGTTCAGACCCATGTCCACACCGCAACTCGACAAGACCTATAGTCCGCATGACATCGAAGATCGCTGGCACCAGCGCTGGATCGACGCTGGCCTGTTCCACGCCGACCCGACTGATCCCGGACAACCCTATTCCATGGTGATCCCTCCGCCGAACGTCACCGGTTCACTCCACGTCGGCCATGCCCTCAATAATACGCTTCAGGATATTTTGATCCGATGGCGGCGCATGCAGGGGCGCAATACTCTCTGGATCCCAGGCATGGACCATGCTGGTATCGCCACTCAAAATGTGGTCGAACGGCAACTGCAGGCGGAAGGCACATCCAGGGAGATGCTGGGACGGGAAGAGTTTCTAAAGCGAGTGTGGCAATGGAAGGAGAAGTCCGGCGGAACCATCATTTCACAACTGAAACGGCTGGGCGCCTCATGTGATTGGGAACGCCAGCGGTTCACCATGGACGAGGGACTCTCAGAAGCCGTGAGAGAAGTCTTTGTCAGGCTTCATGAAGACGGACTGTTGTATCGCGGCGAGCGGCTGATCAACTGGTGTCCGCGCTGCATGACCGCCCTGTCGGACATCGAAGTGGAGCACGAAGATATCACCGGAAAGCTCTATACGATTCGCTATCCTCTCGCTGATGACTCTACACGCTATCTACTCATCGCGACCACGCGTCCCGAAACTTTACTCGGTGACTCCGCCGTTGCCGTGCACCCCGACGACGAGCGTTATCGGCATCTCATTGGCAAACGAGTCCGGCTTCCCTTGACGACACGCGAGA
>JAJFBJ010000238.1 GCA_020697375.1 Nitrospira sp. | reverse complement strand
TCTGCTCGCTTCCTTCTCAGCTGACGCCGTGGTGATGTGTATAGGCCATGAGCCTCATCTCAGCATCCTTGCAGGCTCCTTGCTCGTGGGAAAGCCTTGCGCCGGCCTCACACTCAAAAAAGCAGGCGCTTGCCTCATTCATCTTGAACGAGTTGCCCAAGCCGCAAGCGGCCATCTTGAGTGGTGGCTGACATCTGGCCAATTGCGAGCATTGGCTTAACCCGGATCATCCATGAATACCTGCTCCGTCGTCCGATTCTCTCGCCCGGCGAGGCTTTCCTCGTTCGGCCTCCTCGACGGACTGCAAGTACGCCTGCGTCGGCCTTACGTGCGAGAAGCCCCGGCGGGCTTCGGTCTCGAACGACTCGCGACGGCATGCATGAATAATCCGGGTTAACGAGCAGGAAACATGGCTACTCGATCTTTCACGAATGGATGGAAGGATGGCGAGAGGAGCTACAACCTCCTGAGCCCTGACATCTTGGTCAGACAGCCTGGTCTTCTTGGGACGTGACCATGAACTGCACGGGCCGCTTGAACACCGTCTCGAATAGATCCCGACGACTACGCGCGGCCCAAATCTCCAACTCGGCATCCCCTGAGACGCGCAAGACCATGGTCACGGTCTTCTCGAGTCTGACATCAACGTCCTGCACGACGGAAAACTGACTGCGGTCGAGCCCATCGGCGATGCGGAGTAACGCCGACAACATTTTGACGAGCCGTTGGGTTCCCTCCGGCAATGCAATGAAATCGTCGTGTTTGCGATGGGGCACCGCCCGCCGGTGATACCGCGCGATATTGGCCACTAGATCGATTTCGTCGGCGGTAAATCCTGAGAGATCGCTGTTCTTGATCAAATAGTACGCATGCTTGTGGTGCTGTCGTGAATTGATCATGTAGCCGATATCGTGCAAAATCGCGGCGAACTCCAACCATTCCCGCTCCCGCTGCCCGAATCCATGCAACGGTTTGGTTTGGTCGAACAGGCGGAGCGCGAGCCCCGCCACATGGAGAGCGTGCGTCTCGGAGACATGGCAGCGGCGGGCCAGAGAGAGAATATTTCGTTTGCGGACGTCCGGAATGTCCCGCTCCGCCTGAATCCCTTCCCGATGCCGCTGGATAAAATCATAGATGATTCCTTCACGGATAGCCTTATCGCAGATCGTGAGTGCATCCTTGCGGAGCACTCCAAGGAGAATTCGCAGCACCGTCGAGGCGGGCAGCAGCGTGTCCACCCGTTTGGGATCCAGTCCTGGGATGGCCAGCCTCGTTTTGAGCGTGGCCCCGGCCAGGCGCTTTTCAACCGCCGCAATGTCTTTCGCGGACACCTTCGCCAGGTTCAGCTGCGGAAGCGGCCGCCCGGTTCGTTGCAGATGGATCACCTCGGCCAGATTGGCGGCCATCCCGGAGGTGGCGATGACCTGCTCGATGCGTTTGGTCTTATAGGGACCGAGGGCACTCTTGAGCTGGCCGGCTACAGCCTCTTCCAACTCGTGCATCATGGATTTCGACGGAGGCGTCTTCGTCAGATACAAGTCTTTGAGTCGGATCGCGCCGAGCTTGAGACTGCGAGCGTGGAAGACCGTCTCGCGATTGCCGACGATCACCTCCACGGATCCGCCCCCGATATCGATCACGAGTGTGGGCAGCTCGGGGAGGGCGACGCTATTCTGGACGCCGAGGAAGATCAAGCGCGCTTCCTCCGCGCCAGTAATCACGCGGACCGTCAGCCCGGTTTGCTGCGCGACGTGATCCAGGAACTCACCGCCGTTCCGCGCTTCGCGCACGGCGCTGGTCGCCACACCTTCGATGCGTTCATATCCTTTGTTCCTGGCGAGCGTGACCAGATTACGTATGACTTCCAGGCCGCGCATCATGGCCTGGTCGGACAGGCGGCGCGAAGTGAAGACTCCGTCGCCCAGGCGCGTCATGTCTTTGAAGCGATCGAGGATCTTGTAGGAATAGTCCGCCTGGACTTCCGCCAAGACCATATGGATGGAGTTGGTGCCGATGTCGAGGACGGCGAGTTTGGGCATGGACCTCTAGTAGTTTGCGGACGGAGCGACGTGTCGAATGTTTTTCCCTTCGACCATGTACACAACCAGTTCGCCGATGTTCGTCGCATGGTCGGCAATGCGTTCGAGGGCCTTGGCGACGAACGTCAGCCTGATCGCGCGGGTAATCGTCCGCGTGTCCTCCAGCATAAAGGAGAGGAGTTCGCGAAACAACTGCTCGTTCACGTCGTCCACGAAATCATCGTCGGTGCAGACCTTCCGCGCCAGCATCGGATCCGAATTGACGAAGGCATCCAGACATTCTTTCACCATGCGCATCGTCCAATGGGCCATGCGTGGAATGTCGATGTAGGGTTTCAATTGTGGCTCATTGTTTAATGCAGAGGTCGTCGATCGCTACGTCCAGTGCATTAACGTCGTGGTCTTGTTCGATGACGGTTACCGCCAGATCGGAATCCCGATCCACCAATGCCTTCAGGGCCTGCTCAATCTGCGATTCCACGAGCGAGCCCATCGCGAGCAATTGCCGCTTTAAACGGGCGAGATCCTGGTCGAAATGTCGTTGCATGGTACGGCTCCTTCTTTAGCAGGCCTTTGAAAAACCATTTTGATGCCTCTGAGCACAGAAACATCTGTGCTCGGAAAAGATACGCAAAACGCCCCAGGATGGTCAAAATGGCCGTCCAGCGCGGCCGCAGTGAGCAAAGAGACGAGGCGTACCCTCAGGGGTACGTTGAGGATCTGAGCGATGCGAGAACAAAGCTGGCGGACATTTTCACCGTCCTGCCAGTTTATCCG
>JAJFBJ010000025.1 GCA_020697375.1 Nitrospira sp. | reverse complement strand
CTGTTCCCCTTGCTGGTCGGATGGCAAACCTATGGCAGCACGGCGTCCAGCGATGCGCCTCCGGCGGAGAATCGAACCATTCACCCTGCTCCTCCGGGCGAATACACTGGTTTGTCGAATCCCGTTCCCAAGACGCCGGACAATATCATGTACGGCAAGGGTCTCTATGCCTCGCGCTGTTCCCCTTGCCACGGGAATTTCGACGGCAAGGGCTTTGCTGCGCCTGGCTTCACACCTCCGCCGGCGAATTTTAAGGATCCCACGACGATTGCCATGCTTCAGGAAAGTTTTCTGTTCTGGCGTATTAAGAAGGGCGGCGTCGGGCTTCCCGTGGAAGGCATGCCCTGGAAGTCGGCCATGCCGCGTTGGGAGTTGGAGTTGTCCGATGAAGACATTTGGAAAGTCATTATGGGCGAATATGACGGAGCCGGACAAAAGCCGCGCACGTGGGACGAGTCCGAATAATCATTCTCCGATCAGGGATTGTTGAGCAACTAAGGGGAGCGTATGGCACGAGTGAGGAGACCAGGAGCGAGATGGTGGGTGGGGGCTGCTGCCCTCATGGGACTAGGTCTGGCCACCGGAGAACAGCCGGCCTTTAGCCAGCAGAGTGTATCTGTTCGTGCCACGCTGGTGAAGGGAGCTCTTCCCGCAGATGATCCGACCGCCGCCGCCTGGGCGACGGCCGCCATGTCGGAGTTTCCCATGTCTCCTCAGGTGCATTGGCCGACTCGCATTACCGAGGTGACCGCGAAAAGTGTGAAGGTCCGCGGCTTGCACGATGGCACGAACGTGGCCATCCTGCTGGAATACAGCGATCCCACAGAAGATCCGGAGGATGCGGCAGCGCTTGAGTTTATGGTCGGTGACACCAAGGCGCATTTTGCTCACGGGCAGCCGATGGCGCAGGTTCAGGGCGGGCCCGTTAATATTTGGTATTGGAAGAATAAAGACGGCAAAGGCGTGGATATGGGCGCGAAGGGTTTCGGTACCCTGAAGCCTCACGCGCATCAAGATGTGAAGGCCAAGGGAGTCTTTCAGGGAGGGGTGTGGAAGGTGGTTTTTTCTCGTCCCTTTCACACTGACCATTTAGACGAAGATACCCAGTTTAAGCCCGGGGAGTTCGCCAGTATTGCCTTTGCGGTGTGGGACGGAAAAAAGACGGAGACCGGCCAGCCGAAAGAGAAGGGCTCCGAAAAAGCCATTTCGTCATGGTGGTACTTCCGCGCCGATGCGCCGCCGGACTACTCACCGTACCTGTACGCGGCACTCGCGGTGGCCTTGGCGTTGGGTTTTGAGTTGGTCCTCGTGAGACGTTTAAAGAAAGGGTCGTGAGCATGGGGGCGTGGCGAAGAATACGCGTGATTGGAGCGGTCGCAGGAGTGGTCGGACTCTCGGGACTCATCGGAGCCGGAGGTTGCTCGATGTTTCAAAACGAACAGTCCGCGAAGGGCAAAAAGCTCTATACCCACTATTGCATGCATTGCCACGGGGAGAACGGCAAACAGAATGAAGGATTCAATTGGTCGTCCATGACCGATCCGAAGCCCAAGGACCTCTCCAATAAAGAAGAGATGGGCACGTTTAAAGACGAGGAAATTTTCAACACCATCTCGCGCGACATGAAAGACACGGGGCCGGGCGGGGACAAAATCGGGGACGATGAATTTGCAGTGCCCACCATGCCGACCTTCAAATACACGCTTTCAGAAGAGGAAATTTGGAGCATCGTCGGGTACGTGAGGTCACTACACGGTAAAAAGCTGGAATTCGACGTCGAGGGCCGAAAGAAAGACCTGCAAGCGGCGGTGCAAGCCGCAGAGCAGAAATTCAAGGAAGCCGAACGGGTGGCGCAGGAAGCGGAAAAGAAGGCCAGCGATGAGGCGGACAAGAAAGGCGTGGATGTCGACGATAACGCCTACCTCAAAGAGATGCAGGCTATGGGCCAGGCCAAGAAAGAACTTGATCAGGCCACCGTCACCCTCGTTAACTTTACGACCAGACCCGGGAAGGGCGTGAATATCGTGCGCCCGGACATGACCATGAAGCCGGAGACCGCCGCGAAACTGGCTGAGGTCGGTAAACAACTCTACGTCACCAAGTATGGCTGCAACGGTTGCCACAAGATTGGAGAGGAGGGTGGGAAGGTGGGTCCCGCCTTGGATCGCGCTGGTTTTCGCCTCAATCCCACATGGGTCTATCGTTGGCTCCGAAACCCGCAGGCCATGAAGTCCGATACTCGCATGCCGAGTTTGGGGCTCAGTGATTCCGATGCAAAGGCCGTGGCGCTCTATCTGAAAACGCTTCGCGCCACGAAGCCGGAGAAACCGCTCGGTAAGGTCGGAGAGTGACAGGAAACGAGCGGGCTGAGGCTGTCTGTGTCAGCGGGCGACCTTTACGATCGCCATAGATATCGGGGACAAACCCTGTCGGGGTCAGTCTTCGTCGTTACTCGACGAGCGGCCCTGCAGAACCTTGCATTATCCTCCACCTCGCCAGAGTATCAGAGCGATGGAGTAGATGGAGTATTGAGGGGCGTCTGCTAGCGCGTGATATCAGATGCGCCGAACCAGATGCCCAGCAAGACCAGCGCGCCGGCATAGACGTGCTGCTGAAACATGATGCATGCCCGGTGCGGAGTGATCGACGCGTTCAATCGTAATACCTGCCAGACGAACAGTCCTGAAAGCAGCGCCAAGACCAGGTAAAACTCAATCCGCAGGCCAGACCATTGTCCGGCCAAGATCAGGCAGCCCACCATCCCGGCGAGAAAGAGCCCGACGGCCGCAGGCACGGCATTTCCAAAAAAGAGTGCAGACGATTTGACGCCGATGCGGCGGTCATCATCCCGGTCCTGAAGCGCATAGATCGTATCATAGGCGATGGCCCAGCAAACGGTAGCTCCAAAGAGTAGCCATGCCGGTGGATCGATTCTGCCGCGCGAAGCCGCCCAAGCCATGATCGTTCCCCACCCGAATGCGATGCCGAGCACCGCCTGCGGAATGTGGATCCAGCGTTTGCTGAATGGATAGACGGCGGCGAGAAATAGCGCGATGGGACTCAGGAGCATGGTGAAGGGATTGAGCGTCCATACCAGTAATGCCGCGCAGGTCGCCAGGGTGAGCGCAACACATACGGCTTGTCGTGGAGTCAGGCGGCCGTCGGCCAGCGGTCGGCTGCTGGTTCGTGCAACATGTTTATCGAAATGTCGATCGGCCAAGTCATTGAACACCACACCCAGACTACGCATGACGAACGCGCCGAGCACGAATGTTCCCACCAGCAACATCGAAGGACGACCATGCGTCGCCAAGACCAGAGACCAGAGACTGGGCAGCAGTAACAGCCACGTGCCGGCTTGGTTTCGCAGACGAATAAGGTCGGCGACGGCGGTCCAGGACCAGGGGGGTGCTGGACGATCGGCTGAATCGTTCGCGAGGACCACAGTCGGACCATAACGAAGCGCAGCGGACCTGTCAACGCGACCGAGGGGACGACGGGTTGTCATGCCGTCGCTGGATTGGGTATAACGAGTCTATTGTGCGGCAATACCTGTGCGGATGGATAGGGCTTGGTGCGCGAGGGTCATGGCGATGCCCAGTCGTGGCGTTACTGACGATGCTGCTGTTGTCAGCGGGATGCCAATTCTTCGGCCAGCGTAGCGGAGTTCCTACCAATTACAATCTTCCACTGACGGTTCTGGTGCGAGCGGATCCGAGCATCGCGACGGCAACCGTCGAGTACCGTGACGCCTGCGGCCAAACCGTGGCGGCGCCCGTTCATGATGCCCTGCAGAAGCAGCTCCAGAAGCGCATGGGCCAAGTCTTCGAACGAATCCACATGGTGACTCCGACGTCGAAGGAAGCGGCCGACGGCGCAGTCGATGTGGCCCTGGGTTTTCGGGAGGTGAATCTCTTTGTTCCCCGCAAAGGGAATAAATCCTATCCCGCGACCGTGACGCTGGGCCTCGACTTCACCTATATCGACCAGCAGGGGGCTGTGCTTCACAGTAAGAAGCTACAAAGTTCGGCGACAGGGGAGGTGGAGACTCGCGCCGACACCTGCGATGTCAGCGGGCTTGACGCAGTGGCGCAGGAAGCGATTGCGATTCTGGTGGAGGGCATGGCCCAACAGCTGGGAACCGCCACAAAAATTCGCGAGCAGGCCCAGATAAATAAGAGCGACCGCAGTGCAGGGACCCCTCCCCTGTCGAAGCCCGGTGCCCCGCAGGCCGAAGCGCCCTTGTCGGCGCCCCCGGCTGTCCCGGTTTCTCCGCCGCAAGCGACCGTGCCCTCCTTTCCCCCGACCTCGCCCCCGACGGCCCAGGTCGAGAAGCCTTTGACGCCGACCAAACTGTCGTTTCGCACGATTATTCGTGACGACAATCAGAACCATGTTCTCGAGCAGCAGGAAGTCTTCAGTGTGGAATTTGAAGTCAAAAACGAGGGAGCGGGGGTCGCGGAGGCAGTCGAGATCGACGTGAGCGGTCATCCCGCCATCGTGAGTGGACTCAAATCCCCGGTCCCCCTCGGCCTGCTGCAGCCTGGGGAGATACGGCGTGCGTCTATCGACGGCAAAGTGGGGACCGTCTCCGATATGGAGCAAGCAGAATTGATCTGTACGCTGCGCGCCTCGGCGAATGTGGAGCTTCCGTCATCCAAGAAGTTTTTTGTGGCGATCCATCCCGATCGCAGCGATGGGGTGGAGGTGCTGTCGGTGGATGTCGATCAGCTTCCGACAATGAATGGAAAACCGGCTCAATCGCAGGCCATTGGGATCGCCGTCGGTGTCGGCGCGTTTCGAGATCCGGCCATGCCGGCGAGGAAGTTTTCCGCGCATGATGCCGAGATCATGGGCGGGTATTTCAAAACCGTCCTCGGTATTCCCGCACAGAAGGTGAGGGTGGTGTCCGACGCCAAGGGACTCAAGGATGACTTGATCGAAGTCTTCGAACAATGGTTGCCTAAACAGGGCGGGCCGCAAGCGACCGCCTATGTGTATGTCTCCGGACGGGCCGTGGTGGATCAAGCAACCGGTGTCGTCTCCTTGTTACCCTATGATGGCACGCCCTCCGGCGGGACCCGGACCTTTTCACTTTCCCGCCTTCAGCGGGCCGTGGCTCGAGCGTCAGTGAAGCAAGCCGTGCTGATGTTGGATCTTTCCTTGGAGCCGTCGTCCGGCTCTGATCCGGGACAGGTGATGCCTCCCCGTTGGAACCCTGAGGATTCTGGAGCGGCGCACCATCGTGTGATGCTGATGATCGGGAATTCGGCGCTGCAGGAAGCGCAGGCCTATCAACCAGGACAGCACGGGTTGTTCACCTATTTCCTGCTGAAAGGGTTGCGCGGAGCCGCCGATCTCGACAAAAATGGGACCGTGCTCACCGGAGAGCTCTGCACCTATATCCACGGGCAAGTTCGAGCCGTGGCGCAGACGCAAGCCGGGAATCCCCAGCAGACACTCTGTCTTCCTCCGGTGGGGGAGGCGTCTCCCCTTCGAGGAATTCCTGTGACGAAATCTCATTGAATTGAGAGGGCCGGCCCGCTTTTTCACGAACTTCGGCTGCGGGATTTCTTGAAAGATTGCACCTCCGCATTGACAGGTCTTTCTCGTCCTGAGTAAGATCGCGCTTCCGATTCGCGTTTGGTGTGTTGCTTCAGGAGAGCCGGCGTAGCTCAGTTGGCAGAGCAGCGGTTTCGTAAACCGCAGGTCGGTGGTTCGATTCCACTCGCCGGCTCCAGAAATCAATGTGTTAGAGAGATCTCACTGATCCGACTCGGCGGCTGTGCTAAATTTGTGCTAATTGGTTGCCGCACATCCAACACTTCCACTCCATCTCGCAGACTCTCCGGATAGTGATGGGCATAGCGTTGGGTCATCACCGGAGACTTATGCCCCAGCAATCGCTGCACCTTATAGAGATCCACTCCTGCCTGAACCATTCGCGTCGCGAACGTGTGCCTCAGATCATGAAAATGCAGATCATGGATCTTGGCGGTCTTGAGCGCGCTGTTTAGGCATCGACGTATGTTACTGCCATCAAGCCGCGTTCCAGTCTGACTACGAAACACCAAATCGCTCGCAGTCTGACGGATGGCGTATTTCTCGCCGAGTAATCCGAGGACGGTCTGATTGGCCGGAATGGTCCGCCGTTCACCGTTCTTGGATCGAAAGACCGTCACGCTGCGCCGGGTCAGATCAACTCCGGCCCAGGTCAGAGACACGATCTCACCCATCCGCATCCCCGTATGGATCGCAAAGACCAACAGTTCTCGCAGCCACGGCAACGCAGCCTGGAGCAAGCGATGCTCTTCTTCCAGCGTGAGCCAGCGATCACGAGTATTGTCCTCTCGTTCCATGGAGACCCTGCAGACAGGATTGTCGCTACACCATTCCCACTCCCGGCGAGCCAAATTGAAGGCTTTTTTCAGCGTGCTTAACTCCCGATTTATCGTGGCGGGCTTGACCCCATCGGCATACCGCTTATTCTTATAGGCCACGATGTGTTTCGGTGTGATCTGGCTCAGCTTCGGATTCCCAAAGTACGCGCGGAGATGTGTCACGCTCGTGCCATTCCGACGGGAGTTAGCTCGTCTTGCCGCATGCTCCGTGCTATACCGATCCATCAATTCACTGAAGGTTCGAGATTCCTCTTCCGGTTTCTCAAAGAATCGCCCTTCAATAATCTGAGCCTTCACCTTGCCGAGAATCGCTTCAGCCATTCGCTTGTCAGCCGTTCCTGTCGATCTTCGGACTTGTTGCCCCTGATACGTAAATGACATCCACCATGTCGTGCCTCGTTTAACGAGCCCCATGCTGCTCCTCCTTTTCGCGTGGGCTCGGTGCGATGGTTTCCCCGTGCCGGGGAGTATAGACCTCACGTTTTGCGGCTTCAATGAGCTGGTCTAGGCCAGGGCTATCATGGCGGGTCGGTAGGGCGGGTGGCTTTCCAGGGTTCACACCAAAACTGTTCAGCCACGCCTGGATGGCGTCAGGTTCGAATCTGAGGAGGCCATGAATGCGACGGCAGGGAATCTTGTTTTGTGAAACCCAGAGGTAGAGTGTGGACGGCTTGATGTTGAGCCAAGCCGAAAGCTCTTTGACTGTGAGCATGATGCAGATATACCGGGGGAGTCTCGCGACACCCCCAGTCCCCCTAACATGGACTGCCCGCGTTCCCGCCAGCAGACGATGGATGAAACCGATTGGGTGGTTGCTTGAGCAAGTTCCGGTGCCGGTCTTTCCACCGAGAGATGCCCCTGACAATTTCGTGCTGTAGCCATTCTTCCCCTCCAGGGGTGGCACAAATTACCGCCAGCATAGGCGTCAGGGTGTCGCTCACCCATCGTTTTACATTTTGCAGGGTCTGCACCTGCTTCTCCTGGGCTAATCGCCCCTTCTGAAATCCCTCCGTCAGGAGGGCGTACCACTCCAGCATGGGAGCGCGGTAGCGTTCTTCATCCTCGGCATCTTTAGGGATTTGCCGGAAGTTGACATAGGTTCGGAGTAATCCCACGACGCACTCTTTCCAGTCGGCTTCGTCCAAATTGGCCAAAGCTCGCGCGCAGAGTTGGGCGCGAGCTTTCTTAAATTCCAGCTCCCAGCGCACCCCGTAGTCCTGCCAGTTCTCTCGTTCTTTACTCTGGAGCTCTAATCGCTTGTCGTAAATACGCAATAAGGTCTGGCTTTGGGGACTACCGAAATACATGGTTTCGCCGGTGGTCGCCCCGGTGCCACGCGTGAGGTTGGAAACGATCTGCCGCACTTGCGTGGCTCGTGTGACGCAGTGACCATCTGCGACAGCCTGTCGGATCGTCGTCATCGGAACGGTCCCGGCTCGATCATCGAGGGCACAATCGATCCGTGTGACGTGTCCTTGTTGCTCATGCACCCATCTGAGCAGTGTGCGAATCTGATCAAGCGTCAGAGAAGACACCAGCCCGCCGGAGAGATCCACATGGATTTCATTTGGACGACGAGGAGCATTGGTCCCCAATTTTCCAACCCCCTGCAGTCCATCCGATTTGATCCAGGACAGGGGATACCCTCGGAAGCCGCCTTTGGCCTTGCTCCACTCTCCACCAAGGACCTTCATGGTCTCTTCAGGCCTACTCGCTAAGACCGTAAACGCGAGCCAATCAATGGAGAGGGTGAAGGCAGAATCCATGGAACCTTTCGAACTCCTGTAAGGAACCCTGTGGTGAGAGCCCCCGTGTTACCAAGACGGGGGCTTTTCCGCTCCGCCCCGCAGCCTCTCGGCATGCGGCGCGGACCGGCTTTGCCGCCGATCCACGAACGAACGTGTTGCTCCGGTGCAGGCTACCAATCGTGGTGTCATAGTTTGTCCTTGGCCATTCCTTCGCGTTCTCTGACCCTATGTGAAACGGCTGTACTAAGTAAAGTACCCACGAGAGGACAGGAAGGGCCACCAGGGGACAATGGAGGACAAATTATCGGGAAGAGGAGTTAAGAAAGGAAGTAGGCATATGGATGCGTATGTGCGCTTTACTGCGCTCGTGGTTGCAAAACTTCCGCTAGCTCCATGCCCCTGAATAGATTGCTCAGAAATGCATAGTTTTCAAAGTGGCGCAAAAAAAATATGGGGACGATCAACTGCTCCGTAAAGGAATGTACATTCTAGGGATTTTGCAGCTCAGCAACAAAAGGCGACGCGGCTTAAGGCTATGCTCAGAGAGAGGATCGTTATAGAGATATAGATGGCCGTCGTAATTCTGAGTTTTGGTAAATTCTCAGGAATCTTAACGAAGCTCGCAGGCTACTTGAGACTCCCGAACTCAATGCTCGTGGACGTTCATGGCCTCCAAGAATCCTTAGCGAACACGAGGTTCCCGAGTACAGAAGTCCCTTCACTCTTAGCATGATGATTGCGGAGGCAATCTGTAGTTCAGGTGAAGTGGGGGCTACGCTCACGAGCCCCCGGACCGTCCGGTCCGCGAGACCCGGAGTGGCCGGCGGGCCTTCGTAGGGTGAGTATTGCGCGTTGCTTGTCGCGTGCATGGTTTCTGTTTCCCTCCTTCCTGGTAGTCTTACCCGCAGAAAGGCGGCCAAGCTGACGCATCGCCGCCTTCTGGAACGAGGAGCCGTCCGCGATTTTCCCGCCAAAGCGGCCCCTGATTCCAAGGTGACGCCACCGCTCTTGCGGTTCTCATCGGAATCAGTTGCCAACCATCCAGCATCAATCGTCACCAATGGATATGCCCTCCAGGTACACCTTTCTTGATTAACATCGGCTTTCCGTGCGCACGTTTGTCTGAAAGGGACAAATTACTGTCTGAGTCAGAGTCCTCGCCTCAGGTTCCGACACGATCGCATGGAGAGACCTTTCAAAATTGAGGCTCAAACAGATTGGAATATCAGCCCATTGCACAGATGGACTCTCCGACCATGTCCCCGCAGCTCCGTCGGAAGGGAGAGGGCATCGGGCTTGCTCTAGAAGTCCGATGATGGTTCGGCCGGTGTTCTCTAGAGCAGAGGCCGGCAGGACATTACAAACGGCTGCGTATCGTCTCATGCAGATCAGGAGGGACTTGGAATGAAGAAGTTACTGCTGACAGGAATCGGGGCCCTGTTGTTTGCGGGATGTGCGATGGACGGAAGAAACCCAAATGTCGGTGTTGGCGTATCGGTCGGGAACTCTGCGCCGGAACCCGTGATCGTCGCGACCCCGCGAGGCGGCCCGCCGCCCTGGGCGCCGGCAGATGGGCGGCGAGCGAAGGAAGTCCGGTATCGCTATCAGTACTATCCGGCGAGCGGCGTCTATGTGAACGTCAGTACCGGAAGCTATTTTTACATGAATGGGGGAAGTTGGCAGGTAGGTATGACGCTCCCTTCGACCCTAATGCTCGATAAGAGCAACTACATCAGCCTTGAGCTAGAGACCGATAGGCCCTACCTCTACTATGAAGAGCACAAGGTGAAGTACAAGGGAAACGGTCGTCCCGACAATCCAGGGCGAGGGAGAGGGAATGGGAAAGGGAAAGGCCATGGGAGAGACAGGGATTAACGCGCCGGTGGGTGCTCATTCCAAAAGCACTCACACGTTCATGCACCAGGAACCGCATGTACTCTCATCGACTTTTGTTGAGTTGCGGCGTAGTAACCGCATACTGTTGCCAGCCAATCAGGGCGACTGCTTGACGGAGAGCCGCTCGCAGGGTGAGGCCTGACCTGTCGGTGGAGGGAATGTCATGACGCGGAAGCTGTCAGGAAAAATCGAGATAATCGTGTACGTCGTCTTTACCCTCGCTGTCTTGATTCTGACCATTCTCAATGAAGGTGGGGTAGAGATCGTGGGGGTGCCGTGGTAATCAGTTCCCTGACCGAAACCAGTCGAGCCATCTCTTCACGTGATTGAACAGATTGCCTTTATCCATGCAAACGGCCTTCACGCGAGAATGCCTTGGCGGATTTGTTCGTCTCTCTCCACAGGCCAGCCGCTGATTCTACTTGTCCGGCAGGCGATCGGCGACGGCGGGACACCGTATGACTTGGTTAACAACCGGGCTGAGGAAGTGGTGCACGGAGGGACCCGAAGCCCAATGGCCTCCAGGCCCTCCCGACCGTCCTTCTTCTTCCGCGTTACCCGATGGACGCACCTACGCAAGGTGATTCGTTCACCGGATTCTCTGGCATGGCCGCCATCGCGACTTGAATCATGCAAGCTCAACAATAGGCTATGGAATGGCCGATGGCCGGCGGTGTCTCGAAATAATCGGAGGCGAAGGTTCGCCCGCACGAACAACAAAGGGCGATCTGGCGACGTGAATTCGCAAGGGTATCCGGGTTTTGCCGCTTCTTCACGGAACGATTCATGAGAAGAGATGCGGGGGTCGATTTACTATTGGTTTCAAGGACCACAGTTAATTGCGTCTTCTGCTCCTGTGGGGCTTCCAAGGGGCCAGCGAATCTATTAGTGCCGGATGCGGTCCCTACATAGGCCCCCTACTTCACGACTGTGTTTGGAATGTTGATTGATCTTTCTCCACATTCCTAATTCTGTCACTCTGAGACATGCGGCATGAGACTTCGGCATAGCGGGGCACGCGCGAGCAAGGCTAAGAGAACATTAGTTCAAGCAAGACGGGAGATACACAATCTGATGGAACCCCCTAGCGTTACGAAGGGCATGAAGCGCACGCAAAATCCTGATGCCATTAAAACGCTTCAGTCACGACATCTAGCATGGTGGTGGCGCGGAACGGTAGAAGTTGAAACTAATAATCTAAAAGTCGTTAAGCCCTGCACCCGCTACAATATCTTCGACTATTATTTTCCTCCGCGACAGAGGATAAGAGATACACGATCACTGCCCTATCTTTTTGCGAATATGGATACACGAGATTTACGAGCGATCGTTGAATTTTCGCAATGCTTCGGTCCTATTGGCAAGGTGTTCTCCGAGGAGAAGACATTTTCGACTTCTACGTGCCAGGATCTTTTCCTCGATTCATTTGGTGTACCTCCGAAATTCGTCAACACAGAAACCGTAGGACTAGAGGCATTTCGCCTCATACAAAGAAAAGTGCGTAAGATGCTTTGGCGACTTGATAGGAGTGCGACCAATGCCGAGGCCCGAACTATGCTTCCGAAGCGTTTGACAAATTGGCGTCGAATGCACCCTCAATTGACTTGGGACGATGAAAATACGACCTGGGTGACGGTCTGGAAGATTACGAGTTTGGAAGCTGGCATATACCTTATGCTACACATGGATCTGCAACGCGGAGGGTTTGTCCGACTATGCCGTCGAGAAGATTGCTCCCAATGGTTCAAGTCCAATCATCCCCGAATTTACTACTGCTCCACAAGGTGTGAGAATACTGCTCAGGTCCGCCGCTATCGAGCGAATTCAGCAGCGAGGACGGATGCCTAATTTGTCCGAGAAGCGTCACCAGGCGGCTATAATTCTCGCGCTCCTCCCAATGATTGCGGCGAGACCGCCAATCTAAGTGTTATGCCAAAAAAACCACACTCATCTCTTGCCCGCGAGAGTTTCAGCGGAAGCGGAAGCAGTTGTTTCCGGCAACAAACTTCGCGACATGAAAGAGACGCCTAATAGCGCCGGCCGGAATTTGGCACTCCCCTGGCAAAAATAGCTCGTTTTCGTGCAGATCACCTTTCAGTATTAAAAAGATCTTAAATAATTTCGTAGGCTTAAGCGTCTTATTGGTGACGGCATGGCCCTTGCTGTCTAGCCTTACGCCATGTCCATTTTTGCCATTTCGCATCGCCCATCATCAGAAAAATCAGAGGACGGATTTACCCTCATCGAACTCCTCATTGTAATTGCGATCATTGCGATTGGTACCTCGCTCGCTGCGCCAAGTTATTTTCGCTGGAATAACCAACATAAGCTACGGCAAGCCGTAACGGAGGTTCACAGTCAGATCATGTTTGCCCGGATGGCAGCCATGAATCGGAGCGCAGCGACTAGAGTGACCTTGGCGGTCTCAAGTGGACAGGTCACTATGCAGGTGACGGACGATAATTCTGGCTCAATGGTCATGACGCCCACGACCTTCCCACCTGCAGTCTCAAATGTGGTGGGAGGGCCCATTGTATTCTCCCCCTTGGGAATTCGAATCAGCGGCACTATGGGGACTGCTCAGAACATGACACTGACGAACATCAGTGGACTGCAGTACGGACTGAAAGTCACTGCGACAGGGAAGGCGTCGTGGTGTACGAATGCCATCTGTGCTTAGCAGCGAAGAGGGTTCGGTGATCGCTGTATGAGAAATATCACGGTGAATCAGCACGGTTTCACGCTGATCGAGGGATTGTTAGCTGCCGTATTCCTTGGAGTGGGATTGCTTGCTATGTCTAGTATGCAGGCCGTCTCCTTAGGAAGAAACGTCGACGCGAATGAGTTGACGCGCGTGGCCAACCTCGCCACGGAAATGATGGAGCGAATTCAATACAACCGAGTAAATGCGTCTCAATACAACGCTATTGATACTAGAGCATCGACCCCTTGTCCCCAGGATGCCGTGGCTCAGCCAATGGCACGCGGAGATTGTCTCCAATGGGATGCATTACTGGATTCTCAGCAAGGTTTTGGGGATTTACAAGGCCTTGTCACAGTTAACACTGCAGCACCGGCCATCCCATCTTTGCATCAGCATATCGTCACTGTGCAGATGAAATGGACCGGGTCACTAAACAATGGAAGTATCCGGTCCCGTCAAAAAGTCATCACATTGACTGGGATCGTGGCTCCGGAGTGAACAAGTGATGCTACCCTGCGCTCGAATGAACGTGGTGTCTCGCGAAAGAGCGTTCGAGCGGGAACGCGGTTTCACTCTGGTCGAAATGATGGCTGCGGTGGTCATCACATTAGTGGTGGTGGCGGCGGGATTTACAATTCTCACCACTACCACGCGGGCGACGCAAGCTAATGACCAAGCCGTCGCGACCCAACAAAACGCCAGGGCCGCCATGGAACTGCTCGCGCGAGACATTAAAGTGGCCGGTTTTGGGTTCGTCGGCCCCATTGGGGCGTGTTCGACGGCCATTGTGCCGGGCGACAATAACGTGGGTGGTGCTGACACGGGCCCGGACCGGGTTTCAGTCGTCGTGCCCAAAACAAGAGAGTCCTCCCCCGCTTGGGCGCTTGCGCAAATAGCTAAAGATGGATTCAATACCATCACCTTGCAGAGCGGTGCGGTACTATCGATGACTGAGGCAGGACTGGCGCCTAATTCGGTCATCTCATTGAACGGTGCTGCGACCGGAATTGTAAGTTCCGTGTCAACCGGAAGCAGCACCATCTCGCTGCAAGCCCCGAGCGGCACTACCACCGCGGTACCCAGTCCTGCCCTGTTTGCCGTTGGAACTCCAGTTTTCCTTCTTGAATGTGTCACCTATCAAGTCATTCGGCCTCCAGATACAAATAATGTGTGCGGGGGAAGCGCCCCCTGTCTGGTGCGAGGCATCACGACCAGCGGGAACTGCGATGTCGCCAGTAGTCCATGCGGTCCAGTGGTCGATGGTATTGAAGATTTGCAGCTTGCCTACGCCTGCGACGGCTGTGTTTCTACGATCAATGGCGGCATACCAGATCGTATCATCGACGACCGCAATGGTAGTAATTCGTTCGATAGCGGAGATTTCGTAACCGATTCGGCCTGGGTGACCGCGCCTTTAGTGCCATCCAGCATAAGGCTTGTTCAGATAACAGTTGTCTCACGCCAGACGGCCCAAGATCTCGGAACCAGCGAATTGGCGATTTCTACGACAACGGTCGGTCCAGTTCAGGTCAGCGATCACAATCCCACCCAGGACGGCGCGTACTATAACGTAGGAACCTACCAAAAGTTTCGGCGGCGAACGCTGACGCGCACCATCGAAACGAGAAACATCGGCCAATCATAGTCACTCTGCTTGATAGCCTGAATCAAGGATGAATCGTGCATTTGCTCACTAATCAGAGAGGCATCGCGTTTTTGACGGTTATCATGCTGCTCCTCATTCTCACTGTATTAGGGACCGGAGCCATTACCGTGACCAGTTTTGAAAACCGAATCGCAGGCCTGGCTAGAACCACCGAGAGTGCCGCGACCGCTGCAGAGTCATGTCTAGGGACAGCCGTCAATGTCATTCAGCAAACCATGGATCAAGGGCAGGTGCCGGCGGATGTCCTCAGTACCGCAGCGGTGCCTGGCCCGGTTCCCAGTAGCAATAAAATGTTCTTAGAGCAAGAAATTATGGGCCAGTCCGACAACAATCCCGACACAACCAGTTCGACTCCGCCAAATCTGGAGCTCCCACCAGTCGGTGGATTTTCAGTGACGGGTGACATTGATCGGCTCTATGCGAAACCAAAGGCCGGCAGCGGTCAACAACAAAACGCCGCCTATGACGGGGTTGGTGTGGGCGGTGGAGCAGGCGGTATCGATATTATGTATCAAGTCGATTGCGTCGCGAGCAACATTGCGACGGGAACAAGGAGCCGAATTACCGCGGTGTATGCCTGTGCGATGAACGGTGAAATGTGCCAGAAGCGATTATGAAGATGGTGCTACCTCGTGAATGGGTTGATGACCTGATCACATTTCCGCTTGCCGAGTGACACATGCGCGGAGGGTCCATGAAGGCTAAAAAGCACATATCAATCTTAAGAAAGATAACCTGGGCAGCTTTATTCTTGGCTCTCATCTGGCCAGGAAAACCCGATGGTGCCTGGGCGCAGAGCATGACGGACTATACCGCTCTTCCCATCTTTTTGAATCAGACGGTGCCCCCCAACGTCCTATTTCTGGTCGATATGGGCAACCCCACGCTGGAAGCAGCCTACAGTGGGTCGAATCATAAATATGTCATCTCATTTAAAGCGGGCACGGCGACATCCGGGCTGTATGCCGCGAACGTCACGGTTGATAGCCAGACTGGGGCTGATCTAGTTGCCGTGAATAGTAGCGGGATAACCATTCCTTCAGCGACGGTGACCGCACCAGCAGATGTGTTCGATGCCACTAGACAATACTATGGCGCGTTTGACCCACTGCGCTGCTACACCACCGACTCCAACAGCTTCAATTATGCCTCCGTCAAGACCTCCTTATCCGTCGCCTGTGCCAACGCCTATTGGGACGGCAACTTTCTTAACTGGCTCGCGATGCGAAAGAAGGAGATGATTTACCAGGTTCTGGTGGGCGGCAAACCCATTCCAGCACAAGCGAATGCCGACGGCACTGCCAACAATCTGAATGGTGAGACCAAGACGGGAGAAAATGGAAGCACGGCGTCATGCAGCAGCAATTCAAATAGTTGCTGGGCATTTGTGAAGTTTGTGCCGTCGAGCACGCTCTGGCCGACCGGTAGTACGGCTCGCGTGCCGACCTCCCTGCCCGTGGCAACCGTGAATGTCTCGGGCGGCGGGACGATTAATTCAGGAATATTCTTTGGCGTCGAGGGCGGGAAAATCTATATCAATGACAATGCGACTGCAACGCCCTTCGATGCCGCTTCAGCAAATCGATACTCCATCGAAGTCGATCTCACTACTGAACCAAATCTACCGGCTGGGGCCGGCACTCAAACCGTATGTCAAATCGGCAACCCTGACGGGGCATCCGGAGACCCGAATTATGCTGGGCACTTGGCCTGTTATAAGCGAGAGCGGTCGCTAGGTCTGTTTCAGAAGATGCGGACTGACAATATGCATGTGGGCGTCATGTTTGTGAACGCGGATACCGGTCAAGGAGGCAGTTTACAGTTTTCATACGATGAGGGCTTCAATTCGTCAGACGTCACCAATATACGAAATGAACAGATCGAGGCCAACTCGCCCATCTCGGAAGCGCTCTATGAAGGGCTTTGTTTGTTCCGGAAAAGCCAGGGACCCTGTTACAGCAATGGCGGAAGCTGGGCGACTGGCTATGATTCAAGTGTGGGTGGAGTTGGTGATCCCTTTTACTTTTCCAGCATGAATTCAATGGTCCGGTGCTGCAAAAGCTTCATTTTGATGATCAGCCCCGGTATTGGGGTGCTGGATGGCAACGCGCCGGATCTCCAATCTCCGTTCGGAAACCTCTTTGCCGGCACCAACATCGGTGTCGTCAGTAGCGGGCAAGCGGGAGACCGTTTGGATGACATTGCCTTGTATGGGAAGTCCCATGATCTTCGAAGCGATTTATCCGGCATGCAGAATGTGACCTTTTATGCGGTGAATGCAATGGGCGGACCGACCGGAGCGACGCTTTTATCCTCGGCGGCCAAGTTTGGTGGATTCGAAGATCGCAATGATAATGGAACACCAGATGCAAGTGGTCAAAGCTGTATTTATCCGACAGGGTCAAACTTGGGCAGTGGACCGAGCTCGAGCAATGTTGAATGGGATGCCGATAGCGATTGTGTCCCGGACACGTATTTTGATGCCTCAGAAGGGGGCGACCTTGAAGGTCAGATCAGCAAAGCCATTGCCGCCATCCTGAAGCGAGCAGCTTCCGGAACCTCGCTGTCTGTATTAGCCACTTCCTCAACCGGCGAGGGAGCCGTCTACCAAGCCTTCTTTTATCCCTCAACCTATGAGGGAAATACCGAGGTCAATTGGACAGGCTATGTGCAGGGACTGTTTCTCGATCCGTTTGGGCAGCTACGCGAGGATCGGGCAACAGGGGGAATCGGAAACCCAGACGGGGCCCTAGTCTACACCGACGATAACATTGTTGTGACACGGGTCGATCCGGCTAGCGGAGACGTGGTGGCCGATCGATATCACAGCAGCAGTAGTGGACAGGCGGTGGGTGCGCCTTATGAAACCAGCGTGCCATTGCGGGACATGCAGGGCCTCTGGGAAGGCGGGAGAAAACTAGCTTTACGGAACTCAGGCACGAATCCCAGAAAGATTATCACCTGGGTTGACCTCGACACTGACCGTGTGGTCGGTACAGGAAAAGATCCATTAGGTCAAGCCGACGGCGTCCATACGACGACAGGAGAAGTGCGCCTATTTACCACAGCTAGCAGTGCGACCCTATCTCCCTATATCCGGGCCGATGCCACCGGCACCTACACGGCCGACAATATCATAAATTTTATTCGTGGAGACCATATTGCGGGAATGCGAGACCGCCGGCTCACTGTTAACGGATCTCTGGTGCCCTGGCGTCTCGGCGATGTCGTGCACTCCACCCCGACTATTGTCGGACCGCCACGAGAACGGTTTGATCTGCTGTATGGGGATGCCGGCTATCAGAAACTCTATCAGCGATGGAGATCACGACGACAAGTCGCCTACGTGGGAGCGAACGACGGAATGCTCCATGCCTTCAATGGCGGGTACTACCATCGTGGCGATAACCCCAGCACCCCGAGTGTCATCGAACATGGATGGTTCACACGGAACCCAATTGATAACTCAAGCGGGCCGGAGCTTGGGGAGGAGCTGTGGGGATTCATTCCGTATGAACTCCTGCCGCATCTGCGTTGGCTTACCCAAACGGACTATACTCATGTCTATTATGTCGATCTGAAGCCAAAGGTTACGGATGTCAAAATTTTTACTGAGGAAGCGGCATGTGGAGGAGGCACCACTCCCACCGCCGTGGGCTGCATTCATCCCGATGGATGGGGCACCATTCTGATCGGCGGCTTTCGATTCGGCGGAAGCTGTGGAGCCTGCACCGGAGTTGGCGCAGGAGGAACAGGTGGCGGGCCCACAATGACCGTGAATGTGGGAGGGACGAGCCGAAATTTCTACAGTGCTTATTTCGTCCTGGATGTGACCGATCCCGATGCAGAACCCAAGCTCCTATGGAGTTTTAGCGCCCCGAACCTCGGATTGACCACCAGCTACCCGACCGTGGTGCGCGTGAACCCGTCGACTGCCTCGAAGAATGATCACAGCAACGCGAAGTGGTACGTTGTCATCGGCTCAGGCATGAACGGTTACAACGGGAGCGGGGCTCAAGCCACGAACCTCTTCGTTGTCGACCTGGCGACGGGAGCGACGGCGTCTGCCGGACTATGGAACGCCCTCGTGACATCTATGCCCGTCGGAGCATCGAACGGCTTCCTGGCGGATCCGGTGACCTTAGATAAGAACTTAGATTTTCGCTCGGATGTCGTCTACGTCGGAAAGACACTTGATGATAACAATGCGGCCACTCCTTGGACCGGCAAAATGTATCGACTTACGATGAACAGCTGCGAGGCTCCCTGTTCGCCGTCGGCCTGGGGCATGGCCTCTGGGACCAGTCGCGTTCCGACAGAGCTGTTAGTGGATTTTAATATCGGCGGCGTCAATACAGCCCTTGGCCCCATCACGACCTCGGCGACAGTTGGCCTGGACGACGTGGCCAACGTCTGGGTGTATTTCGGAACGGGCCGATACCTCAGCACGGCAGATAAGTTGAACACCGAGCAGCAGTATGCGATTGGAGTGAAGGACTCCGTGATGCGCGGCGCCTCTGCTTGCTCGCAGAGTTCTATAAGCGCTTGCGAAGATGATGATCTACTCGATGTTTCGGCGGCGATCGTGTGCATCAGCTGCGCAAGTGGTTCGCAAGTCCAAAATGTGCCTGGTGCAACCACATTTCCCGCGCTTGTCGACAAGGTGCAAGGAACCAGTACCACTCCAGGGAAAAAAGGCTGGTTCATAAAACTAAGGACGAATGGCACCGATCCCAGTGAGCGGATGGTAGTCAGCCCCACACTGATCGCCGGTATCATTTTCTTTCCCGCTTTCACTCCGAACGCGGACATCTGCGTCGCGGCTGGCAATAGTACGCTATACGGGCTGTTCTATAAAACGGGTACCGCCTACACTGATCCCGCAATCTTTGGCGTAAATGGCTCAGGTCAGGCGAACCGATCGGTCTCGTTGGGAGAAGGGCTATCGTCTCAGATTGCGATACAAATCGGATCCGGTGGAGCGCTGAATGGGTTCGTGCAGTCAAGCAACTCGTTGATCACGAAAATCACCACCAAACCAATCCTAACCTCGTGGAGCCAGTATATTTCCTGGATCAATCAACGTAGTTAATCACGATGCCCAGGGAGACGTTACATACCAAAGAGGCTTTGAGAGGAGGCGTCCCTCATTGGCTCTCTGTAAGGGCAGGCGTTTGCCTGGCCTTTTCGGTGTTGCTATGCTGTTGTTCAGGTCCGGATACTCCACCCTCCAAAACAACTCCAACGAATCGCCCGCCTTCTCTTCGGATGATTAAAATTCTTCCACACAAGGTATCGGCCGACGATTCTCTTTCAGTGCAGGTGGAGGCCGATCATCCTGATCGCAAACCGCTGACGTTTAGGCATCAGTGGTTTATCAATGACATGCCGCGTGAGGAAGGACCTACGCTATCAGGATCCTCCCTGAAGCGGGGAGACTACGTCGCTGTGGAAGTGGTTGCATCTGACGAAACGATGGAAAGCCCTCCGCTCCGCTCGGAAGCTTCTATTGTCGTCAATGCAACTCCCCGCATTATTCGTATCGAAATCAAACCGGTAGTCGCAGCAGAAGAGCGGGGGGCAATGGCGGAGGTCGAGGCGGTTGACGCTGACGGAGATGAAATCCAATATTCGTTCAGTTGGTGGGCTAATGACAAGCTGGTGCTGGAAGGACCGTTAGGCACACTCAGTGCAAGAATGTTTCAGCCAGGAGACGTGCTCGTGGCGGAAGTGACCGCTCATGACGCACAGGGACAAGGTATTCCATCTCGCTCGGCTCCCCTGGTCATTGCCAATAGCCCTCCTCTGATAGAATCTTCGCCGATTAATCCACTTGGTGAAGGTCCATTTGAATACATGGTCCGGGCTACGGATCCGGAGGGAAAAGCTTTAAGCTTTAGCCTCGAAATGGGGCCTCCTGGGATGGTGATTAATAAAATGACGGGAAAGATTCTCTGGGAACCACCTCCAGGCACGAAGGGGACCTATCCCGTGAAGGTCATAGTTGTGGACAATGAGGGCGCAAGGGCCTTCCAAGAGTTCACTCTCGTCCTCGGCTGAAAGGGGCGTTTCAAACGTTTTTCCTTTCCCCTAGTGCTGATAATGGCGGCGACTCATCTTGGTACCACGCAGGGGATACACCCATACCATCACGTAGAGATCCTCCCATGTCCTCTGACTCCGAAACTGAACCTGGGGAGGCAGTGGGATGAAGCCGCCCATAGCAATCGCGATCAAAGGAGAGTTCCCTAATTCGAGCGACAATAATGGGCGGTCATGTTAGATGTCCAAGATGTCCAGTCTCCTAGGTCTATAGGAGCGAACATCCCCTCCATTTGGACGACTCATTGACTGAGCGCCCTAGAATCAGCTTCTTTCAGACTCTGCCATTATGGAAACTCGAATAACGCAAGGCAGCAGCTCACTAAGCTACTCGTCCACACAAGCAATACTCATTGTGCAGTTCTGCGCTCTGAAACTGGCCAATTGTTGCTGCACAATCTAATGTTGAAGCCAGTTAATTGGAGCTACGAAAGCGGTATTAATTACCTTCAGCAAGAGCGGCGTCAATTAGCAGTTTAAAATCCCCAAAAGATCTGGCGCCTATAAGCGGGCGTCCGTTGATAAAGAATGTGGGCGTACTCGTGACCCCCACATTCAGTGCGTCCCGCAAGTCAGCCTCCACTTCCGATGCGTACTCATGTGTATCGAGACAATGTGAGAATGCCGCCATATCCATTGAAGCCTGTTGCGCAAGGCCGTTGAAGTCCCATCCCAATCCAGTCTGTTGGTGCTCAAAAAGAAGGTCATGATAGACCCAGAATTTTCCCTGTGCCCCAGCGCATTGAGCTGCTTCCGCTGCCTGCTGAGCATGGATATGATTAGGCGTGGGGTAATCCCGATACACGAATCTCACCTTCTCTCCGTATGCGCGAAGTACTTCCTTGACCACGCCCGCACTCCGCTTGCAAAACGGACATTGAAAGTCAGAAAACTCGACGATCGTCACCGGCGCAGCAGTGGGGCCAGTCGAAGGATCATCATCGGTTGAGACGGCAAGTACTGGTTCGGTGATTCGAGGAAGGTCTAGCTGGATCGTGGTTTGTCGCCGCAAAGCCACAATCATGGTCTGCCGTCGCTCTGAGAGGGATTTCGTATTATCGAAGATTGGTAGGTGAGTGTCTATAGGATAAGCCGAATCAGACCTGAATGTAAAAGGAGGAGTGCCCACGAGTTGCTCCACAGTCATTCCAGTCCGCGTCGCTTCATCGCGTAACAACTCCGCATCGATGAGCTGTTGCACTGCAAGCAGGAGGAGTTGCGACCGTTGCTGATCAAGCTTGTAGAGCGGTAGTGCTATACGGCGCTCAGCCTCGCGTAGTGTAATCGCGTGATTTCCCACCGTAGCAATCACGCGCGAGTCGGGTGCGTCGCTCAGTTTTGTCGGTGACGCGGTCTTGGAGAACATCAACAACGATCCAGCTATGCAGAGGATCACCAAGGGGAGGATGCGCCAAAGTCTTGGTTTTGGGGAGAGTGTCATGGAGCGTCTACATCCTCTCATTAAAGCATCTTTAGTGTGCGAGGCCAGTTCCGGTATGACGACGCAGTGTGTGCCGAAAGTGTCCTGTAGCGTGCCTCTCCTCACAATCCCCCCAACGGGTCAAGGAGAGACATACGAGTGACGAATGGTCACAACAACATGGGGCTTCTATCCTGAGGCGAGATGGCCGCGTGAGGCAAGGTTTACCCGGCTAGTCTTCAGACCAACACTCCCGAACCGTGAGTGTCACAGAAACCTCAGGAGGTATCGGATGCACAGTTGGGATAAAACATTGATCGGAACAAGCAGGTGTTTTCTTCAAACGACTGGGATGATCCCGCTGCTGAGCATGGCCAAATCCACGGTCTTGATATCAGGAGAGACGGGAACCGGCAAAGAGCTTTTTGCGAGGGCAATCCACTATACGGGTGAACGACGAGGGAAACCGTTTGTCCCTGTCAACTGTGCAGCCCTTCCAGATCATTTAATCGAAAACGAGTTGTTCGGCCACAGCAAGGGTGCCTTTACGGGCGCATTGATCGACAGGCCAGGTCTGTTGCAAGAAGCCGACGGCGGAACACTGTTTCTCGACGAAATTAACTCGCTCACCATGGCGGTCCAGAGTAAGTTGTTGCGTGTGCTGCAAGATCAGGAGTTTAGGCCGCTTGGCTCGACCAAAAGTCGAACGGTCGATGTGAAGATCATTGCCGCAACCAACGCCGACTTGCGCTACTTGGTCGAGACTCGCCAATTTCGCGAAGACCTGTTCTATCGATTGAACATCTTGTCCGTAGTGCTGCCTCCCCTGCGTGATCGGAAAGAGGACATCCTATTGCTTGCCAACCATTTTCTGAAGGTCTACGCGACGGAGTTCTGTAGAGCTACCATCACCATCGGGCATTCGGCCAAAGCCAAGCTGATGGGCCATGCCTGGCCCGGCAACGTGAGAGAGCTCCAAGGTGTCTTGCAGCGCGCTGTCGCGATGGGATTGGGAGAGACACTTGAAGGGCATGACATTGATCTGCCTGAGACCGAAAGGCCGGAGCTGACCGGACCAACCATGACGCTCGTGTCTCGCGGAGTGATATCCGACGACTCCAGTTTCCAAGCTATGAAGACAAAGGTGATCGACGAATTCGAGCGAGCCTACCTCAGCGAGTTACTGTCCGCCCATCACGGCAACATCTCCAAGGCTGCTCGTGCGGCAAAGAAGGAACGGCGAGCCTTTCAACGCCTATTACAAAAGCACGGGATGGATCGGCGGATATTTTCCGCAGCGTAAGAGACATTGATCCTGAGGTGATCCAGCCGCAGGAGCGGCAAGCGGAAGCGCACGATTCGTTAAATAACACGTACTTTTGAGAGTCAGAGCGCCGGCACTCAAGTTGCTCCTCTGTTTCGGCCATGAATAGGCGGGACTTCTCTGAAGACAATGATGTCGTAGCATGGCTGATTCTCGGCTACCTCTGCTCCCACCCCGACGCGAAGGATACGGCGGAAGGCGTGGGTAATTGGTGGCTGAAAGGCGAAGGGATCGAGGTCGATGCGGAGGTTGTTCGTGGCTCTCTTGACTATCTGGTTAGGTTGGGGTGGCTGAGGGCGACAGCGCGCCATGCGGGCGTCACCGTCTATGGACTGAACCAGAACCGTCGGTGGAATCTACAGCGGTTTCTGCAAAGTCATGTGAGTCTGCACTAAGAATCATGGGCATGACACGTCTTCAGCCGAGCTGGCTGTTGAGGCCCCATTCGCAGAGTTCCCAAGAACTTGACGGGTTTGGCGAAGATTCTCCGTGGCCTTTTCATAGTACTGCGGATTCAATTCGATCGCTTTTTCGAAACAGACGGCGGCGTGCTTGACCTGTCCCATGCCCAGCAGGGTCACCCCTAGGTTGTTGTAGGCGCGAGGCTCGTCCGTCGCTTTCTTGAACGAGTCTAGCGCATCGGCATACCGCTGGCGCCATGCGTAAGCCACACCCAAGTTATTATGCAGTTTAGGTGAAGCAGAGCCGGCTGAGAGAGCTTGTTCATAGGCTTGAATCGCGGATTCATGATCCCCACTCAAGGCATAGGCAAGGCCGAGATTGTTCAAGATGCCTGGTTCGCGTGGGTGTAACACCAGCGCTGCTTTGTATGCGGTGATGGCATCTCCATGGCGTTGTCCTTGGTCATAGGCAAGACCTAATAAGTTTTGGGAGATCCAATTGGATGGGTCGAGTGTGACGGCCTTTGTAAGCGCCTCTTCGGCCTCTCGCAACTTGCCTTGCAGCAGGTAGACATGTCCGATTCCCTGGTAAGCTGGTGACGAATTGGGTTCCCAAGTTCGCAATTCTTGAAACTGAGTGAGCGCCGGTTCAATCATCCCCTGCTGTAGAAAAATCTGCCCGAGCTTGAGGCGGACAGAGTTACGGGCTGGGTCCGTCTTCAAGGCTTTGCTGTAGTGGACGCCCGCTAGCGGGAAGTTGCGGCGCTGTGCGTCCAAATCTCCTGCGCGCTCGTGCTCTTCTGCGGTCATTTCAGGGGCTGGGAGTGTGGTATCCTCGAGGTTCCCTTGTGATCCCTTCTGAGTGTCCATCATTTTGCGATAGTCCGCCATGTCGAACATCGGCGTGGCGGGGTCTTTAGAGCCCGCGCATCCGGACGCGACACAAAGCCCAAGAAGCATCCCGGCGTAAAGCTGCCATCTCGATAGCTGCCAACTGATCATCATTTTCTTCCCGTTGTTTGCTCCCTATCCGGTGGGGTGTTGTTTCAGCATGCCCTGAGCCTGCCTGTTGGTCAAATAAAACGATAGTTTTTCATGTGGGTTCCTTAGCCAATCCGGACGTTGTCTTTCCAGGTGCGGCGCACGCGCCACACATAGAGACGGCGATTGAGGAGCCGCCTTGCGGCGTAGTAGCCGCAGTGAGCAAGGGAGGCGATTCAATCTGTGAAGGAAAACAGGGAGTTGGTGAAATGGTATTGCTGGCCGTCGCTTTGCATTCTCCTGTGTGCAATGCGGAAACCACTATCGGACGCGACAATCGAGTGAAGGAGGTGAGGGAATTACCGGTTGCTGTGGTGAGTCGCGGAGGAAGAGTCGGCGACGCAGAGTTAGCAGGATGTTTGAGAGCCATAACCATTCATGCGAGACAAAGAAAGGATGTCACCATGTTGAACGCGATTCGTCAATTTGTGAAGGAAGAAGAAGGTGCCTCGGCTGCGGAATATGCCTTGCTGGTTGGGCTGATCACTGTGTTAATGGCCACCGCGGTTACAGGTCTTGGCACTGCAATTCAAGGCGCAATTAATAACGCTACCACTGCCATTAGCTAATTTAGCCATGGCATGAGAATGGGGTTGGCCCGATCTTGATCGGGCCAACCATCGGGTCTCGCGGCGTGAGGGGAAGGGACGTGCGCGAAGCCGATGATGGATTGAGTCTGCGGTACCTTGAGGTGAATGGCTTGGAGGGTATCCGGGCAGTGTCAGATTCGAGAAGGGTAGTGCTTACAGGAGGACATTACGATGGAGACGGTTATGGTTGGGGCACTCGCAGCGGTTCTCATGACGGCAATGTGGACTGACCTGCGCGCGTCTCGAATCCCCAATTGGTTGACCTTCTCCGCCATGGGCTTTGCGCTTGTCGTGTATGCGTGGTTCGGTGGTCTGCAAGGAGCGATCTTTGGGCTGACGGGGCTCGGGGCCGGTTTGGGACTCTTCCTGATCCTGTATCTGTCCGGAAGTATCGGGGCGGGTGATGTGAAACTCATGGCTGCTGTAGGCGCCTTAGTTGGCCCCTCCGGCGCACTCTTGTCCGGACTCCTTGCGATCATGGTCGGTGGCGCCTATGCCTTGTGCGCGATGTGTTACCAGTGGGGCGTTCTAGGCGCAGGGCGAAAGCTGGTGTTTGCCACACAGGGAGCCATTCTGACAGGGGGATCCGAGTGGGCTCGCGAGTTACAACTCCCGTTCCGGCTACGGTATGGATTCGCGGTTGCCGGCGGCACCCTCCTTTTTCAGTTGGGGCTTCACCCCTTCGGTGGATAGGCGTGTGCCAGAGCTACGCTAGACTCGAGCAAGCGGCATTGAGACAGATGACGAGGCAACAAGACGCGGGACGGCGTTTGAGGACAGAAGAGGAGACGAAGCAATGAAGCGGTATCGGCCCTTGGCTTTTTTCGGCGTAGCGTTGGTGCTCGGGTTGGTGACCAGCGTGCTGGTGTTTACCTGGTTGCAGAACGAAAAGAACCGGTTGATGGCGGCGCCGATTCCTGTGAGCCAGAACGTGCGGGTGTTGGTATCCAATGCCGATCTTCCCTGGGGCACCAAGTTGACGCCGGAAATGATGCAGTTGATGGAATTCGTGCCGGGCGCGGTGCCGGAAGGGCACTTTACAAGTGCAGAGGCCGCCAAGGATCGCGTGCTCCTTGTCGATCTCAAGCGAAACGAACTGCTCTTGGAGTCGAAGCTGGCTCCAATCGGGGCGACAGGTGGGGTGGCGGCCGTCACGGATCCCAACAAGCGGGCGATGTCGGTGAAAGTAGACGACGTGATAGGAGTGGCGGGCTTCATTAAGCCGGCGGACCACGTAGATGTCATGGTTACGATCGAACCGCCTGGCGGGAAGCAAGGGAATTCGATTGCCAAAATTATTCTGGAGAATGTGAAGGTGCTGGCCGCCGGCACGCAGATGGAACGCAAGGGGAAGGACGAAGAGCCTAAGCAGGTGCAGGTGATCACGGTCGAGGTCGATGTGGATGAGGCTGAGAAGCTGGCCCTAGCCTCCAACCAAGGCAAGCTCAGACTGGCGCTTAGAAATCCCTTGAACAAAGAGCATGTGTTGACGAAGGGGGCCAATGTCGGAGCGCTACTGAGTTCATTCCGTCCGAAGCAATCGCTCAAACCGAAGGTCGAAGACGATGGGAGTGTGCGGATCGAAGTTATCAAAGGCGATGTCCGTAAGGAATACAAGTTCTAGGCGTGATGGAGGTGTGATGATGAAGACAGCGGATGAGCGAGTTGGGAGCGGCGATTTGTGGCCAATGGTTCTTGTGATCAGTGGGATCTTGCTGGGGCCGGGTGGCGCAGTTGCGGCCGGTGAGGGCATGGCCCTTCCCCTGAGTACGATCCGCGAGGCACAACAAGTAAGTCTTGTCGTTGGCAAATCAACCGTGCTGGATATGCCGGTGGCGATCAAGCGCGCGTCCCTGGCCGATCCGCTGATTGCTGACGCCATCGTGCTGAGTCCGAAACAGATCTATGTAACCGGCAAGGGCTACGGTTCGACGAATCTGACGCTCTGGGGAAAGGACGACCAAGTGCTCGCGATTTTCGATCTGGACGTGGGGGTCGACCTCACGCGGTTGAAACAGCACCTCGGCGAACTGCTTCCGGACGAAACGAACCTCCGGCTTAAGGGCACGAACGATCATGTGACGGTCTCGGGCACGGTGTCGAGCGAGGCGCGGCTGAATCAGGTGATGGCTGTGGCGGAGGCCTATGCCCCGAAGAAAGTCCTGAACTTCCTCAAGGTATATCCCGAACCGATCGGAAGCCCCGCACCGGATGTGCAGACGGTGACGGTGGAAGTGATTAAGGGCACGTCCGTGAATTCTGTGAAGTTCTGACGTGAAACAGTCGCAGTGTGTATCCGACAGCGAGAAGATTGTTTGCCAAGACTCTGGAGGAATATGTCGATGAAACAACGTGACGTGATCGTGACAGTAGGATTGCTGCTAGGGATCTATGCCGCTCCGACAAGTTACGCTGAGGAATCGACAGCCGTCCCTCCGGCGGGCAAAGCGATTGAGCAGCGTGACATTCAGAAATTGGAATTGACCTCGGGCAAGTCGAAAGTGTTGGACTTGCCGGTGGCGATTAAACGGGCGTCCCTGGCGAACCCGGACGTGGCCGATACCGTGGTCCTGTCTCCGACCCAGATTTATCTGACCGGCAAGGCGACGGGGGTGACGAATCTGACTCTCTGGAATGAGAGCGGCAATATGATGGGCATGTACGATGTGGTCATTGCACCAGATTTAAGCCGCCTGAAAGAAAATCTGCACAAAGCGTTGCCGGAGGAAAAAGGGATTCTGGTCACCTCCAGCCACGACCACATAACCCTCTCCGGCACGGCGTCAAACGCCAATAGCCTGACCAGGGCGATCAGTATCGCGGAAGCCTACGCGCCGAAGAAGGTCGTCAATGCTTTGCAAGTCGGAGGAGTGCAGCAGGTCATGCTTGAAGTGCGCGTGGCTGAAATGAATCGTGAGTTGATCAAACGGCTTGGGGTTAATTTCAGCGCGATCGGCCCCAATGAGTTCGGAGTTTCTCTTCTCGGTGGATTGACGACCCTGACAAACTTCACCAATCCAGGCGTGGGCGGCGGGGCGGCTACGGTTACGACAGCTGTCACGTCAGCGATACAAGGGGTATTCGGATTCGATACCGGGAGCATTTCCTGGACCGGGCTGGTCGATGCGTTGAAAGAAGAGAATCTCATTAAGGTGTTGGCGAAGCCTACGCTTGTGGCGTTGAACGGCCAGGAAGCGGCGTTTCTCGCCGGCGGCGAGTTTCCCATTCCAGTGCCTCAGGCCTTTGGATTGGTGACGGTTCAGTTCAAGAAATTCGGGGTGGGTTTGGTGTTTACCCCCAACATCATCAATAGCAAGCACATCAGTTTGAATGTCGCGCCGGAGGTTTCGGAACTGGATTTTCAGAATGCGTTGCGCTTGCAAGGGTTTCTCGTGCCGGCGATTACGACAAGGCGGGCTGCGACCACAATTGAGCTAGCCGATGGTCAAAGCTTCGCGATCGGCGGACTGATGCGGGACAATGTCCGCGAGTCAGTGAAGAAGGTCCCGTTCCTTGGTGAGATTCCCATTCTGGGTGCACTCTTCAGAAGTAGCTCGTTCCAGAAAAACGAAACAGAACTGGTCATCATTGTAACTCCGCATCTGGTGAAGCCATTGGATATGACGGCGCAGACCTTGCCGACCGACTATTACGTGGAGCCGAACGATTTCGAGTTCTATCTGATGGGATTTTCGGAAAAAGGTGGATTCGGGGGAAAGGCCGGCCAGCGCTCGCCGGCCGCTGAAGTACTCTCCAACCGTGTCGGCAGGCAGATGGCGCTAGAAGGACAAGTTGGGCATATCGTTCCATAGGCGATAATTAAATGCATGAGCCAGTCGGCACATGGTTGAGAGGGAGATCACAATGGCCAGAATGAATGGGATCTTGGCGGTCATGGCGATGGGATTACTGGTTGGGGCTTGTGCCCCGACCACAATTAGTCCGAATTGGGGGACGGCCTATCAAAACATGCGGGCTCAGCAGGTTCTAAATCCCGCCGCGGGAGAAAGTCTTGCACCGGTTGAAGGACAAGACGGAAAAGTGAACGCCACGGCCATGGAGGCCTATCGAAAGAGTTTTGAGCAACCGGATGCGGAGTTTAGCCGGTCGGCTGTAGCAAGCGGTGTACAAACCAAGTAGCTGTGAAGAGGGTGTGTCCCATGCAAAGGCTGAACGAGCGTGGTGCGGTGGCAGCGGAGTTTGCCCTGTTGTTACCGGTACTCTTGACGATCCTCTTCGGGATCATTGAGTTCGGCATGATCATGTATGGACGGGAAGTGGTCACTAATGCCAGCCGGGAAGGAGCGCGGGCGGGCATAGTCCAGGTCTCTCCAAAACCCACATCGGGACAGATCACGACAATCGCTACGAACTATCTGACAGGAACGGGTATTAATTTAGCGGATGTGACGATAGCCGTGGCCGGAGCGGGAGGCGCGAGCCCTGCGATGTTGACGGTGACGGCGACCTACAACTATCCCTGGTTGATTCCTTATATCCCGAGCGTGTTGGGTCTGCCCAGCCCATTGCCGATTACGATGTCGACGACAATGCGTCATGAATGACTCATTAAAGAAATTAAGGAGTCCGTCCATGCCCCGTACGTTCGTGAAACAGCTCCTAAAGCCACTCGACAATTCCAACGGGGCAGCGGCCGTCATGGTGGCGCTCACCCTGACGGTCTTGCTGGCGATGGGCGCGGCAGCCATCGATATCGGCCATGCACTCGTGGCGAGAAATGAGTTGCAGAATGCTGCGGATGCCGCCGCGCTGGCCGGTGCTAGGACCCTGGGCATCGCCTATGAGGGGATGACGCCGGCTGAGATGGCCATTTATACACTCACGGGCGGAGATCAGGCGGCGATCGTCGCTGCGGCTCAGGCGACAAGTGCGCTGAATCAGGCTGCAGCAGTCAATGTGTCGGTGAATGCCGCCGACGTTCAGGTCGGGTTGTGGAACAGTGCGACAAGGACGTTTGCCCCGACGGCGAATCAACCGCGATCGGTCAGAGTCGTCACCCATCGGGACGGCAGCGCGAATGGCCCGATCAGCACATTCCTGGCAAATATTGTCGGCATGTCGAGTGTGAATGTCAGCGCGGCAGCGACGGCGGAACTCACGGCCATCGGGTCCACGCCTCTTGGGGCAATGGATCTTCCGGTGGCCATCTCGGAATTGTTCTTCAGCCAGTACGGGTGCGGAGATTCGATCATGCTCTATCCCAGCAATGGGACACCGGAATCCTGTGCCGGGTTTACAACGTACGATGTGTCTCCATCGAATGACAACGCGATGAGGAACATCCTCAATGGCATGATCGATGGCAGCTATCAGGCGCCGCCCACGACGGCCGGTGTGACCCAGTTGGAGTTTACCAATGGAACATTGAGCAATCCGACATGGAATGCTCTCACGAATCTCTTTGTACAGAAGAGTGCAGGGACCGGGTATTGGGATGCACTGGTCCCGGTGTATGAAGGAAACGACTGCAGTCCGAGTGGCGCGATCACGATTAAGGGATATGCCAATATTCGCATCACCAACGTCCAGGGCCCTCCGAACCATCTAATTACCGGGAACGTAACATGCCCTCTGTTCCAGGCTGGTGGTGGCGGTGGCGGTCCAGCGTTCGGGGTGTTCACGACGTTGCCTGGCCTAGTGGAATAATCTGTGTAATCGAGGAGAATTGCTCGCATGGCTCGACTGATTGCAGTGTCGATTGATTGTCGAAACGAAGCGGCGCGGCAGACTTTTGAGGAGATTGTTTCTCGTAGGCGAGATTATCTGGTGACGAAGGGGCAGGGGACCGGTGTTGCGGACATGCTGTTGCTTGAATTGGACGAGCTGCGCCCGCAACAGACGTTTGCTCGCATCCGCGAGTTATTGAATGCGTCGCCGGATCTTGAGGTATTTCTGACGGCCTCGCGCACCGATCCGCAAATTCTCTTGGAAGCGTTTCGGTTGGGAGTGAAGGAATTCTTGCCTCAGCCGTTGACCCGCCAGGATGTGGAACCGGCGCTGGCGCGTTTTGAAGAACGATTCGCCGGGCGAGTGTCCGGTATGGAGAGGCAGTCCGGGAGGGTAGTTGCGGTCATCGGCGCGCGGGGGGGAGTGGGGGCGAGCACCGTGGCGACGAACCTCGCGATGTCGGTCAAGCAGGTGAGCCAACGGGAGCCGGTTGCATTGATGGATCTGGATCTGCTCGGAGGGGATCTCGGTTTGTTCTTGGACCTGCGGGCAGTGCAAGGACTGAAACATCTCTCAAAAGATATCTCTCGATTGGACGAGACGATTGTCCGGAGCAGTTTGGCGCAACATTCGTCCGGCCTCCATCTGCTGCCTTCGGGCTATGAAGGATTTGAAGAACCGGTACACGTGCCGGGTAGCACGATGCGAGTCATCGGCCTCCTGCGAGCCATGCATCGACATGTCTTCATCGATTGTGGACATGTGCTCGAGTCGGTGGTCAAGGAGGCACTGGATTGTTCGGATCAAATCATCGTCGTAACCACGCTCTCGTTGCCGGCCATCCGACGGACCAAGCGCCTGCTCGATGTGTTGCAGATGGCAGCCTATCCATCCGGAAAGGTGGGTGTGGTGGTCAATCGTTATGCCAACGATCAGAAGGATCTCTTGGCCGAGACGGAAGATCTATTGGGGGTGCCGATGGCTGGATTGATTCCCAACGATTACGGGACAGCCAGTGAGGCGATCAACCACGGCAAGCCGCTGACGATCATGGCATCGAGGACGTCCATCGGACAGTGGTATCTGCGAGGAAGCGAGGCGCTCGTCGGTGATAAATCCCTTGCCGCGGGAAGCGATTCGGAGAAGAGATCGGAGAAGAAGTCCTCGTTTTTAGGGCGCTGTTTTTCGACTCTTGGACTGGAGTCAGGTCGGAAACCATCTGTCGTCTGAAAATCGAAACGGACTGCTGATTGAACGATTCTGAAGGAGGGTGTCACACATTATGCTGATGATGAAGCCGGTGAATGGCACGGAAGGCGGGTCCCAGTATCATGAGCTGAAAGAGCGATTGCACCAGCGCGTGATCGAAATGCTCGATCTGAATGCCATCGGCACTATGTCGCAAGGCGCTGTCACGGACCAGTTGACCAAGCTCATCGAGCAGTTGCTGCAACAGGAATCGGTGCCGCTCAACCAGAGAGAGCGGGTACAGATCACGCAGGATATTCTTCACGAGGTGCTAGGGTTGGGTCCCCTGGAGCCGTTGCTGGCGGATCAGACCGTCAACGACATTCTGGTCAATGGACACAAGCAGGTCTTCGTCGAACGATCCGGTCGATTAGAGCTGACGCCGATCCAATTCAAGGACGACGCCCACTTGAAGAAGATCATCGAGAAAATTGTCTCGCGCGTGGGGCGCCGCATCGACGAGTCGGTGCCGATGGTCGATGCCCGCCTTGCCGACGGCTCTCGCGTGAATGCGATCATTCCTCCGCTCGCCATCGACGGGCCGTCTCTCTCGATCAGAAAGTTCAGTAAAGATCCCCTGCAACTGTATCATCTGGTCGAAAAACGGTCGCTCACGCCGGAAATCGGCGAACTCATGAAGGCCATTGTCCAGGCTCGATTGAATATCTTGATTTCGGGTGGAACGGGATCAGGGAAAACGACGTTATTGAATGTGTTGTCAGGATTTATTCCGAACGATGAACGTATCGTGACAATTGAAGACGCGGCCGAGTTGCAATTGCGCCAGGACCATGTGGTCAGGCTGGAAACCAGGCCGGCTAATATCGAAGGGAAAGGGGAGATCGCACAGCGCGAACTTGTCAAGAACGCACTTCGTATGCGTCCCGATCGGATCATTCTGGGTGAGGTGCGCGGAGCGGAGAGTCTGGACATGCTCCAAGCCATGAACACCGGTCACGATGGCTCGTTGACCACGGTCCATGCCAATTCCTGTCGAGATGCTCTGACGAGGATTGAGACGCTGGTGTCAATGGCAGGCTTTAATTTGGCGGCGAAGGCCATGCGGCATTACGTGTCTTCTGCGTTGGACGTGATCATCCAAATTGCGCGGTTGTCTGACGGAACCAGAAAGTTGATCAGCCTTCAAGAAGTCGTCGGCATGGAAGGCGACCTGATCACGTTACAGGAACTCTTTACCTTCCAGCAGACCGGTCTCGATGAGAATCGCAAAGTGAAGGGACGATTTAGGGCGACTGGCGTGCGTCCTAAATTTGCCGAACGTCTGGCCGCAAAGGGTGTAGCGTTGCCCCTCACCTTATTTGATCCCTCAAAGGTGTATGAATGCTGAATGTATTTATAGCCCTCGGTATATTTGGCACAATCCTGCTGGTTATGTACGCCTGTGCGGCGCTATATCGAATCATGGCGCCCCGCGGAACTGATCGAGCTGTTGAACGGCTCCAGGCATGGACAGCGCCGATGGAGGCAGCCACGCTGGAGATTGTCCGCAAGGAATCGCTCAGCGATATCCCGTGGCTGAACGATTTACTCCTGACGGCGCGGCGGCTGCAGCCGCTAAGAGTGCTTCATCAGCGGGCAGATTGCCGGCTGCCGCTGGGAGTCTTTGTGCTTGCCTCACCTCTTCTGGCTTTTGGCGGGCTCTTACTAGCTCTGTCCCTGCATCAAGCAACGGTGCTCGCTCTGCTATTTGCCGCTGTGCTTGGTTCGATTCCTGTCGGATATCTTGCATGGCTGAAGAGCCGACGGATGGCGACGCTTGAGCGGCAGTTACCTGAGGCGCTTGAACTGGTCTCGCGTGCATTACGGGCCGGGCATGCGTTTTCGGTGGGGTTGAAAATTGTCGGGGATGAAGCGGCCGATCCCATCGGACAAGAGTTCCGGCGTGTGTTCGATGAGGTATCCATGGGGGTGGCGCTTCCGCAGGCGCTTCAGAATATGACCGATCGGGTGGACAGCGTCGATTGTCGGTTTTTTGTCACGTCCGTCTTAGTTCAGCGTGAAACCGGCGGCAACTTGGCTGAAATCATCGATTCTCTAGCGGGACTGATTCGACAACGGTTTGAGCTCCAATTGAAAGTGAGGGCATTGTCTGCCGAGGGGCGGTTTTCCGCCATGATTCTTTTGGGGCTTCCCATTGTGATCGGGCTTCTGCTGTATAAGCTAAATCCCGACTATGTAGGCCTTTTGTTCTCGGATCCCATGGGACAGAGCCTGTCCACGGCTGGCAGCATCATGATGGTGCTGGGCGCGATTGTGATGAAACGCATGGTAGCGATCAAGGTCTAAGGAGCGGCGCATGGAACTTCCATTGCTTGCGGCATTGTCGACATTTCTGGTCATCCTGCTGGCGGGTACCGCCTTGTTTCTGTATCTCAATTCGCGTGAGGCCCTGCAGATCTGGCGCCGTCGAGCGGAAGGGCACACGCTTGCTGGAGAAGACAGTGTCGTCGCTGAAGGATTTGCTGACCAGGCTCAAGCTCAGATGCGTGCTTTGCTGGAATGGTTTGCCAAGCTGAATCAGCCTTCCAATGTGGAGGAAATGCGCGCAACACGACGCCTGTTGATTACCGCAGGGTATCGGAGCGGGAAAGCGCCGGTCTTCTATACGGGCGCGAAGTTGATGCTTGCCGTGCTGCTTGTGGCGGTCGTCGCGATGGTTCCGATCAAGGCGCTTGGCTTCCCGACCGCGACAAATTTGATTTTGTACTACCTGCTTGCTGCAACCTGTGGCTATTATGCTCCAGGGTTCTGGCTCAAGCGGGCCATTGCCCATCGACAGGATTCGCTGCAGCGGGCGATTCCTGATGCTCTCGACTTGATGGTGGTCTGTGTGGAAGCGGGATTAGGATTGGATCAAGCGATTGCGCGGGTCGGGGAGGATGTCAAACAAGCGCATCCTGTATTGGGTGACGAGCTGAACATTTTGGCGCTCGAGCTGAGGACCGGTGTGCAACGGCAGGAAGCCCTGAGAAATCTGGCTCACCGTACCGATCTCGAAGAGGTGAAGAATCTAGTGGCGCTACTTGTGCAGACAGACCGCTTTGGGACGAGCATCGGTCAGGCGCTCCGCGTTCACGCGGATTCGATGCGAACGACGCGCAGACTCAAGGCGGAGGAACTGGCAGCCAAATTGCCGGTGAAACTCTTGCTGCCCCTCATCTTCTTCATTTTTCCTAGCATGTTCGTTGTGACGATCGGTCCGGCTTGCATCAGAATGGTCAGGGTCTTGTTCCCCGCGCTTGCTGGGCATTAGTTCTGGTATTGCTGGGCTGGGGATCTCAGTGAAGCGTCTACTTCGAGAGGCCCTCTCAAAACGGATTCTACCGGACGGCGGGCTAGCGGGCCGGCGTAATGGGGAGTTTCGAGTTGATTCGACGGCCTTTGCTATTTTGTCCCTCGCTGCTGCTGGAGAGCCTCCTGAGTCGCTTGAGCGTAGTCGTGCGCGCCTAAGGAAGGAGCAGGGCGACGACGGACGTGTATGGGTGAGTAGGGAGCATCCCGCCTCCTACTGGCCAACCCCAATTGCTATTCTCGCCTGGCAGAATTCCCTGGCCAGTCAGGTTGCTCAACGCCGCGCTGTCCATTTTCTCTTAGACACCACGGGCAGTCATTTCCCTAGGAAGCCGGATGCTCCATGGGCGCACGATACGTCCCTGAAGGGATGGTCCTGGATCGAGGCGACACATTCCTGGGTTGAACCTACCGCTATGGGTGTGATGGCGTTACGAGTGACAGGCCATGTTCAGCACGACCGTGTAAGAGAGGCTGTTCGGATGCTACTTGATCGTCAGTTGCCCCATGGAGGATGGAATTCTGGGAACACGCTTATGTTTGGCAAGGAGCTCCATCCGAATCCGGAGGGTACAGGGGCAGCATTGGTCAGCTTGGTCAGCCAAGTTGAGCTAAAAAGTGTTGCTCGTAGTCTCGACTATCTTCAAGGCGAGGTGGATCGATTACGCACGCCCATCTCACTGGGATGGGCATTGCTCGGTCTTGCTGCCTGGGAACAGTACCCGTCGAACGGCGTAGCTCTGGTTGAGCGTTGCTTCGCGAGCCAGTCTCGGTATGGAGAATACGAAACATCGGCGCTATGCCTTCTCTTCTTGGGTGCACTAGCCGGCGAGTCAAGGGTACGCCACCCCCTGCTGATTCACTCGGATACTAATCCGACTATCGTTGTTCAGTGAGGAGCGCTTTGTCGGAACACGCAAATCCGCAATCGACGAGGAGTCTCACGCGTCGTGATGTGCTCATGGCTACTGGTGCCGGCCTTATACTTGGGGTCGGTTCGTTGGTCGTTCCGAAGCGGTATTTTCGGATGCCGCAACAGGCGCAAGTGTTCGTGGCCAAAGTCGCGCATTACCAATTGGATATTGCCGATTCAATTACAAGGGGAATTCGTGAGCTGACCATTGGTTCTGAAGAGTTGACGGGTAAACGCATTCTCCTGAAGCCAAACCTGGTCGAAACCGCTTCAGGAGCGCCTCACATCAACACCCATCCTCTAGTCTTGCGTGGGGCGATTGAAGCCTTTCTACGGCTAGGAGCGGCTGCTGTGATGGTCGCAGAAGGGCCCGGTCATCGGCGTGATACGCTGGCGGTCTATGAAGAGTCCGGCTTGGCAGACGTGTTGACGGAAGACCGCATCGCATTTCACGATCTGAATTACATGACGGGTTATGAGCTGCCGAATGCCGGTCGCCAGTCTTCGCTACGGACGTTGACGTTTCCTGCCCTCTTTCAGGAAGTGGATTGGATCGTGTCCGTCGCCAAGATGAAGACACACCATTGGGCCGGGGCCACGCTGTCGATGAAGAATCTCTTCGGTGTGATGCCGGGTATTTATTATGGTTGGCCGAAGAACGTGTTGCATCATGCGGGGATTGAGAATTCGATCTTAGATATCAATGCCACCTTGAAACCGCATTTCGCCATCGTCGACGGTATTGTCGGGATGGATGGCGATGGGCCCATCACGGGCGATCCTAAGAAGGTTGGGGCGCTCGTCATGGGCCGCAATCTTGCTGCGGTGGATGCGACCTGCTGCAGGATTATGGGGATCGATCCCTATAAGGTGTCGTATCTCGAGCGGGCCGACAAGTGGATAGGGCCGATTGGCGAGGGCGCGATTGAACAGCGGGGCGAAGCGATCGCCTCCGTGCGAACGGATTTCAACTTGATCGAGACGATTCCGGCTCACCGAGGGATACGACTCATATGAAAAGGGGGCGATGAAACTACCTTTTCTCCTGGCAATCTTCCTATGCCCTGTCGTCGCGTTCTCAGCAGAGACTGAACCGGTGCCGGCTCAGTCTGAGGAGCCAAAACTGTACGATCACTATCTCGACCTCAAGCGCATGCAAGGAAGCTTGGCAGGGCGCTCTCTTGAGGACCAAGCAAAACTGCAACCTCAAATTCAAAGTGCGGAACGGAATGCTTGTAAACAGATCAGAAAAGAGCGCCGCGAGGGCGTGTCAAGAGAGCATTACCGCCGTGAGGGTGGAGACGAATTCCTGATCTTCTCTCTTCAGTTAGAACAGTACTGCCAGACGCTTCATTGAAGGCCCCATACTTACCGCGGCCGACTCGTTCGCGGCACGGCAATACATGGCGAAGACAGAGGTTTCCCCCAGATTCGTGACCTATCCGTTAATGGGGGCTCATGGCGCCTGGAGTGCGCACCGATCTTCAGGCTTTTTAGGGATCTGATTCATGGTACCCCCCTTAGCTCTCCCCCGTTAAGCGATCGGTCCATACGGGTCGCTCCCATATCGGTGCTGCAAGGTCGTTAGCCCTTCTCTCCTGGCATATTCATAGTCCAACTAAAGGTTTTTTCAGGGCTAGGGGATTTTCTAGTGGCTGGTATTGCAAAAATCGGATATCGTCATATCGATTTGGATTTTCGCCATACTGAACTGAAGCTAGTCGCGAGGTCCCGGGATGAATGGTGTCTCGCTCGTGAGTGAGTGTAAGAAGAGAGGAGTGCAGCGGGCCTGGCACGGGTTGCGTTGGGCTTTAATCGTAGTACTCGTTGGTCTATTTAGCACAGACGTCGAGGCTGGAAGAATACAACATGACTTTAGCGGCGATGCTATGCAGCGCTATGACAGTCGGATGATGTCATCGCCGGTAATGCGTTTTCCTGGGTTATTCGGAATATCCCTATGGCCATACATCGTCTATCCCCCAGCCCCCTCTTTAACGATTGTGAATGTCCAGATCCAAATTCCCGAGTTAGATCAACGGCCAGCACCAGCATCGACCCCTCCGCCCAGTTCCAGGTTTTGGATTGCTCGGTGTGGAGTCTTTGTTGAGCTCGAAGTGAGTTCGTCCATGAATTTGATGCAAGAGGAACGAAAGACCTGCTCTCCGTAACGAGCCACTAATGGCCAAGACCCATTCGCTTTCCCGCCCTAAGCAACAAATCTGCACTGTGCTAATACCAACCTGTCTCAGTGAAGGGGTTCACCCCAAACTGCTGTGCTAAATTTGTGCTAAAAATTTTCAAAACCCACCCATAACCCTCGAACCCATCGAATCAATGGAATGCCTGCAAGTACCTGTTTTCGCAGTTAAAACGGGGAAACCATTTGATACACCGAGCGTTTCAAAAATTGTCCTGGCCTGATTCGTAAACCGCAGGTCGGTGGTTCGATTCCACTCGCCGGCTCCAG
>JAJFBJ010000024.1 GCA_020697375.1 Nitrospira sp. | reverse complement strand
ATAAGCCGGTGTTCCCTTGAGGCGCAATGTCAATGGAAGCAGCCCTCGCAACGTCAATTCCACCTCGATTTGATCGCCCAGAGAATACAGAGTCGCCCCGGCAATTTTGATCGTGCCGACTCCCAGCGACCATTCCTGCCCGACCACCGCCTCGCGCAGGCGCTGGTTGGCTTCCTCCATCGGAACCTCCATGGCAAAGGAGACATGGAACCCATCATCGGTGAATCGCCCCTGTAACTCCGGAAGGGCTAAGTGTTTCGGAACCGGCTGCGCTCCTCGCACTACGACCGGCCTGGCCGTCACGCCGAACCCCGCGGCCGGAGTTCCCGACAAAGACTCTATTCCGGCCGTGCCGATGGATTCAGGATTGACGACGAGCCAAATGGCCTGTTCTTCATCAAGCAACAAGGGTTCTTCCAAATCCCTCCAGATACGGCCGACCGCAGGCTTCAACGCCATCAGACTGGTTGCCTTCCGGTCGACCGCGGATAATTTTCGTTGAAGGTGGCCTCGATAAATCTGGGCCATCAACGGCGCCGCATCCACGCCCTGTTCGGACAGGAGGCATGGCCGTTTCGGTTTGACGTCGGTGACGGTGCTCGTAGGCAGCAAGCCATAGCTACGGCCCTGAGCAAACGTGGTCGTCAGGCTGACGGACAGCCGACCTGTTCCGGTAGCCGGATCCTGCTGGCCGCATTCGGCGATTTTCGTGACAGAGCCATTGATCTGTTTGGCATACTCCACCCCGAATGGAAAGGTCGCCTGAGAGAGCATGAGATCTCCCGTAGCCGTATAACCCTGCTCTCCGGGCCAGAGCTTGTACTTCAGAAACCCGGTGCCTCCGCCTAACGCAATCCATTCGCGTCCCTCGGTTCGATGCACGTGATCTTTGTGAATGCCGGCATACAGTTCTGCGAGGGCGGTCACCGGGATTGGAACATGGACGGTAATGCCGGAAACTTCGCCGTGAAGCTGTTGAGGCGCCTTGGTATCAGCCGCTGATGCGAGAAATGCGGAACATATGTTCAGGATGATCGCATAGAGCCACAAGTTGGTCCGGCCGAACAGGCTCCATCCGTCCATCATTCTCCTCGTGTTAATTGCTGATGAGATGGATCTTCTGCGATCTCAATACGGAATCTTCGATGACTATGAGTAAACCGGCGATGGAAGGCAAGGAATTCATATGAACAAACAGCTGCAGGCAGAGGGTCTACCTGCCGCGAAGCCATTACGTATGGCCAGAAGAAGTGCTGTCGCCGGATTGCGGCACATCGTAGCGACGGGGCATGCGGGGACCGATGGCGCAAAGAACTTCGTAGGGAATCGTCTGTTGCCATTCGGCCAGGTCGGCCGCCGTGATTTGGTCCTTTCCTTGTCGACCTATCAAAATGGCTTCTTCGCCTATTTCCACGCCGGGCACATCGGTGACATCGACCATGGTCATGTCCATGCAGACCCTTCCGACCACCGGCGCTCGCCGTCCCCCGATGAGCACGGCTCCCCGGTTCGATAGAAGACGGTTGTATCCGTCCGCATATCCAACCGGTAACACCGCGATGCGGGAGCGTCGGGAAGCCACGAACGTGCGGTTGTAGCTGACGCCGTCCCCTGGTTCGATGGTGCGAAGGTGTGCGACGGTCGCTTTCCAGGTGAGGATTGGATGCAGCTGCGGCGCCTCTGCCGCCTTGGTCAAGGTATGGTACCCGTATAGCATGAGGCCGGGGCGGACGAGGGAATAATGAGTCGCGGGATATTTGATGATTGCCGCGCTATTGGCCGCGTGCACCAATGGGACGGTGAACCCGCTTTGTCGAAGGGTCTCCACAGTCTTCTGGAATCGAGCGACCTGCGCCTCGGTGTGCAAGGCCTCGTGATTATCGGCATCAGCCAGATGCGTCATGAGTCCTTCCAGGCGTAGCGCAGTCTGAAAGTCCGGCATGCCAAGGAGGTCCGGCACCTCCTGAGGAGACATTCCCAGGCGGCCCATGCCTGTTTCAATCTTGAGATGCACCGGGTACGGCATGCTGCCGCGCGTAACATTGGCGGCAAGCGCATGCACCATGTCCGCCCGATAGAGAACCGGAGTCAGCCGGTTGGCTACCAGTTCAGAAAGTTGTCCGGGGATGGTCGGGCCCATGACGACGATGGGATCGCGGATCCCAGCCTGGCGGAGTGCGATGCCTTCGTCCACCGTGGCGACGCCGAATCGATGTACCGCCAGCAGTTGAAGCGCACGTGTGATCTCGACGGCGCCATGGCCATAGGCATTGGCCTTGACGACGGCGAGAACATCACAGCGCGAGGCCAGCCGCCGCACGAGGGTGAGATTCTGTGCGAGGGCGCCCAGATCGATTGATACGGAGGTTGGAGGAAAATGAGAAGGCCTGTGCACGCAGCTTGCCGAGGCGGAATAAGATGCTAAACTTCTAAGATTTCGCCTTCTTTCTTCTTCATCACGTCGTCGATTTTCTGCACGTATTGATCGGTCAACTTTTGAATCTCTGCTTCCGACTTGCGCAACTCGTCTTCGGTTAGTTTCGTGCCTTTTTGCAGATTCTTCAGTTCTTCGTTCCCATCCCGGCGAAAGCCGCGAATCTGGACCTTGACTTCTTCGCCGTGTTTTTTGCACACCTTGATGAGTTCTTTTCGGCGTTCTTCGGTCAGAGGCGGAAGGGGAATGCGGATCAATTTTCCGTCGTTCGACGGGTTCAATCCGAGGTCCGACGTCTGGATCGCCTTCTCGATTTCTCTGATGAGATTCTGCTCCCAGGGTTGCACTGTGAGGAGCCGTGCTTCGGGGGTAGAGATGTTCGCGACCTGCTTCAGCGGCGTCATCGTTCCGTAGTAATCGACTTTGATGCCGTCCAGAAGCGCCACGGATGCGCGACCGGTGCGGAGCCCGGCAAGATCGCGTTTTAAATGCTCGATGGCGTGGTCCATCTTTTCGATGACTCGTTGCCGTACTGCCTGCGACGTCGACATCACACTCCCTCCTTAGCGGCCTCCTACGGTGACCAGAGTCCCGATGGGATCACCTTGAACGACCCGCTTGAAGTTTCCCTTCTCCTTCAAGTTGAACACGATCAACGGCAGGCGGTTGTCCATACAGAGGCTGACCGCTGTGGAGTCCATCACCTTCAAATTCTGATTGAGAATGGACAGGAAGGGAATCTCGGAATACTTCTTGGCTTGGGGATTCTGGACCGGATCACTATCGTATATGCCATCGACCTTGGTGCCCTTCATGATGACCTGGGCCCCGATTTCCATCGCCCTGAGCGAGGCGGCTGTGTCGGTGGAAAAATAGGGATTCCCAGTTCCTCCGGCAAAAATCACCACTCGCTTCTTTTCCAAATGCCGGATGGCGCGACGCCGAATATACCCTTCTGCCAGCTGCCGCATTTCAATCGCAGACTGGACCCGGGTCGTGACGCCTTTGCTTTCCAATGCATTTTGGAGGGCCAGGGCATTCAGCACGGTCGCCAGCATTCCCATATAGTCAGCGGAAGCTCGTTCCATCCCGCGAGCGCTGGCAGCTAAGCCGCGGAAGATATTGCCGCCGCCTATGACGACGGCCACTTCAACGTCCATCGCGACGACGTCGGCGATTTCGTCAGCCAGTCCTTCGAGAATCGAGGGTTGAATTCCGTAACCCTGCTCACCGGCCAACATTTCTCCGCTGACTTTCAGCAGGATGCGCCGGTATTGGGCAGAGCTCATGCTTGGCCTAATTGATACCGCGTAAAACGGCGCACATTCATGTTCTCGCCGATTTTAGCGATTTGCTGCGCCAGAAGGTCTTTGATCATGACTGATGGATCTTTGATGAAGGCCTGTTCAAGAAGGCAATTCTCCTGGAAAAACTTCTCGAGCTTGCCGTCGATGATCTTTGGCCACGCCGCGGGCGGTTTTCCCATTTCCTTGGCCTGCGCTTCGTAGATGCTTCGTTCCTTCGCCACCACATCTGCAGAAATCTCTTCGCGCTTCACATAGGAAGGACTGGATGCCGCCACCTGCAATGCCAGATCATTGACAAAGGCCTTGAAACCTTCGTTCCGAGCCACGAAATCCGTTTCGCAGTTGACTTCGATGAGTACGCCGATCTTTCCACCGGCATGGATATAGGCATGCACCAATCCCTGGTTTGTTTCGCGGCCGGCCTTTTTCTGAGCAGCGGCCAGTCCTTTTTGCCTGAGATAATCAATGGCTTTTTCGACGCTGTTCCCGTTTTCGGACAAAGCCTTCTGGCAATCCAAAATACCGGCCCCTGTTTTTTCGCGCAGTTCTTTTACTAAATCACTCAGACTTGCCATGGACTCCTCAGTTAGATCGAGTAGAACAATTCCATTATGCGAGACGCGATGTTTATGATGCCGACACGCCGGCCAGGTTCGAGGACGGTTTGCCCCCACGAGCCGGGGCGGCCGCAAATTCCGTTTCCTCCTGCTGGGCGCGTAGGTGGGCGCCTTCGAGACAAGCGTCCGCTATCCTGGAAATAATCAGCTTGATGGAACGGATCGCATCGTCGTTGCCGGGAATCGGAAACTGAATATGGTCCGGATCACAGTTCGAATCAAGGATGGCGATGACCGGAATTTCAAGCCGGCTGGCTTCGAGGACCGCGATGTGTTCGATACGTGTATCAAGTACAAAAACCGCACCGGGCAAGGCGCGCATGTTGCGAATGCCGGACAGGTTTTTTTGAAGCTTGACGACCTCTTTCTGCATTTGTCCAAGCTCTTTTTTCGTATGGCCCTGATGAGTCGGATCAGCGAGGGTCGCTTCCATCTTTTTCATTTTATCGATGCTGCGACGGATGGTCTGAAAGTTGGTCAACATGCCGCCTAGCCAGCGTTGATTGATATAGAACTGGTTGGCTCGCTTGGCCTCCTCCTCCAAAATCTCCGCTGCTTGGCGCTTGGTTCCGACGAACAATACGGAGTCACCGCCCGCCACGGTGTCGCGCGCGAAGGCATAGGCCTGTTCCATGCGCTCGACCGTCTGTTGTAAGTCGATGATATAGACGCCGTTTCGCTCCCCGAACAGGAATCGCTTCATCTTCGGGTTCCAACGGTTTGTTTGATGTCCGAAATGGACCCCGGCTTCCAATAGTTCCTTTATCGCAACCACTCCCATACCTTCACCTCCCTCCGAAGCCTGCAGAGCGCCGGTGAATACTGTCGGCGAGGGGGACAACCCCCTTATTCTCAGGCAGCGCAGCGTGCGCATCACGCTGGTGTGTATTTGAATAGACGTCCCTGATTGTGATGTGATGAGCGGCGAACGATGGGACGGATCATTCACTGCACGGAAACGCACGAACGCTAGCACAATCGTGTAGGCTTTGCAACCGTCACGAGCGGTAACTGGCATTGATGCGGACGTATTCGTAGGATAAATCCGTAGTCCACATACGCGCTCCAGCCTTCCCCTGTCCGAGATCGGCGAGAATGGTAAATTCACGGGTTCGGAATACTTTGGATAACTGTCGTTCGGCTGTCTTACCAAGCCCTTGTCCGTTCCGAACCATCGGCACATCCCCGAACTGAAGGCTGATACGGGCCGGATCGAGAGCGACTCCCGCACGGCCGATTGCGGCCATCACGCGGCCCCAATTGGCATCACCGCCAAAGAGCGCGGTCTTCACCAGATTGGACGTGGCAATGGTTTGCGCGACCTGTCTGGCAGAGCGTATGGTCTTTGCCCCTCGGACTTCGATTCGAACGACCTTCGTGACTCCTTCCCCGTCCCGGCAAATTTTTAAGGCAAGCGTTCGGCAGACCGATTCAACCATGGCACAGAACTGCTTGAAATCAGCAGAGTCGAGCCGCAGCGTCTTATTCCCGGCCATACCATTCGCAAGGCACAGGACGGTGTCATTCGTGCTCGTATCGCCATCGACCGTGATGCAATTGAACGACTGGTCGACTGCCTGACGAAGCACCATTTGGAGCGCACGCCGTTCGATGACCGCGTCAGTTGTCAGATAAGCCAGCATGGTAGCCATGTTGGGATGGATCATGCCGGATCCCTTCGCCATTCCGCCGACAGTCACCATTTGCCCACCAAGTCGCGCGCGCAGGGCTGTTTGCTTGGGTCGGAGGTCGGTGGTCATGATGGCCTGCGCCGCCTCGCGACCGCCCCGACGATTGACTCGAGCGAGGAGTGCAGGAACCGCGTTCTCGATGCGATCAATCGGAAGGGGCCGTCCGATCACTCCCGTCGAACCGATGAAAATGGTGTGCGGAGCGCAAGACAAGGCCGTTGCCACCAGCCGTGCCATATTCCCGGCCGCGCGCAACCCTTTCGGGCCCGTGCAGGCATTGGCATTGCCGCTATTGATCAGGATGGCTCTGCCCACGCCATTTCTCAGATGTATTCGGTCGAGGATCACGGGCGCCGCGACGACTCGGTTGGTCGTGAAGACTCCGGCGATCGGACCTTCATGCTCCGATACCAGCAGCGCCAAATCGAGCTGTTTCTTCTTCTTAATTCCGCAATAGATTCCGGCAGCCAGAAATCCGAGCGGAGCTGTCACGCCCCCTGCAATAGTTTTCATGGTGATTCTGTGTGGAGCAGAAACAACTCGTAATGCAGCGTTAGCAACGCGTAAGTCTTGGAGTTATGGATAGATGCCGGGCGCCAGCAGGCCGGTTTCTTCCGGGTACCCGAGCATGAGATTCATGGCCTGCACGGCTTGTCCCGCCGCTCCCTTGATCAGGTTGTCGATGGCCGCTACGGTCACCACCCGGCCGGTCCGCATATCGGCATGAACTGCGAGATCGCAGAAATTGGCGCCTCGCACATGTCGCGGATTCGGCATCACGCCTTCAAGCAATCGAACAAATCGCTCACCTTTGTAAAAATCGCGGTAGAGACCTCTCAATTCAACGACATCGAGCGCTCCCTTTATACGGGCGTAGGCTGTGCTCAAAATTCCTCGATTCATGGGTACCAGGTGCGGCGTAAAGGTAATCGTGACGGCATCACCTTGCTTGGCGGAGGCTTGCCCGGCAATGCCTGTCAATCCGGACAGTTCCTGTTCGATTTCAGGAATGTGTCGATGCTGACCTATTTTATACGGTTCAATGGACTCGTTCGCCTCCGGAAAATGAAAGGGGAGCGAGGGACTTCTTCCCGCTCCTGACAGGCCGGACTTCGCATCGATGACGATGGTGTCCGGCACAATCAAGCCATGGGCGACCAACGGCGCCAATTGCAAAATGGCAGCAGTTGGATAGCAGCCTGGGGATGCGACCAAGCGGGCCTGCGCGATGGCGGATCGATGCAGTTCCGGTAATCCGTAGACGGCGGTTCCGATCAGATCCGGGCATGCATGCGAGGTCTGATACCAAGTCTCATAGGTTCGAAGATCCTTGAGCCTGAAGTCTGCGCTGAGATCGATGACGCGCTTGCCGGCTTTCATGCAACTTGCCGCAGGACCCATGGATTTGGTGTGGGGAAGGGCCAGGAAGAGAACATCGGCACGCTCCGCCAAAGCTTCAGGGGCCAACGCTTCAAAGGTCAGCGGCACCATGCCTTGCAAATGCGGATAGACTGACGATACTGCCTCTCCGGCCGATTTCTCGGAAGTCACCGCAGTCAATAGCACATTCGGGTGCTGCGACAACAGTCGAACTAATTCCGCCCCTGTGTAACCACTGGCTCCTGCCACTGCCACTCGTACGGACGTCATGTTATGTCCTCCAGACACAGCGTAATCTCTTCCGGATCAATCCATAACAAACATAAAAAAAGGGAAGGCTGCGGAGCCTTCCCTTTTGACATACCATGCCGCTCCCGGCTTTCGTTATCGCTTCGAATACTGGAAACGCTTTCGCGCGCCCTTTTGACCGTACTTTTTACGTTCTTTCACGCGCGAGTCGCGGGTCAGCAATCCCTCTTTCTTGAGGGGAGCGCGGAATGCCGAGCTCATGACCACCAATGCCTTCGAGATCGCATGTCGCAAGGCTCCGGCCTGACCTGCAGGACCGCCGCCATGCACTGTGGCACGCACCGAATATTTGCCGGCCACACCGGCCAGCTCAAAAGGAAATTGGATCACATTCCTGAGCGTCATGCGAGGAAAGGCCTTTTCCAACGGCTTATCATTCACTACAATGTCACCTGCCGCGGCGGTTACCCATGCGCGCGCGATCGCGCTCTTTCTCTTCCCGGTTGCATACTGCATCGTTGCTGCCATATCAGGCGGTCTCCTTCACAGATCGTATCGAAACAATAATGGTCACAGTGAGAGTGATTCCAACTGCTGTGCCTGATGCGGATGAGTGGGACCCGCATAGACCCGCAACTTCTTTGCCATATGGTTGCCGAGAGGATTTTTGGGCAACATGCCTTCGATGGCTCTTGTCAACAGCTCCGTCGGGTGTCTCCGGTGTATATGCTCAGCGGTGAGCGTCTTCAAGCCACCCGGATAGCCGGTGTGATTGGAGTAGGTCTTGGATTCCATCTTATTTCCCGTCAAGTGGATCTTCTCCGCATTGATGATGACGACATGATCTCCAGTGTCGACATGGGGCGTAAAGGTAGGTTTGTGCTTGCCTCGCAGCAAACTGGCCACTTTTGCCGAAAGACGGCCAAGCGTCTGTCCCTCGGCATCCACCAGGAACCATTTCCGTTTCACATCAGCCGGTTTTTCGAGATACGTTTTTGTCATGGTCTCCATCTACTCCTGCACAAGAGGCGTTAATGTGAGGCGTCAAGCCTCATGCTGTTGGGGTTCGATATCTTTTGCGTCAAGTTTGTTGATCCAGGCATCCAGGTGAATCGCGGTTCGCCGATCGAGTACATCCTGTGTGGCATAGATCGGGCAGTCTGCGCGAAGCGCCAGAGCGATGGCGTCGCTCGGCCTGGCATCCAAGGTCCGATGCACTCCCTTGGACGCAAACGACACGCTGGCATAGTAAGTACTGCTCTTCACGTCGGTGATCACGACTCTCTCAATTCGCACACCGAGGTGATCCGCAAAACTGCGGATGAGGTCATGGCTCATCGGACGAGGAGTCACCACGCGTTCCATCGCAAGACGGATCGCATTTCCCTCTGCAGATCCGACCCAAATCGGCAACGTCACGCTCGCATCATCATTTTTCAGGACGACGATGCGTGTATCGGTCGTACCGTCATCCAACACTTGCTTGACGGAAAGCGCCACGAGTTCGGGGGATTGATTCTGGTTGGCAGATTCCATGGCTAGGTATCCAGCTTACCGAAATCTTCGGGCTTCAGGTTTTCGAGCCACTGCTCAAGTTCTTCCGATGACTGTTTTTTTATGACGTTTTCACTCGCAAAAATAGGTGCGCTGGTTCGAAGCGCCAAGGCAATGGCATCGCTGGGACGAGAATCGACGGTATACTCCGAATCCTCGTACATGAGATGAATTTTGGCAAAGTACGTGTTGTCATTCAAGTCCGTAATCACCACGCTGATGATCTTGGCATCGAAGGTTTCCAGAAAAGACTTCATCAAGTCATGCGTCATGGGGCGAGGGGCTGTGACACTTTCCAATGCCAGTCCGATAGCGCTGGCTTCTGATTTGCCCACCCAAATTGGAAGCATGTCAGAATGTTCTTCGTCTCTCAGCACAACGATGTAGGCGTTGTTATATGGGTCGAAGATGAGTCCCTTGACCCGCATTTGAGTAATCACGGCGGGAGAGTCCTTCCAACAATCTCTGGCTAAAACCTCGACAAGCGGGCAATTTAGCACTTCGGAAATCCGAGTGTCAATGAATTCGATCACGCCATGGCCCAGTAGGTCAAGCCGTTCGGCGTCGCGTCATTCAAAATCCATAGAAGAAGCTGTTTCGCCGATTTACATTCTGTTACATCATGGCGTCATGAACCACCTGGTCGAAAGTTTTGGTCAAGCTTGGATGTATCAGTCTGCTCGCCTAACTTGAGAAAGGCCTTCATTTGTTTTTTGACAAGCTCGCGGCCGCTCTCATCACCTAAATTGACTTGATATTCATTGATGACCATGACCCGCATGCCTTCCCACTTTTTCCAGCATGGGTGGCAGACATTGGCTTTGACTTCCGCCTCAAGCTTTCCGAGAAAGAGCATGTCGGTAATCGCTTCACCTGTTTGTCCGCAAGTAACGCACTGCACCTCTGCCATGCTTGCCTCCATAATTCATACATCATAAACTCACAAACATATCGAAGAGGGTCCCGTCTTCGGCCTATGAAGATGGAATCATTCTAACATCGTAATTTCCTAGAAAAAAGAACTCATGGCCACAGATTGACGCTCTCGCAGGTTCATGTTAGAAGACCGTCTCTGGATACGTGCGGTTGTATCACATATGCCCGGATGGCGGAACTGGCAGACGCGCCGGACTCAAAATCCGGTTCTCGCAAGAGAGTGGGAGTTCGACCCTCCCTCTGGGCACCATCATATCGATGTTGAGCATCTTCTCCGGTAATCCGGTGCTGTAAAGCGAGTGAAAGATGTCGCCATCAGTAATAAGAATGGTTCACACTCTCTTTCTCACCGCGCAGCACCGCATAAACAGCACTATCCCGAGGGCCGCACGCTCTGAAAACCTCTTGACATGATATGGTTGTTGGCCTATAGTTCGCCCGAATTTGCCTTGGACTATATATGATTCAGTTTAGTTTATCGTCGTCCATCATCAATTTCTCATCACTTCCATCTCACTAAGGAGGCAGCACATGCGTAACGTGTTGGCACTTGGAGCTGCGGTACTTTTTGTCAGCTCCGTCGGTGTTGCAGGCGCACAGGAGCGTCTACCGCAGTCATCGTCAGGATCGGGATTCGGTGTCGGGGCGGGGGTTGGCGATGTTTCCGGCAATTCTGGTCGCACGCAGGCCTTTGACAGGAATGCATTCATTGATCGGCTTGCCCAACCAGAGACTGTGTTTGGTCGAGTTCTTGCCATTGATGTTCCCGGCCATAAAATGCATCTGGAAACAGGTGGCAGTTCACACGATGAGGGCCGCGCAGGGACGGGCGCCATGTCATCATTGACGGTCTATTTCGACGGACAGACCAATATGGATCAGATTAAAGCTCTGAACGCCGGTGATGATATCTCAGTACAGGTGGTTGAATCGCCAAATGAGAGGGCAGATCAGGGCGTTTATGGATCGGGCCGCAAGCTCGTTCGTGAAACCTACCTGTTCCGTGGCAATGAGAAATTGGCGGGATTCGGTGGTCTGGGGCAGCGACCGAGCCCTTCAAGCGAGCGTGGAATTGTGACTAACTCAGGCACGGTCACCGGTGGACCCGTCGGCGGTGTGTTACCTGGAACGGTGACCTCGGGTCTCACCACGACCGTCGGTGAGTATACGGGAACTGCACCATGCTGGAATTGTGAACCGCAGCCGGGATGGGGTTATCAGACCGTGGCTCCGGAGACCAAGTTACAGAATAAATCGGATTATGGAACCGATTCTGCCAAGCCGAATCTCCAGAAGGGTTTGAGCAACTGAGCTTAGACCGTTATTGAATGGCTGGCTGTGTCATGCGGGATGCTTCTCTCGAAGCATCCCGCTTTCATTTTTGCGAAGTTCATCTGCAGTCACTTGCACGCATATGATGGTCTTGCTAACATCCAAGCATACGTCAACACAGGCATCCCTCACAGAGATCGCGCATGTCTGATACTTCTCTGAATCTCCAAGTGCCCGATGAAGAATTGGATCTCCGCGGCGTAATATGCCCGTACAATTTTGTGAAAACCAAATTGAAACTCGAGAGCATGGCAGCCGGACAACTGCTCTTGGTCCATCTCGATGATGGCGATCCCATTCGGAATGTGCCTCGCAGCGTCAGTGATGACGGTCACGATGTGCTCTCTCAGGAGCGGACGGAACGTTACTACCGCGTCATGATACGAAAACGTCTCGACGAGTAGCTATTCACCTTCTTTCTGGCGCTTTCTTCCTACCGGTCGCTTGCCCTCTATTACCAATGTCACCTGCGTCGATTCATCATGGAAGTGATAATTTGCAAGCAGTTCAAGCGCGCGTCCCCTCAATATGTTCTGTGTCTGTTTAGTGAGATCAATGGCAGCGACCAGCCGCCGGTTCCCCAAGACTTGCGACAGCAGCGATAGGATTTTCCGGACGGCTCGTGCCGGTGGGAACATGATTATCGTGCGGGGCTCGGATCGCAAGGATTGAAGCCGTTTATTGATACTTCGTGTGTCACCGGCCCAGCGCCCCTCAAAGACGAATGCATTGCCGTCCAGTCCGGCAATGCTTGCAGCAGTTAGGATTGCAGAAGTCCCAGGAATGACTTCGATGGGGATGCCGGACTTGAATGCCGCCGCGATGAGTAGTCGGCCAGGATCATAAATGACAGGCATTCCACCGTCCGATACCAATGCAATCTGACTTCCTCCTTCCAATCGCTCAAGCAGGATCGGCACTTTTTCCACCGCATTGTCTCGATCGTAGGTTGTCAAGACAGCTTCAAGGTTATGGTGCGCCAGCAGCGCGTGGGTCGCGGGTGGGTTCTTGGTCGCAATCAAGGTCACCTTCCGAAATGTGGCGAGTGCGCGAATCGTCAGATCGTCAGGATGACCGATCGGAACGCCGACGACAAACAACGTGCCGGGAATTCCATCCGGTCGGAAGTGCTTTCCTTGACTCCGTTCTCGTCGCATCGATATAATTTCCAGTTCAAAAAACCGGCTTTGCGTTGAAATGTTGCGAGGATAGGGCTAGATGCCTTCGGTCTTTTTCATGCTCACGATGGCGCTGTACCTTGCGAGCACCGTGTGCTATCTGGCCTACCTGCCGCGGCGGGCAGAAACTCTATCGAAGGTATCGCTTGGGATCACCGCCGTCGGGTTTGCCACCCACACATTGGCGCTGGCAGCCAGAATGTTCGACGGCAGTCAGGCACAACTTCCGACCTTTCACGAAGCACTCTCATTTTTCTCTTGGATGCTCATTCTCGTGTTTCTGGCCGTCGAATTTCGCCGGCAACTTCACGTCCTTGGTTCGTTCATCGTTCCACTCGCTCTCATCTCGCTGGTGACCGCCGCAGCGTTTCGCTCAGACGAAGTGTCCAATTTGCAACCGGTTTTCAAAACGCTCTGGGTGCATGTCACTCTCAGTATGTTGGGGACCGTTGGATTTGCCATCGCCTTCGTTGCGGGAGTGATGTATCTCATTCAGGACGGTCTTCTCAAGTCCAAGCGCTTCAATGTACTCTATGCCAAACTGCCCGCGCTCGACTATCTCGATCATCTGAACCAGCAGTCCATCGTCATGGGATTTCCGCTTCTTACCCTGGGCATCATCAGCGGCGCCTTCTCGGCTGAAATCGTCCGCGGAACGTATGTGAATTGGAATCCGGAGCAGACATGGGCCATGGTGACTTGGGGCTTTTATTTTGCAGTGCTTGTCGGTCGTCTCACTATCGGATGGCGGGCCAAACGAGCAGCCTATCTGACGATCATCGGGTTTGCGGGTGTCATTTTGACGCTGATCGGAGTCGTCCTGAAAAGCCACGGGTCGGTGTCCTGACATGCACGTCATCGTTGTCGGGTTGAGCCACAAGACAGCGCCGGTCGAAATCCGAGAAAAACTCGCCGTTCCCGAGAGCCGACTCAGGGAAGCGCTGAGCCGGCTCTGTGCCTATCCGGGAATCCGCGAAGGCCTCCTGCTTTCGACCTGTAACCGCGTGGAAGTGTACGCCGTCGTCGAAGATCTGGAACTTGGATACGGTCGTGTGCAGGAATTCCTGGCGGACACCCACCTCTCCCTCTCGTCCGAACATTTGACCCCCCATCTCTATTGGCATGCCGGTGATCGGGCCATCGGACATTTATTCCGTGTCGCCTCCAGTCTGGACTCAATGATCGTCGGCGAGTCTCAAATTCTAGGGCAGATCAAGGATGCGTTCGAAGTGGCATTGACGCATAAGTCGTCCGGGCTATTTCTCAATAAGATCGTGAAGAAAGCCATTTCGGTGGCGAAACGGGTACGCACCGAAACCAAAATCGCCGAGACAGCCGTGTCCGTGAGTTATGCGGCGGTCGAATTGGCCAAAAAAATATTTTCGAATCTGAGCGAGAAAACAGTGTTGTTGATCGGGGCCGGTGAAATGGCGAAGCTGGCGGCTCGTCACTTGATCGCCAATGGGGTGCGCCAGGTTCGGATTACGACGCGTAATTTTCAGCATGGGATGGAATTGGCCCAGCAATTCAATGGCACCGCTGTTCCGTTCGACGACTATAAGACGGAACTGGCCGGTGCCGACATCGTCCTGGTGTCTACCGGAGCCGCGCATTATCTGGTCAACGCCGATGATGTTCAGCGCGCAATGAGACAACGAATGAATCGCCCCATGTTTTTGATCGACATCTCCGTGCCGCGGAACATCGATCCCGCCGTTCGCCCGATCGACGATGCGTTCCTCTTCGATATCGACGACCTCCACATGCGCGTGGAACAAAACCGGGAGGATCGTTTGCGTGAAGCGTCGAAAGCCGAGCAGATGGTGATCGAGGAGGTTTCGGTGCTCGGGCAGTGGCTTCAATCCCTGGAGGTGACGCCGACGATCGTGGCGTTGCGGAATCGGACCGAGGACATCAAGCGGCGCGAAGTGGATAAGATACTGGCCCGGCTGGCGCATCTGTCATCCGAAGACCGAGCCGCCGTGGAGGCGATGGCATCCGCCATTGTCAATAAGATGATGCATGGCACGATGGTGACGTTGAAAGCGGAAGCCACCTCTTCCAGCGGCGCCGCCTATGTGGATGCCGCGCGTCGGTTCTTCAACCTTGAAGACTCATCCTGCGAACAACAGGCCGGGCAAGCCGTCAACTCGGCTGAGCAGGAGAGGAATGCCTCAAGTAATGGTTCCGGCCTGCTTTCTGAAACCTCATTGCTGCAAAAAAAGATCACTACTCGAGGCCGGCGCGTGAGTTAGGGATATCCGGAGGGAATGCCTATGATGAGAAGCCGGAGCACATGGGACAAAACTGTGATTGATCGACAAGAGCGCGGTCGCATATGAATCGCTCGACCCTCATTCTCGGTACTCGCGGCAGCAAGTTGGCCGTGCAACAGAGCCAGTGGGTTCAGGCGCGTCTTCAGGAATTAGCGCCGGGTCTCGAAATCTCTCTCAGGCGCATTCAAACATCGGGCGATAAGATCCTCGATGTCCCGCTTGCCAAAATAGGCGGGAAGGGTCTATTCGTGAAAGAAATTGAGGACGCGCTGTTGAGCAGAGAAATCGACTTGGCGGTGCACAGCATGAAGGACGTACCGACTGCTTTGCCGGAAGGATTGGATATTGTGTGCATTCCCCCCCGTGAAGATCCGCGAGATGCGTTGATCATCCGCGATGGCTGTCGGCTGGATCAACTACGGCAGGGCGCTCGAATCGGCACCAGTAGTTTGCGCAGACAAACCCAACTCCTGCATTATCGGCCTGATTTCACGATCGAGATGCTCCGGGGTAACCTGGATACGCGGTTGAGAAAACTCCGCGAGGGCCAGTTCGACGCAATTGTCCTGGCCGCAGCCGGCTTGAAACGGCTGGCATGGGAACATGAGATTACCGAATACCTGCCTGTTTACATTTGCCTACCTGCCATCGCTCAGGGCGCCCTTGGCATTGAAGCGCGCAGCGATGATTCGCGCGTCCGCGATATCCTGAGCCGGTTTGAGCACCCGCCCACTCGCATCACCGTTACGGCGGAACGGGCGCTGCTCCATCGGCTTGAAGGAGGATGCCAGGTTCCCATCGCCGCCCACGCAGTCATTGAAGGGGATACCCTGACGCTGGATGGCCTGGTGGCCAGCGTGGACGGCCGGCGGGTGCTTCGCCATCAAGCGCGAGGCGCAGTAACGGAGCCACAGCGCCTCGGAATCCAGCTTGCGGAGCGTCTATTGGCCGAGGGTGGCGATGTAATTTTAAAGGAAATCTACGGACAGGCCTGATTTTCATGAGCATGCGAGCTGGAAAGATTTTCTTGGTCGGTGCCGGTCCCGGCGATCCAAAATTGTTGACCTTACGCGGGAAGGAATGCCTGGAGCAGGCCGATGTTATTTTATACGATTATCTGGCCAACGAGGCGTTGTTGGGGCATGCCGCTCCGCAGGCTGAACGGCTTTACGTAGGCCGCCGCGGACGTGGCCGGTACCGCGACCAATCGGAGATCAATCGTTTGATGATCGATCGTGCCCGGGCAGGAAAAACCGTCGTGCGCCTGAAAGGCGGAGACCCGTTCGTATTCGGGCGAGGCGGAGAAGAGGCGGAAGCCGTTGCGATCGCTGGTCTGGAGTTTGAGGTTGTGCCGGGGGTGACGGCGGCCGTGGCGGCTCCTGCCTATGCGGGGATTCCCGTGACCCACCGCACGATGGCCTCCACCGTCACCTTCGTCACCGGCCATGAAGATCCCACGAAAGACCGGAGTGGTATCGAATGGCCGCGCTTGGCTATGGCGCATGGAACGTTGGTGTTTCTCATGGGCATGACGAATCTGCCGAAGATCGTCCGATGTCTCCGCGCGGAGGGGAAGGAGGGTACGACGCCGGCTGCCGTCATCCGCTGGGGAACGCGCATGTCGCAGCAGACGGTCGTGGGAACCCTGGACGATATTGTGGACAAGTCCGCCGCAGCGCGCCTGGAACCACCCACCGTCATCGTGGTAGGAGAGGTTGTCCGTCTCAGGGAGCATTTGAACTGGTTCGAGCGTCGGCCTCTATTCGGGAAACGCGTCCTCGTGACAAGGCCGAAGGCGCAGGCACCCGAGTTCTCTCGTTTGATTGCGGTTTCGGGAGGAGAAGCGGTGGAATGTCCGACCATCGCGATTGTTCCGCCTGAGGATTGGGTTCCGCTCGATCGGGCTCTGGAGCGGCTGTCAACTTACAACTGGTTGATTTTCACGAGTGCCAACGGGATTGCCCCGTTCATGAACCGTTTATTGGAAAGCCAGCGCGATGTGCGTGTCTTGGCCGGGCTTAACATTTGCTGTATCGGGCCGCGCACCGCGGAAGCGTTGGCAGTCTATGGCCTGCGCTCCGATGTAATCCCGGCGCAGTTCCAGGCGGAAGGAATTTTGGAAGCTCTGGCCCACCGGCAGATGCAAGGGGCGAGAGTCCTGATTCCACGGGCATTGGTGGCGAGGGACGTCCTTCCGGATCAATTGCGCCTACAGGGCGCTGAGGTGGATGTCGTGCCGGTCTACCGCACGATCCCTCCTGCGACTGAAACCGATCGACTGATGGAACAACTCCGTGTACGCGCGATCGACGTCATTTCCTTTACGAGTTCATCGACGGTGCGGAACTTCGTGGACCTTTTTCCGAATGCGAATGAGATGCTGCGATCGGTCGGAGAGACAACCGTCGCCTGTATCGGCCCTATTACCGCGGCTACCGCGCGCGAGGCCGGCCTCACCGTGCAGATTATGGCTGCGCAGAATACAGTTCCTGCGCTTGCGGATGCCATCGTACAGTATGTTGTGAACCACCTGCATCACCGGCCCACCTCGGCGGCGATGCAGTGAGCGTGTCAGATTGATCATCGGGTTATACTTACTATGAGGGAGGAAGCGGCATGGTGCCAGTCAAGTCATTCATGGTTCCAAAGGACAAGTTCATCAGCGTCGAGCGCGATATGGACGTGCGCACTGCGGGTCGGATCATGCGCGACCGCAACATCGGCAGTCTATTCGTTACGAACGGCAAAGATGTGATCGGCATTATCACCGACACGGACATGGTGCGGCGCGTCGTCGCCACCGGAGCCGACACGACCAAGACGACGGTCGAACAGATCATGTCCGCGCCGCTCGTCACAATTGAAGAAAATAAAACGCTCTTGGATGCGAATGACCTGATGGCGCAAACCCATCTGCGCCATCTCGGAGTGACGAAGGATGGACAGCTTGTCGGCATGATTTCGGTCCGTGATTTGGTGGTGTTCTTGACCAATCTGCCGAGGAAATGATCCACGATGGCCTTTCCGATTCAGCGCCTTCGACGCCTGCGTGAAAAGGAACCGCTGCGGCGGATGATCCGTGAAACGGCGCTGACGCCGAATGACTTGATCTACCCTGTATTCGTCACGGAAGGACAGGGACTCCGCGAGCCGATCGCTTCCATGCCGGGACAATCGCGGCTTTCCATCGATGTCCTGATCAAGGAAGCGCTCGAGGTGAAGGCGCTCGGCATCCCGGCGATAATCCTCTTCGGCATCCCGGATCACAAGGACGAGACCGGTAGTTCCGGGTATGACCCGGACGGAATCGTGCAGCGCGCCTTGCGCACGCTCAAGGAACAGGTGCCGGATCTCGCGCTGATCACCGATGTCTGCATCGACGAGTATACGAGTCACGGCCATTGCGGCATCGTTCGGCGAGGCAAGATCCTCAATGATGAGACGTTGGATTGCCTCCGGGCCATGGCAAGAACTCATGCCCAGGCGGGCGCCGACATGGTCGCGCCCTCCGACATGATGGACGGACGGGTGGCCGCGATCCGCGACGAATTGGATCGGGCAGGATTCGTTGACGTTCCCATCATGGCCTATGCGGCGAAATTCGCCTCATGCTTCTACGCGCCCTTCCGTGATGCTGCCCATTCCAGCCCGCAGTTCGGGGATCGGCAGTCCTACCAAATGGATCCGTCCAACAAGCGCGAAGCTCTGCGCGAGATTCAACTCGATATCGAAGAGGGAGCCGACATCATTATGGTGAAGCCGGCCATGCCGTACCTGGATGTCATCAGCGCGGCGCGTGAAGGAACCCTTCTGCCGATTGCGGCCTATCAGGTGAGCGGAGAATACAGCATGATCAAGGCCGCCGCCCAGGCCGGATGGTTGGACGAATCCCGTGCCAGGCAGGAGTCGCTCCTCTCGATCAAACGCGCCGGGGCCGATATGATCCTGACCTATTTTGCCAAAGAGGCCGCCACATTTTTGCAGTCCCGACCGGCATGAAAATTTATCGCGGGTTCACCTCGGCGCCCAGGCCCTATTCGGTGGTGACTATCGGCAATTTCGACGGCCATCACTGCGGGCACCGATCCCTCCTGCAACGAGTGGTGGAGGCGGCCAGGCGAAAAGCCGGCACGGCATTGGTGCTGACCTTCGATCCGCACCCGGTCAAAATTCTCGCCCCGCAGGTCAATCTCAAGTTCCTGACGACGCCGGAAGAAAAGCTTGCCCTCTTCGAAGCAGCAGGTATCGATGAAGTAGTCTTTCTCGAGTTTACTCGGGCCTTTGCCGAATTGAGTCCGGCACAGTTTGCAAGGCAGGTGTTGTGTGATGGCATCGGTACGCGGGAATTGTTTATCGGAGAACATTTTGCATTTGGAAAGGGCCGCGCCGGCCGCATTACGGATCTACTCGAATTCGGCGCCCAACTCGGGTTCCGCGTCCATCCCATGCCTCCCGTGACCATCGATGGCGAGGTGGTAAGCTCCACGCGCATTCGTCAGATGATTCAGGCGGGCGAGTTGCGAAAAGCCATCCGGTTTCTTGGACGACCCTATAGCATCGACGGGACGGTCGTTCCGGGAGCCCAGCGCGGGACCCAGCTTGGCTGGCCGACCGCTAACGTTCGCCTTCCCATGGGGCGCGTCATTCCGCCTGATGGCGTCTATGCTGCGCGAACCATCTGGAATGAGACCTGCTTCGATTCTGTCGTGTATATCGGTACCAGTCCCACGTTCGGCGCGGGTGAACGCTTGATGGAAGTATCGATCCTCGACAATCGGCTTGAGCTCTATGGAGAATCAATTCGAGTGCAGCTCATCGGTTTTGTCCGCGAGGATCAAACCTTTGAATCACCAGTGGACCTGACCCGTCAAATCACGCTGGATGTAGAAGCGGCTCGTGCGCAGCTTCACGAGGCGGCGGCGCACGTATCTCTCTCCAGCACGCTGCCTCGGTCATGAATCATGACGGTCTTTTCGAGAGATTCCCATCACCCGCTTCATAAGCAGGTGGCTCAAGCCATTCGTGTGCAAGGGTTGCTGGAACCGGGACAGAAAGTCCTTGTGGCTGTGTCCGGCGGACCGGATTCCGTCGCGCTACTTTCAATTCTGCATGATCTTGCTCCCCGGTGGGCCCTTTCGCTCACGGTGGTGCATTGCAACTATGGCCTCAGGGGCGTCGAGTCTGACGACGATGCCTCGTTTGTCACGGCGCTCTGTCGCCGGCTTGAGGTTCCCTGTCTGATCAAGCTGCTCACCGCCGACCGACGTGAGGCCGGAGCATCCAGTTCCCTCCAGGCGCGTGCCAGGGAATCCCGCTATCGACTGTTTCGTGAGCTTGCCGGTGAACTTGGCGCGGAACGGGTAGCCCTTGGACATAATGCGGACGATCAGGCAGAAACCGTGCTGTTGCGGATGCTACGAGGGGCCGGCTTGCGCGGATTGGGCGGCATGCCGCATATCCGGAAGCGTCTTTTCATCCGGCCTTTGCTGAGTATCGCGCGCCAGGAGATCCTGTCCTACCTGGGGGCAGCGGGGTTGTCGTATCGAACGGACTCAAGCAATGCCAAGCCCGTCTACCTTCGTAATCGCGTCCGCCATGAACTGCTTCCCGTTATCGAAGACCTGGCTCCCGCTGCGGTCCGGATGTTGGCTCGGCAAGCCGACATTCTTCGGGAAGACGACCGGCTTCTAAGCTCCTTGGCGGCACGGCGTCTCATGCGGATCGTTCGATTTCGCGACGAGGCGATCATGGTTTTGGACCGTGCAGCGCTGCTCGAGCAACCGGCTGCGTTGCAACGCCGGATGCTTCGGCGAGCCATACAGGAATTGACTCCGTTACTCAGGGTGCCGCGAAGCGATCAGCTCATGTCGTTATTGAGGTCTCTGGCTTCTCCGCGATCAGGAGGAGTCTGGAACATCGGACCGGTAAAAATCGCCAGCGAACCAAATCAACTGCGGTTGACCACTGCGCCTTCGCTCCGTCCGGTCATAAGTCCGGCCGGTGGATCGGAATTCGACGCATCGAATCGACGCGCGGAGAATTTGACAGTCTCCTGCCTCCCATGGACTGGTTCGTGGTATCCGACGGGAGAGGTCATTCATATCCAATCTGTGACGACTGAAATGGGGCTGGCGATTCTGCAAGATCCGTCTTCCACCGTCGCCCTCTTCGATGCGGGAGAACTGTCGCTTCCCTTGAAGATCCGAACGTGGCAAGCAGGCGATTGGTTTTGTCCCGCCGGCATGGCGGGGCGGCGAAAGAAATTGCAAGATTACTTCACAGATGCGAAACTAGGCCGCTCCGTCCGAGAACAGATACCGTTGATGCTCTCCCGCGATAGCATCGCCTGGATTGTCGGACAGCGAGCGGATGCTCGATTCGCGGCCACTCCCTCGACAACCCGGTTTATCGCCGCCCGTGTCACGTACCCTTTGCAGGGAAAGGAGTGTTCTGGTAATGGAACGCATTTTTGGTCGTCCCATCGTGACGCAAGAACAGATGCGGACTCGAATCCGTGAACTCGGCAGGCAAATTGCTTCCGACTATGCAGGAAAAGACCTGGTACTCGTCGGAGTGCTCAAAGGAGCCTATGCGTTCTATGCCGACCTGGCGCGGGCGATCCGGATTCCAATGCGGGTGGAATTTATCGTGGTGACCAGCTATGGCTCCGGTAAAAAAAGTACCGGCAAGGTCAAACTGGTGTCGGATCTGACGGAGCCCGTGGCCGGCAAGGATGTCTTGTTGGTAGAGGATATCGTGGATTCGGGATTGACCATTAGCTATCTCCTTAAGACTCTTTCCAAGCGAAAACCACGCTCATTGAATGTGTGCACGCTCTTGAGCAAGCCAGAGCGTCGGACTGTCGACGTGCACCTGGAATATGTGGGATTTAAGATTCCGAATAAATTCGTGGTCGGCTACGGACTCGATTACCGGCAGAAGTACCGGAACCTTCCATACTTAGCTGCCCTCGATCAAGCGGATGAACTGGAGCAAGAGTCTGCTTGAGAGGTTGTTACCCCTGCAAAAGTTATGGTAACATCCTGCAGAGTTATCGCATTGCGCGGTCTGCCTAAAGTCCTCAAAGGAGAGGTGGATGAATTCACGGGTAAAGAATCTTTTGTTCTGGGTCGTGGTCGGCCTGTTCATGATTTTGTTGTTCAATCTGTTTAGTGTGCCGACCCACGCGCCTGAAGATGAAGTCATATTCAGCGATTTCATGGCCAAGCTGGACAAGGGCGAGGTCATGAAGGTGACGATCAAGGCCAATCACATCAGCGCCATTTTGAAAGATCAAAGCCGGATCCGGACCTATACGGCCGAATATCCTGAGCTGGTTAAACTGTTGCGTGAGAAGGATGTCCAGATTGAAGCCAGGCCACCTGACGAGAGTCCGTGGTACATCACCTTCCTGGTGACCTGGGGACCCTTCATACTTTTCCTCGGCCTCTGGTTCTTTCTTATGCGACAGATGCAAATCGGTGGCAACAAAGCGCTGTCGTTTGGAAAGAGTCGCGCCAGGATGCTGACCGAAGAGCGCAAGAAGGTCACCTTCAACGATGTTGCAGGCATCGAAGAAGCCAAGGAAGAAGTCCTGGAAATCATTGAGTTTCTGAAAGACCCGAGAAAATTTCAAAAACTCGGCGGGCGTATTCCCAAAGGCGTGCTCATCGTCGGCCCTCCCGGCACGGGGAAGACTCTTCTCGCCAAAGCCATCGCGGGGGAAGCGGGGGTTCCATTTTTCAGCATCAGCGGTTCTGACTTTGTCGAAATGTTTGTCGGCGTAGGTGCCTCGAGAGTGCGAGACCTGTTCGAGCAGGGCAAAAAGCACGCCCCCTGTATCATCTTCATCGACGAAATCGATGCCGTGGGTCGCCTCCGTGGCGCCGGTTTAGGTGGCGGACATGATGAGCGGGAGCAGACGCTGAACCAATTGCTCGTCGAGATGGATGGGTTCGATACGACCGAAGGCGTCATTTTGATTGCCGCTACGAACAGGCCTGACGTCCTGGACCCCGCGCTGTTGCGACCCGGGCGTTTCGATCGGCAAGTGGTGGTCAATCGTCCGGATCTGCGTGGCCGTTCGGAAATTCTGAAAGTTCACACTAAGAAAGTTCCGCTCTCTACGGATGTCGAACTTGAAAAGATTGCCCGTGGTACCCCGGGTTTCTCCGGCGCCGATCTTGAGAATTTAGTGAATGAAGCCGCGCTCTGGGCTGCCCGCCAGAACAAAAAAGAGGTAGAGCTGATCGACTTTGAAATGGCCAAGGACAAAGTCTTGATGGGAGCGGAGCGCAAAAGTATGGTTCTGAGCGATGAGGAAAAGCGCACGACGGCCTATCATGAAGCCGGTCATGCTCTTATGGCGAAGCTGTTGCCCGGAACCGACCCCGTCCATAAAGTGACGATTATTCCCCGTGGCCGAGCGCTTGGTGTGACCATGCAACTCCCGACGGATGATCGTCACAATTATTCGAAGGATTTTCTTTACAATAACCTTGCGATTCTCATGGGCGGAAGAGTGGCTGAAGAGCTTGTTCTTCACAACGTCACGACTGGAGCAGGAAACGATCTGGATCGGGCTACCGACCTTGCGAGGAAGATGGTGTGCGAGTGGGGCATGAGTGAAAAGTTAGGCCCTCTGACGTTCGGCAGGAAAGAAGAGGAAATTTTTCTTGGCCGAGAGATCGCGACCAAACGTGATTTCAGTGAGCAGGTTGCGCTGGAAATCGATCATGAAATCAGACGTTTGGTCACTGAAAATTATGAACGAGCCAAGCGTATCCTGACGGACAATATGACCACCCTCAAGGCTCTGGCAGAAGCGTTGTTGGAAAAGGAAGTGCTCGATGCACTTGAGATCGATCAAATCTTAATTCAGGGATCTTCATCGCAAACGGTTCCCGCCTGAGGCACGATTCTTTGTAACGCATGGTCATACTTGAGGTCCCTGCGAGGGAATGTTCGTGCGGACTCCATGCGGTAAAATTGTAAGAAGATCTTATTCAGGCCCGTCACCGATCTATTTACCCACCCTAATCGTTCAACTCGTTTCGTAGTGTCTTCCTCAATATTTCTCCGCCGAGGGATTACCCTTGACCGTGACCACCGCGATTCCCTTTCGACCTCCTTACTTGACTGCGGGGCCGTATACCTTTCGTTTTGAATCTGGTCCACTGGTGATGGGAATTTTGAACGTCACCCCTGATTCCTTTTCAGACGGTGGAGCCTATCGCACCGTCGATCAGGCATTGAGCCATGCCCGACAGATGGCTGCCGAAGGCGCTGATATCATTGATATCGGGGCAGAATCGTCCAGGCCTGGCGCTCGACCCATTGAAGAGGCCGAAGAGATACGGCGTCTCATTCCTGTGTTGGAAGCGGTTCACGAAGCGGTTGCGATTCCGATTTCAGTCGATACGACGAAGGCTGCCGTAGCTCGCCGTGCCATTCAGGCCGGCGCGACCATTATCAACGACATCACCGCCATGCGCGGCGATTCCTCGATGCCGTCACTGATCGCAGAAAGCGGAGCCGCAGTGGTATTGATGCACATGCAGGGAACGCCGCAGACCATGCAGCACAGGCCTCATTACGAGAATGTGGTCGCGGACATCACCGCGTTTTTCCGCGAACAGGTCCAGGTAGCCATCGACCACGGCATCCGTGGAAGTCAGATCATTCTTGACCCTGGCTTCGGTTTTGGTAAGCTCCGGGAACATAATCTGCAACTGCTCGCTGAATTTCACATGCTGACCCACCTTGGCTTTCCGGTGTTGGCCGGAGTATCCCGAAAACAATTCATCGGTCATCTGGTACAGCAGCCGGTTCACGAACGGGTCTACGGCACTGCCGGCGCCGTCGCGGTCGCCGTGCTGAAAGGGGCTCAAATCATTCGGGTGCACGAGGTCCGGGCCATGCGGGAGACAGCTTCCGTGGTGTCAGCCATCGTGCGTCACGCGCGTTCTAGTTAACGGGGATCACATGCGTAAATTGTTCGGTACGGACGGCGTTCGGGGCGTGGCAAACCTCGAACCAATGACCAGCGAAACAGCGATGCAACTCGGACGCGCCGCCGCCCATATTTTTATGCGGCGTGCCGGCCGCCATCAGGTGGTCATCGGAAAGGACACGCGCCTATCGGGATACATGCTGGAATCGGCATTGATCTCGGGCATCTGCTCCATGGGCGTCGATGTCCTGCTCGTCGGTCCCATGCCGACCCCGGCTATTGCATTTCTTACACGCAGTCTGAGGGCAGATGCTGGGGTGGTGATTTCTGCGTCGCACAATCCCTATCAGGATAACGGCATCAAATTTTTTTCCAGCCAGGGATTCAAGCTGCCTGATGAGGTCGAGGCGCGCATCGAGCAGCTGATCATCTCCGACGAAATCAAACACCTTCGCCCGACGGCCGACGCGATCGGAAAGGCGTATCGCATCGACGATGCAGAAGGACGTTACATAGAATTCGTCAAACGGTCGCTTCCCAAAGATCTCGATTTTCAGGGCATCAAGCTGGTGGTGGACTGTGCCAATGGTGCGGCCTACAAAGTCGCCCCTTCCGTGCTCCGTGAGCTCGGAGCCACGATTGAAATCATCGGCGGCAAGCCGGACGGCATGAACATCAACGACGGCTGCGGGGCGGTGCATCCGGAACAATTGCAGGAGACGGTCCGGCGAAGCGAGGCAGATCTCGGTGTGGCTTTGGACGGCGATGCCGATCGCGCCATTTTCGTTTGCGAACAGGGAAAGATCGTCGATGGCGACCATGTCATGGCGGCGCTGAGCCTGGATCTGCAGGCTCAGCGCCAGTTGGCAAAGAAGACGGTCGTCGGCACCGTCATGAGTAATTTCGGCTTGGAACTCGCCATGAACAAGGCCGGAATTCAATTGATGCGAACCCCCGTGGGGGACCGATACCTAATGGAACGAATGCTGGCCGACGGATATAATTTCGGCGGAGAACAGTCAGGGCACTTTATCTTTCTCGATCACAATACGACGGGCGACGGTTTGATCTCCGCGTTGCAAATCCTCTCGCTGATGAAGCGTAGCGGCAAACCTCTCTCTGAACTTGCAAAAGCGATGACCGCCGTCCCTCAGATCCTTCTGAACATACGGGTGAAACATAAACCCGATCTCAATCAAATTCCCGATATTCAGCAGGCCATCATGACCGCAGAAGCCACGCTCAACGGAAGCGGCCGCGTGCTAGTGCGCTATTCTGGCACCGAAGCGCTGTTGCGGATTATGGTCGAAGGCGAACGAGATTCCACCATCCGGGAGGTGGCTGATCACCTTGCCGATGTCGTTCGCGCCCGTATCGGATAGCGCCGGCTTTCACGCAGACGAGGATGCTGCCGTCCCTTACGATCACCTTCATAGCCGGACTCCTCTTCGGTTCTTGCCTGTCTTATTTCCCGTTCACCATCGCGGTCATACTGATTGCCGCAGCCGGCGTCCTGACTTTTCTGGAAACACAGGGAGCGGTATCGCTTCGGCAAAGTCTGACGCTCCTGGCCTGTCTCCTCGGTGGATGCCTCTATTGGACTCTGTTCGCCTGGTTCTCCCCCCATGTTCCGCTGCCGGCGGCGGCAGGAACTTTTCCCGTCCGACTTGAAGGAACGATCGTCGAATCCGTTCATCATGCGCCGGAGCGGTTGACGGCCCTGGTAAAGGTCGCCGTCATCGATGATACGGCGCTGGAGACACCGTTACAGTTGCGTCTGACGTGGCGTAATCCCGATCGCGATCTTCGTCGTGGCTTGCGGATTCGCACGCGCACCCGCCTGCATGAGCCATTGGGAACTGTGAATCCGAGAGGGTTTGACTATGCGGCACACCTGGAGGCCCAGGACGTGGATGCAGTCGGATCGGTATCAGGTTCCGGCGCCATCGAGGTGCTGTCGCCTGATCAGGAGAGGGTTTTCCACTCGTTCACACAAAGGATCGAGGCATGGCGCGCATGGGTCAGGTCCGGCGCCGAATCGATCCCTCAACCAAGCCGTGGTTTGTTTCTCAGCCTGACCATCGGAGAGCAAGGCTATCTCGCGCCGGAAGTCCGCGAGTGGTTCATGACGACGGGGACCGTGCATATTCTCTCCATTTCGGGATCGCATCTCGGCCTCATTGCGCTGTTGTCGTTCGCCGTGGTCAGAAAATTATGCCTCTTGCTTCCCGCCATGTGGTTGCTGAGCCTCTCACGATGGCTGACCGCCACGCGGCTGGCGGCCATCCTGAGCCTCTTTCCGGTGGCAGCCTATACGTTGCTGGCCGGGGCGGAAACCGCGACGATCCGCTCATTCATCATGATCACCGTGGCTTTATGGACGGTATGGCTTGGTGCGCCACACTATATCCTTCATGCCCTCGCTGCAGCCGCGGGCATGACACTCTTCGCCCATCCACCTGCCCTGTATGACATTTCATTCGAACTCTCGTATGTATCCGTGTTGGTGCTGGCATTGGCGATTGAACGGGACAGGCGGAGGGTCGAACCGGACGAGCAGGAATTATCCGCCATCGGACGGACGGTCTATTGGATGGGGCAGTCCGTTCGCCTCACCGCGCTGGTCTCTCTGGCGACGTTGCCGTTGGTCGCGCTGTACTTCAATCAAATTTCGTGGCTGGGTCTGTTCGTGAATCTGCTCGTCGTGCCCTATGTCGGCTTTGTTTTGTTGCCCATCAGTCTGCTATCGGTCGTCTGGGTCATCGTAACGCGCGACAGTACACTTTCGGGCGCCGCTCTCATCGACTCACTGGGACAGGGGCTGATTTCCGCGACGCATGCCCTGGCCGGCCTGCCGGGCGGAGAATGGTTTGTCGCTGCTCCGACCCTTCCCATGATAGTGCTGTTTTACCTTCTCGGCTGGGCATTGGTAACGGGTGCGCCTACCCATGCTACTCCGCTGCTGAAAAGTGCGTTGATGATGGGAATTCTTTGCATCATGGCCTGGTGGCTGTGGTCCCCGCGTCCATTCAGTAAGGATGAACAGGCTCGTGTGACATTCCTCGACGTAGGGCAGGGAGATAGCACGGTCATTGAATTACCATCCGGGACAGTGATGCTCATCGATGGGGGAGCGACCTATGAGCGTTTCGATATGGGGCGGAGCGTGGTCGCTCCATTTCTCTGGAACCGCGGGATTAGAAGGATCGACCATGTCATCGGCACGCATCCGCAATTGGACCATGTAGGTGGGCTGGCCTGGATCCTGGCGCATTTTGAAGTCGAAAAGTTCTGGACCAACGGCGTGACAAGGACGGAAGACTTTTGGCGCAAGATCGAGGCGGCTCTCACACTGCGGCATCTCCAGACAACGGTGGCGGTTGAAGGACAATTTATTTCAGCAGGAGAAGGCTGCCGCATGTCCATCTTGAATCCCAGGGCGCCTCGCGGAACTCCGGCTGCGGCAAAGAACGAGTCGCTCAACAATTTGTCGGTCGTGACCGAACTCCATTGCATGGGCCGGCGCATGTTATTCACCGGCGACCTGGAACGCGAGGCCTTGGCACGTCTGACCCGATCCGGCATGTTCGCCCACGTGGCCTTGTTGAAGGTTCCCCACCATGGGGCCCGAAGTTCACTGGAGCACAACTGGCTCGATACGATTCGTCCTGATATCGCAGTGGTGTCAGCCGGAAGGCGTAATCCCTATGGCCATCCGGCGGCTGATGTCCTGGCAGCCTACCGGTCAACCGGAACACAGGTGTTGAGAACCGATCAGGATGGGGCTGTCTGGGTTGATCTCGATTTGCGGCAACAGCGTCTCTCCGTCCATAGCACGAGAGACTGGATGCTTCATCCGGTGAACTCCGGTCAGAATATGTGGGCGATCGAGCGTGATAACTTCCGCCGCTTGTGGCGTCGCTGGAATTGGAACTGATCGGCGTGCTTTCCTTCCGCGACAGGTTGTCAATTGTCCAATGGCTCGATCGCCGGGCTATGGTTATATATCGTTTCCCAATGCTCTACCATTGTTGCACCATACCTTCTCAATGTTGCATTGTATTCATCCACTGACATCTCGACATAGCGGGCGGGCGTCTTGATGGTTCAACGAAAATGCTGAAGGAGCGGAACTGATGCCGGCACTAAAAGGCATGGGACAGTACAGGGACATTCGGCGGGCATGATGAGCCGAAATCGGTTTTTGTCGGAGTAATCGAGACTCCGGTTGCCGAACATGTCCGGGATGGCGCCAAGCTAATGTTTGCTGAGGTGACGCGATGATGATTCCCCATTCCCGTCCGTCTCTGGAAGAAGAGGACATCCGTGCCATCACCGAAACGCTGCGCTCCGGGAGGATTGCTCAGGGTCCTGCCGTCGGGCAGTTCGAGCGCGGCATGGCGGCCTACATCGGTGTGCAAGGCGCTGTCGCCGTGAGTTCGGGCACGGTCGCCTTGGAGCTGGCCTTGCGCGCTCTCAATATCGGACATGGTGACAATGTCATCATTCCCAGTTATGTCTGTTCGGCTCCCTGGCTGGCGGTCCAGCGTGTCGGCGCACAGGCCAGGATCGTGGACATCGAGCCGGATACCTACAATCTGGATCCTCAAAGGGTTCGTAAAGCCCGTACGTCTCGCACTCGCGCCATCATCGTCCCGCACATGTTCGGATTGCCGGCTGATCTGGCGGCGTTGGAACCCCTCGGCATTCCCCTGATCGAAGATTGCGCCCAGACGTTGGGCGTTACGGATCGGGGACGTGCTGTCGGTACAGTCGGACAGCTGACGGTCTGCTCATTCTATGCCACCAAACTGCTCTGTACCGGAGAGGGAGGAATGGTGCTTTCAAATGATGCGGACCTTCTCGAACGGGTGCGCGCGCTCCGGGAATACGACCAGGCGCCGTCGCTTAACGCCGCCTCCTTCAATTGCAAGATGACGGATCTGCAAGCGGCGATGGGGCTCTCGCAACTCAATAAGCTGGGAACGTTTCTCGAACGGAGAGCCGCATTGGCTGTGGTCTATCGGGAACACCTGCCCGCGGAACTCTTCAATGTGCCGTCCGTCCCTTCCGGCCGCACTCATTGTTACTACCGCTTCGTGGTGCGCGTTCCGAAAGGACTGCAGTCGCCGGAGGAACTCACTGCCTACCTCTCGCGCATGATGCATCGAGGCGTGCAGTGCCGCAAGCCGGTGTTCCGTCCCCTGCATCGCTATCTGGAATTGTCTGATTTCCCCGCGAGCGATGAAGCAGATGGCGCGGCCATTTCGCTGCCGATTCATCCGTCCCTGACAGAAGAGGAGATCAAGCAGGTCGCGCAGATCGCATGTGATGAACTTCAGTGAGGTCGTGGAAGCCACATCCGGTCTTGTTCTCGCTGCTTCGCTTGATCGACAATCTGTTTCATCGCCATGATGTTTCTATCTCAGGGTGGTCAGTGAGGCGGTAGAGTCTTTTCGTCATTCACAACGGAGAACGCACATGGTGCCCACTGTCGAATGGAAAGACGGGGCTGTTCGTCTGCTGGATCAAAGCCGGCTTCCCACCAGCGTCGAGTTCCTGGATTGCCGTGATTATCGCGCCGTGGCTCAGGCTATCCGCGAGTTGAAAGTCCGTGGAGCCCCGGCCATCGGTGTGACGGCCGCCATGGGCATCGCGTTGGGCGCTGCTTCGTTGAAGACGCCGGATTATGATGCATTCGTGGCAGCGGTCGAAGAAATCTGTGACCACTTGGCCGCATCCAGACCGACCGCTGTGAATCTGTTCTGGGCTATCGGCAGGATGAAACAGAAATTGTCGGTTCTCCGCGGTCAGCCTCTGGCTGTGATCCAGGCAGCACTGATCAATGAATCTCAAGCGATTCTTGATGAAGATATTGCGCTCTGTAAGGCTATGGGAATGCATGGCGCGGAGTTAATCCGGAGCGGCGAGACTATCCTGACCCATTGCAACGCTGGTGCGCTGGCGACGGCCGGATACGGGACTGCGCTGGGTGTGGTGCGGGCAGCCTGGGAGCAGGGGAAACAGATTCGCGTCATCGCGGATGAAACCAGGCCTGTGTTGCAGGGGGCGCGCCTCACGGCCTGGGAATTGATGCAGGACAAGATTCCCGTCACGCTGATTACGGACAACATGGCCGGCTCATTGATGCGGCAAGGTAAAATCCAGATTTGTGTCGTCGGGGCGGATCGGATTGCGGCGAACGGCGATGTCGCAAATAAAATCGGAACTTACTCGGTGGCTGTGCTGGCAAGGGCACATGGGATTCCATTCTATGTAGCCGCTCCATACTCCACTATCGATCTCAACACCAAGACCGGCGCCGATATCCCCATAGAGCAGCGCCATTCCTTTGAGGTCACCGCGATTCACGGCAGTCATCCGGTCGCCCCAGATGGCGTCGAGGTATTCAATCCCGCCTTCGATGTGACGCCCGCCGATCTCATTACAGGCATTATCACGGAGCGGGGTCTGTTCAAGCCGGCCGACCTTTTCAACGCATTCCGTTCATAGCCTGATGCTCAAAACGTTTTTTCGTGCCATCGCAACCATCACAGGGCTGTTAAGCATGCATGGATCGGACATTCCGTCATTTCCGGCAATCCTTTATCTTGCCACGACTTCCGCTGCTTCTTTATAATGTCGCTGGATTTTTTTAACGCGATGAATCTGATCTTTTCTAGCTGAAGGAGCCCGTCGATCCATGAGTGAACGAACCCTTGCGATCATCAAACCGGACGCCGTGAAGAAGAACGCCATCGGCGACATTATCAATCGTTACGAAAAGGCCGGACTGAGACCGATCGCCATGCGGCAGTTGCATCTTTCGAAAGCGACGGCCCAGGGGTTCTACGCGGTGCACAAGGCGCGTCCCTTCTTCGACAGTCTTTGCTCCTTCATGTCGTCGGGGCCCTGCGTCGTGCTGGTGTTGCAGGGTGACAATGCGATCAAGATCAACCGCGAGATCATGGGAGCAACCGATCCCGCCAAGGCCGAGAACGGCACCATTCGTGCGGCGCATGGCGCGAATATCGAATTCAACGCCGTCCACGGCTCGGATGCTCCGGACACGGCCAAGTTTGAAATCGGGTATTTCTTTCCTGAAATGGAGCTGGTTGGGTAAGGACTCGTTGAGCGAGGACATCCCTTACGGGCCCGCGGTTCAATGGCTTCTGCCTGGTTGTCGGGCCGGCGTTTGTTTTCTTGCCGTTATCGCGCTGATTTTCACCGGCTGCACCGTTGCACTGCCTGCGCCGGCCGCACGAGCAATCGACAGCCCGGCGATCGAAGCCGAGACCAGCCTGTGGTACCAGGCCTCCACCGCATTCTCCGACGGCCGGTATTCTGTCGCAATCCATCTTTACGAACGGTATCTCAGGACGTATCCCAAGTCCCGTCGAGCCATGGAAGCCCATTGGGACCTGGGACAGTCGTATGAACAGATGGGGGAAGTGGAGGCGGCGGTAAAGGAATACCGGACATTGGCCGGGCCTGACGGGGCGGCTGCTTCCACATTGAGTTCCTATGCCGACCGTGCCCTGCACCGCATAGAAGCCTTGCGCAAACAACCCGCCTTGCCATCCGCCGCGAGGTCAGGCCATACGGCCATGTATGTGTCTTTCAGCCGCCTGCCGCCTATTTCTCACGTCGAATCCTGGATGCGGCGATTGAGCGCGCAGGGAATCAGCGCCATCCTATTGGACGCGAGCCCGAACTCATCGTTCACCCGGCCGCTGATCCCGGTCGGATCTGCTTCAGCCGACCTATCGCCGAGCCCGCCGGTTGGCGCTTTATTTTCCACGTCCCAGGCGCCGGTTCTCACGGATTGGTTCAGCGTCATTGTGCCGCAAGCCCATGAACTGGGCCTTTCGGTCTACGCCGTCATCGATCTGTTTCATGCGCCCCTGTCTGATCGGCGCCCGGATTCTCACATGCTCCTCTACGATCCGACGAGGCGCAAGGTTCATCCCTGGACGCAGTTGGATTTATTTTCCTCCCGGCTTCAGTCGTCGCTTGCGCAGTTGTTGATGGATCTCTCGAAGAGTGGAATCGACGGAATGGTGTTCCGCGCGCGGGCGGAGAATAGCTTCGCGTATGAGGTGACCGATGGCTTGTTGCGCCAATTCGAAACCTATTTCCATCAACCCTCGTCCGAGGTGGCGCAGGCCCTGAGAAATCGAATGGTGATTCGTCCGGACGCGGCGGCTCCCGTCTCTGACAAAACGCTGTGGCGTTGGGTGGGATGGAAGTCGCGCCAGGAGCTTGATGTGCTCGCCCGGTTCAGAACATTTCTACAGAAGGCATTTCCTCGTGTGCGGCTGGTTCTCGAAGTCCATCCGGAGGCCTTGTCAAATCCGGCTTCCGCCCTGGTGAACTATGGAGAAGATGCCGCAGAGGCGCGTCGCCGTGGATTTGACCTTTTGTTAGGCGGAATTTCCCGCGAGGCCTCGGATGTCCGGTCGTTCGCCGGCTCGTACAAAGGTTGGAGCCGCGAGGTCATCCAATCGGCAAAAGGCGAACCGCAAACATTGCCGCAAGGATGGGTGCTGCTTCGCACTCCGGCTGAGCATGGAACCGGCATGTTCACGGGGTTGGCACAGCAGGCCGATGAGCTGCGTACGCCCGATATACGGCACCTGATATTCGTGCCGGTCTCCACCGAGGCGGTTCCTTGACAAAGCTACCGGCAACTTTTACGATCCGGCGGTGCCATAATTCTCATAGGTCTTTCTTATCAACTAGGTCGCTCAAACGCATTTCCAGCAAGGCCGCAGGCCAGCCAGTCTCCGAGGCGTACTGCTGTTTGGTACGGTGAGGAGACTGGCTGGCTGAGAACGCCGGTGGGAAGGGGTTTCAGCGACCTATGTAAGAGGAGTGTCATGATACCGTCTAATCTCCGTTACCACCAGGAACACGAATGGACCCGCGTCGAGGGCCGGCAAGCGACGATCGGCATCAGCCATTTCGCCCAGGATGCCTTGGGCGACATCGTCTTCATCGATCTTCCCAAGGTAGGCGCCAACGTGACAGCCGGCCAGCAGATCGGTGAAGTAGAATCCACCAAAACCACCTCTACCATCTATACCCCAGTCAGCGGCACGATCGCCAAAATCAATAGCGATCTCAAGGATCACCCCGAGTCGGTCAATTCCGATCCGTACGGCAAAGGATGGATGGCCGTGATTGATCTTTCGTCTCCGGACGAAGTGGACCAGCTCATGACTGCCGCGCAGTACGAAGAGTTTTTGAGCAAGCAGAAGCACTGACAGATTGAACCATTGCATCAGTTGTTCATGTGAACATGATCCACTCGCCAATGATTCACTGAATCAATGATTTCCCAGAAGCACCTTGCAATTCTCGGCGCCGGCCCCGGCGGCTACGTGGCGGCGATTCGAGCGGCCCAATTAGGCGCACGCGTCACCGTGATCGAACATCAGGCCCTCGGAGGCGTCTGCTTGAATTGGGGATGCATCCCGAGCAAGGCGCTGTTGTCCGTCGTTGAATTAGGCGACAAGGCTAAGAAAGCCCGCGATTTCGGTATCCTGATCGATAGTCCCATTGCCTATGATCCCGCCGCCATGGTCGCCAGGAAAAATAAGGTGGTGTCCAATCTGGTCAAGGGCATCGCCATCCTGTTCAAAACCTGGAAAATCGAGCATGTGCAAGGTACCGGTGAATTGCTGGATGCCCGTACCATTCGCGTTGCCAAGCCCGATGGCACAGAAACGAATATCACGGCAGACGGCTTGATTATTGCCACCGGATCCTCCTGGCCGAACCTGCCGTTGTTTCCTATTGACGGAACTCAGATCATCACCAGCAAGCAGGCCCTGGATCTGGACCGCATACCGGGGAGTCTCCTGATCGTCGGCGGGGGAGTAGAAGGTTGTGAGTTCGCCTCACTCTACAGCGGACTTGGCACGCAGGTGACCATGGTGGAGATCATGCCGCGCTTGTTGCCATTGGAGGATGAAGAGATCAGCCAGATGACGGAGCGCGAGTTGAAGAAGCGAGGCGTGGAGATTCATACGGGCGTCGCGGTTGAGCAGGTGAGCCGGCAGCCGGAGGCAGTCACCGCCCATCTGCGCGACGGCCAGTCGCTCAATGTGGAACAGGTCTTGGTTTCCGTCGGCCGGGGATTCAACTCGAAAAACATCGGCCTGGAGAAGGCTGCTGTGCAGATCGGCTCCCGTGGAGAAATTCAGGTGAATGATCGGATGGAAACGAACGTATCCGGTGTCTATGCCATCGGAGATGTAGTCGGCAAGGCCATGCTGGCGCATGTCGCGTCGGCGCAAGGGAAGGTGGCGGTCGAGAATTTTCTTGGGCATCCCCGCGCGATTGATTATGACGTCATCCCGACAGGGATTTTTACGTTACCTGAAATCGGGCGGGTGGGACTGACGGAACAGCAGGCGCGCGATCGCTGTCTTTCGGCCGGGAAGGACCCTCAACAGGCGCTCAAGATTGGACGTTTCCGTTACGGCGCCCTGGGGAAAGCTCAAGCGACGGGAGATGCTCAAGGACTGGTGAAGATCATCGCCGAGGCAGACACCGATCGGATTCTTGGCGCCCACATTCTGGGCGCTCACGCGACGGATCTCATCCATGAAGCAGCGTTGGCCATGCAGCTTGGGGCCACTGTCTCCCGCGTTGCCGACATGATTCACGCCCATCCGACGTTCGCGGAAGGGCTTATGGAAGCCATGGAGGACGTGGATGGCCGGGCTATTCATGTGGCGCGGAAACGGGACACATGAATGGCTCGGCCCGCCTGCATCCATTGAAAACCATTATTCCGACAGGCTCTCACGTGAAACACTCTCACACTGGCGCCTGGTTCGATGCTGACATGGTGCGATCGCTCCTCATCAAGCTCGCCATGCTGGGGGGGACGCTGGGAGCTTTGATGTGGATGGGTCCCCTCACGCCTGCCAGGGAGGAGGCGAGTCGTCAGGTTCCTGCCTCCGCCTCCATTCCGGTTTCCACCTCAACGCAACAGCTCACGAATAGTCCGCCGACAGTATATAATCGGACCGACACATCGAATCGCCGACGGGGGATCCCTGATGTGTCTGCCGCAGACCTCGCTGAGAAGGGGGTTCCTACAGCGATCCGTGAACTGTCCGATGATGCGCCTGTGGTAAATCAAGACAGGTCGCGCCAGGTCGATCTCAATCAAGCCACCGCCTCCGATCTGGAGGCCTTACCCGGTATCGGCCCGAAGTTGGCGCTGCGGGTCATTGAGCAACGCCGAGCGCTCGGGCGCTTTGCCAAGATTGAAGACCTTCGCCAGGTGAAGGGGATCGGCCGCAAAAAGTTCGACCTACTTCGGTCTCATGTGCGCGTGAGTACCACTAAGCCGGTATCCAGACATAAAGGCACCCTGTGACTTCCTTATCTCAACAATGTGACCTGATTCTTAGAGGAACGGTTGAAGTCGTTCAGCAAAACGAACTGGAAGCGAAACTGGCCCGTTCGATCAAGGAACAACGGCCGCTGCGCGTGAAGGCGGGTTTCGATCCCACGGCGCCGGACCTGCATCTCGGGCATACGGTTCTCATTCACAAGCTCAGGCATTTTCAGGAACTCGGACATCAGGTCATTTTTCTCATCGGTGACTTTACCGGCATGATCGGGGATCCTACGGGGCAGTCCGCGACACGCGTCGCGCTCTCGAAGGAAAAAGTCCTGGAGAACGCCAAGACCTACGAGCGGCAGATTTTTAAGATATTGGATAAGAATTTAACAAAAGGGCTATTCAAGACAGAGGTGCGATTCAATAGTCAATGGATGAGCGCCCTGAAGGCCGACAAGTTGATCGAACTGGCAGCCCACTATAATGTGGCCCGCATGCTGGAACGCGAGGACTTTCACAAGCGCTACACGGAGCAGAAGCCGATCAGCATCCACGAGTTCATGTATCCCCTGATCCAGGGGTATGATTCTGTTGAATTAAAGGCCGATATCGAATTGGGCGGCACGGACCAGAAATTCAATCTCCTGATGGGGCGCGACCTGCAGCGAGACTATGGGCAGGAGCCGCAGGTGGTCATCACCATGCCTCTATTGGAAGGAACCGACGGGGTCCGAAAGATGAGCAAGAGCCTCGGCAATTACATTGCGCTGGAAGACCAGCCTGCCGATATGTTCGGAAAAATCATGTCCATCAGCGATGCGCTCATGCATCGATATTACGAATTACTGACCACGGATGACCTGGCACTGGTGGAAACCCAGCATCCGATGGAGTCTAAGCTCAATCTGGCCCATGGGATCGTAGCTCGATATCACGGCTCGTCTGCAGCGATTGAGGTGCGAGCAGCGTTTCGTCAAAAGTTTACTGAACGGGAGTTTCCGGAGCGACCGGATGCCCATGTAGTGCTCACGCCGTCCGACGTGAAGGATACCACCGCACCATCGATCGGCCTGGTCGATTTGATCGCGAAGACCGGATTGGTGCCGAGCAAGAGCGAGGCCCGGCGATTGATCGTGCAGGGCGGGGTGGAGATCGATGAACAAAAACTGACCGATGCGAACGCCAATGTCATGCTGACAGCCGGCGTGTCGCTTCGCATGCGAGTCGGCCGCCGCAAGTTCGCCTTGGCGGAATATAAGGCGTAACCGTTTCCTGCCGGTTGCCTTGACTTGGCGACGCCTCCGGCGTAGGATTCGGCTCCTCTGTACTGATGGGCGGGCGTAGCTCAGTGGTAGAGTCCTTGCTTCCCAAGCAAGTTGTCGTGGGTTCAAATCCCATCGCCCGCTCCAGTTTTCTTTCTTCGCTGCGACGCATCCTTCCTCTCTGCCGTGACTCAACATTATTCGCGGTAGTTCTTGTGAAGCCGGGACGGTGAACCCCTCCAGCGGCTGAGACCTATCTTGAAGTAAGCCGTTAGTATCAATCAGTCCCACTAAATCTGAGCTTGTGCGTGATCTTGGAACGTGGGGCCTTGGGTAGATTTGCCGCCACTGCCCCGCGATTCTGTCGCTACGAACCGACGCTTCTTCATTCCCATTCTTCGTCGGTTGAGGGATGTAGCGAAGCCCACCTTTTCAGAGTTTCGCTGAGTCAGTTCCCGGCAGGCTCGAGAATACCGCCTAACTTTCAAGCTGACGTTGTAGACGTGGAGGAATGTTGAGGCATTCTCATGCATAGAGTGCTTGTGAGCGGTTCTCGCCGATCCATGCGACTCCGGCAAGTGAGAGCGCGCTAGGCGGAGGCGGTCAATTCTACGATTCCATATTGATGCGCCCGGATGAGCAGCTTCTGGCGGTTCGAGACACCGAGTTTGTCAAAGATGTTGGTGAGATGATGGCGGACCGTAATGCTCGAAATGTAAAGGCGCTCGGCAATGTCTTTATTCGAAAGCCCTTGGCTGATCAATCTGATGACCTCGCGCTCCCGCTCAGTTAAGGTGCATGGCCACTTCGTCTGACAAGGATTTACAGCGACTTGGGGTGAAACGTCCGGGATTCGGATCATGCTCGAGCCTGCCCCACTGCCGGTGGACTGTGCGATCTCTCCCGCGGGGATAGCAAGATGTTTGATCGTCGCGATCAATACGGCAGACGGTTGCATCTTCAGAACTATGCCATCAATACCAAAACCAAATGCATGCCGGGTACATTCCGTATCATGAAGTCCGCTCAATACAAGAATTTTGATATGAGGGGCGGAACTTTTTATCTTTTGAATCAGTTCTATGGCATCTCTCCCCATCTCCATGTCGATGATCATAAGATGAGGCTGTTGACGCGCGATCATGTCATCGATGTTCATGGTATCGGCGATATCGCCGATGAGCCGGATCCACCCCTCGGCCTCCACAATCTTTTCCAGGCCGAGCCGCAGAAGATAGTTACTGCTGATAATGCCAACCGTCGTCGCAGTACTTCCTTGTTTGACTCCGTCCATAGTGTGCTCTCCTGACTCAGAATTACCTGAAAATGTCGAACAATGAAAAAGTAAGTATACGTAGTAACAGGACTATTACGCAGCACACGCTAGGTTAAACAGGTGATGGCGTCATCATGCACGG
>JAJFBJ010000121.1 GCA_020697375.1 Nitrospira sp. | reverse complement strand
ACAAAGGCCGGGATGATCACATGGGTCGGAACCTGCTCCACCTGCGCGGGCTTGGGGGAATGGGCCAGTTCGAGAAACAATTCGAGATCCTTATCGCGCATTTGCTTGAGCATGAAACTTCGGATCGGCAGGATGCCTCGATTCCAGGCTTCGTCGTACCCGATCTGCTCGGCCAGCAGCGGCTGTACGGCATCCTTGTAGACGGCTTGTCCGACCGGAGCCATGACGAACATGGTGAGGAACAGAGCCAGACTGATGAGGACCTGGTTGGGCGGTACCTGCTGCGTTCCCAGCGCTTGCCTGAGAAAGGAGAGAACGATGACCATCCGGGTGAACGAGGTCACCATGATGAACAGGGCCGGCGCCAAGGAGAGAACGGTCAACAGCGCCAGGATCTGGAGGACCACGGCCGTCTGTTTGGTACCGCCCGGTCCGAGATCGATAGTCAGAGAAGGGCCTTCCGCCTGGGCGAAGGAGGCGCTGAAAAGCGCATAGATCAGGCTGAGGCAGAGAGCGCCACCGAGCAAACGACCCCAAGCCGCCTTTCGCGGTAGCTCCTGTCGCGTAGTTTCAGCGGGACGCAGGGGCCGCCTCCTGGCTGCTGTCCGACCGGCCGGCGGGGATAACGGACGAAGGAACAATGGAAGAAGACCTGGACAAGAGGCTATTCACCTGTTGAGGATCTGTGACATGTCCGAGGAGGACGATGTCGGCGGCGGTTGTGCCGAGTATCAGGACTTCCCCCGCCACGGCTACGAGCATGATCTGCTTCCGCGAGCCAAGATGGCTGCTTCCCAGGATCTTGATCGACGGCGTTCCGCCAGCGGGAAGGAAGCGTCGGCCGACAGTGGATCGCGCCAACGCCAGCAGAGCCAGAATCAGCGCCAGCACGACTCCGAGAGCCGACGCCATGCGAACCATACTTTCCCAAAGATCCATGCGGGACCGTTTATTCCTCTCGCCGACTCAGGGCTGTCATCACCATTCCGGCTCCTGCTACCCGAGTTGCTGAATCCGTTGGTTCGGGCTTACGACATCCGTGAGGCGAATGCCGAATTTTTCGTTCACCACCACGACTTCGCCGCGAGCGACCAATTTGCTGTTGACCAGCACTTCCATCGGCTCACCGGCCAGCTTGTTGAGTTCGATGACGGATCCCTGGCCCAACTGGAGCAATTCTCGAATCAACATGCGTGTCGAGCCGATCTGCACGGTGACTTGAAGCGGAATGTCGAGCACGAACTCGATATTCTTGTTGGCCGGCACCGCGCCCTGGTTGTCGACTTGAGGGAACGACGTGGGTTGCAAGCTCATATCGTCGGTGGGATTGGAAGGATCCGACTGTGCGGTCGCGTCGGCATTACCCATGCGAGAATCTCCTTTGGTCCCGGTTTCGAACCTAAGTTAATACCTTGGTGACGCGACAGGCATGATTGCCCTTGAACACGCCGGGCTGACCATGGAATTTGGGGTCGCCCTCCACCAGACAAATCATCGGGTCGCCGGGATGTTGATCGAGCATCAAGACATCGCCAGGCGAAAAGTTCAGCAGGTCTTCGACACAGATGCCGGCCGTCCCCAACTGCACCGTCACCGCCACGTCACATTCCTGCAGGGAGTCCTTGAAACGGCTGCCCCAGCTGCTGTCCTGCTCCACGTTGTCGGCAAACAGTCCCGAGTACAGCTTTTCCTTGATCGGTTCCAGCATGGAATAGGGGTAGGCGATGAACATCTCGCGTGAGATATCTCCGAGGTGGACTTGCAGGGTGACCACCACGACGATCTCCGATGTGGTGACGACCATGGCGAACTGCGGGTTACTCTCGGACCGGCAGTAGCCGATTTTCATTTGCATGACCGCCTGCCAGGCCTTTTCCAGATCCACGAGCGCTTGCTGGACCAGCTTCTTGATCAAGCGAACCTGGATCGGCGTGAACTCTCTCCCCTCCGGTTTGACGTGCGTTTGCGCCTTTCCGCCGAAGAAAAAGTCCACGATGAGATAGACCAGCATCGCGTCCATGATGTAGAGGCCGTTGCCGCGGAGCGGCTCCATCATGAACAGGTTGAACGACGAGGGCACCGGCACCTTTTGGATGAAATCTCCGAATTTGAGGATTTCCGTGCCGACGACGCTGAATTCGATCTTTTCGCGCAACAGGCTGCTCCAGGAAAGTGATTGCTGGCGCGTAAAGCGATCGTTGATCATCTCCATCGTGGGCATGCGCCCACGAATGATGCGTTCCTGGTTGGTGAGGCTGTACTCTTTGATGCCGTTCGGATCCTCTTCCTCCTTCGGCTCCGTGTCGACCTCCCCCGACATCACGCCACCCATCAAGGCATCGATTTCTTCCTGCGACAGTATCTTGTCCATGGCGTCCTTGGGCTTGGGGATCGAGCGATGCGCTACTGGATGACGAATTCCGTGAAGTACGCCGACTTGACCGACTTCTTGGGCAGCAGGCCGTTGATGCGCTGTGTCACATCGTCGCGCAGCTTATGTTTGCCCTGAGGCGAGCGGGCGGTGGCGGAATCCAAGCTGGTGAGCAACACCAGAATCGTGTCGCGTATCTGGGGGGTGCGCGCCTTGACGTCTTCGACGGCGCCGGCGCTGTCCACTTCCAGCTTCATCGTGACCTTGAGATACCGGACTTCCGGCGCATCGGCGAGATTGACGATGAAGGGATCCAGGTCGGCGATGGCGCCCGTGGCGGCTGTGCCGGCATGTCCGCCTTCTTTGGATTCGCCATCCTTCTGCGCGCCCGGTTTTTCCGCGTGGCTTTCGGCTGCGGAGGTTTCACCGTGCGGTCCGGACAGCATCTTGAACATCGCAAAAGCGACGCCCAATCCGATGACCAGGGTGCCGGCGACCAGAATGATGACCATCTTCATGGGTATGCCGGCCGGAACCGTCGGCCCTTTTTCTTCAACTGCTTCCGCCATACGAACCTCCTGCACGCAATGGTTGCCGAGCCCGTCAGTGGTGCAATGCATATGCCACGCACGATCCGATCGCGATCCTCCGGATCATCCGGCTTGTTCAGCAGAGCATGCGAAAACCTTGTGATTTCACGCCGCCACGCAAGGGCGGCGGCGCGAGAGGGTTCCCGAGATCGCGTTCGTCGTCAGCAGGCTGACGCGGCACTCCACAGGCGCCGACAGAATGTTGACGTGGATCGTGATGGGGATGATGTGTCTGAAAGAGGAGAACGCCAGGCAGAAATTGCCGACCGGATTCCGGCGCGCGCGATCGCGCGCCGGAACGGCCACCGTTACCGCTTGAGATTCACGAGTTCCTGCAACATTTCGTCGCTGGTCGTAATGGCTCTCGAGTTGGCCTGGAAGGCGCGCTGGGTAATGATCATGTCCACGAATTCCTTGCCGAGATCGACGTTTGATTGCTCCACGGTTCCCGATAGAATTCTGCCCAATCCATTGACGGTCGGCGCGCCGGCCAATGCCGCGCCGGATTCGACCGTTTCGAGGAAATGGTTCTCACCGGCATTGACCAGCCCGTCGGGATTCGTAAACCGATTGAGAACGATTTGCGCGAGCGACCTGGTCAGGCCATTGGTGAATTGCGCCACGACCTGTCCCTGTTTATCGACGCTGATACGGTCCAGCGTCCCGGAGGAATATCCGTCTTGCGTTTTACTGATCAGGCCGGACGGTGATCCGAACTGGGTTACCGCGGACAGATCTACCGAGAGCGACTGCGGCGTCGTCGCCCCGTTGGTCAACGCCGCGCTCACCGTCTGCGTGCCACCCGCCGTCAATGCGCCGCTTGCATTAAAGGCCAGACTGGTTTGAGCGGCCGGGGTTCCCCCGTCGATTTGAGAATAGAGTTCCCAAGCATTCGCGGCCGTCTTGCGGAAGTAGAGTTGGAGTTGATGAGCATCCCCGAGTGAATCGTAAAAGGTCTCACCGGTCGAGAAGTTATACGATGTGGCGTCGGTTGCGGCAAACGTCGCGGTCGGCGCCGTCGAGGTCGCGTCGAGATTGGCAAGAAACGTCGCGCTGGTAGTGGACTGTGGCGGCACGGCGCTTGACGACAGAGTGATGCCGCCGACCGTGCTGGTAATGTTACCGTTCGTATCGGCCTGATAACCTTGGAGCAACGCGCCGCTGGCATCCACGACCTGCCCGAGATTATCCACCTTGAATTGGCCGGCCCGGGAATAAAAGCTCGTTCCCGCGTTGTCGCGCAATTGATAGAACCCGTTCCCATCGATGGCCAGATCGAATGTATTGCCCGTAGTGGTCATCGACCCCTGAGAAAAGTTCGTCTGGACATCGTTCATGTACACGCCGAGGCCGATTTGGTCGCTACCGGATCCACCCGCCATGCTGGATGAGATCAATTCCGAAAACGTCGCCCGGCCGGATTTGAAGCCGGCTGTTCCAATGTTGGCGATGTTGTTGCCGATGACGCCCATGGCGTTGCCGTAGGAGCTTAAGCCGGTTACTGCGGTGAACATTGATGTCAAAATGCCCATGGTCCGATCCTCCCTGTTGCCGATACTGTCATGGCTCGATTCCTGTCCGGGCGACGCGCCGGGTCCTGCTTAGGTCGCTGTGGATTTCTGGTCCTCGCCGGCCTTTGTCTGAGCGGCTTCCTGAAGGGTCACGCTCTTTTCCATCAAGGAGACCAGCTTTGACATTTGTTCCAGCTGAGAGAATTGCGCCGTTTGCGCGATGAAGTCCTGATTCTCCATCGGTTTCATTGGATCCTGATGCTGGAGCTGCGTCATCAGCAGCTTGAGAAACTCGTCTTGTCCCAGCGGCTTCGGGCCGTCGCTGGTCTTAGTGTTTTGTGAATCCGTGGTCGTCGTCTGTGTGATCAGCTTGCTGATATCCATAGGTCCTCCGATCAGGCAAAAAAACTCACCCGCCCGCTATTGTGATATCCATGGTCCGTCCCTGCCGCCCGTTCCTCTTCTCCCGCTGTCGCAGGTGGTCCGGATGCCTGGGCTGGTCTTCCCTGTTGCTGTTGGAATGCCCAGGCGTGATCGCCCTGCCCCTGCTGTTGATCCACCGTGACCCGTAACATTCCCATTTCGAAGCCCGTCGTCCGAAGCGACGCCTCCAGCGATGGCCCCTGTTGCAGCAACCCCTGCCCCAGCTCGCCATGCTCGGTCCGGATGTGCGCATGGACGATCTGATCCGTCATCGTCACGCGGAGCCGCAACGGCCCCATGTCCAGCGGATCCAGGTCCAGCGTGACAGACTGCGAAAAAGGAGAAGCGCCTCGAAGTTCAGTCAGCCGTTCGGATTCCGCCGCATGAAGCATGGGCGCAGTTCCCGGATCATTTCCCCCGGATAGACTGTCATTCGAGGGCGGAGTCTGCTGACTCACTGCCGTGAGCCGGTCCATGAACTGCTGTCGGAGCATGCTGTCGTCGGTCCGGGCGGCATTGAAATCGGACCTGTCGATTCCATTTCCTGGATCCGCAGACTGTTGCCGCTCCTGTCCCGAGGATTGTTCGGAATTCCACGCGCTCTGCCCCTCGGAAGAAAGGCCGGACTGCATGGTGTCGGCAAAGGCCGGCGGAGCTTCGGCTGGATCGACAGAGGATGCCTCAAGCTCTCCTGCTTCCATCGCCATCGCAGCCGCCTTCGTCCTGCTCGCTTCCAGCATGGCATTTTTAGGTTCGCCGTCCGTCACGCCGGCCTCGATTTCAGCATGTGCCTGATCCTGCGAATCAGTCGACGGCGGCACATCGATTATCCCGGCCTCGTTCGTGAAGCCGTCAGTGGCCTGAATGATTGTGGCAACCTGATTGTCATCGGCAACTACTGTCTTATCGGCAGCCGGCTGTCCTTGCGCAACGATCGATGCGACCGCCGCGGCAGTCCGATCAGAACTTGAGCTGCTCGCATCCGCAGAAGCAGTGGACGCAGTCTGTACGGATGGCAACTCTCCTATCGCAACGTCGTTACTATTTGATTGGCTTTCGGATGGCTGATCGGCTTGAACCGGTCCCTGTGGGCTCTGAGCGAACATTCCGGCAAGGAGCATGTCGGCCGGCGCCGCTGCCGCCTCTTGTGACTTGACATGAGAATCGTCGGCCACCTTGTCGTTCTGATTCTCGTCTGAGACTTCAGCAGTATGGTGATCCGTGCCTTCGCTTCCCCTCATTGTCTGTTCGTGCGCTGCAGAGGCCGAGGCACGCGTATCCTTTTCGCTGCCTGAAGAGGGATTCGGATGGGTGCTCGATCGAGCATGTGAGTCGGATTTGTGCCGCACATTCAGATTGTCTTGGGCCTTGCCGGCCCGGCTGGCTTCTGCTGATCCGAGCCACGCATCGAAGCGCTTGGAGGGCGCTGTGCGCGGCGCTTCATCATGGCGATCTCGCAGTTCCGAGGTGGAGCGGCTCCCTTGTCTTGGGATTTCGTTCAGAATCGATTGCATGTCGGTCGCCATATGTATCCTGGTCCTGTGAGTAGCCAGGGAACACCTTTACAAAGGCCGTGCCATCCATCCAATGCATTAAAATCCCGCATAAAGGGCGATTTTCGTGACTAGGGCTCGCTCGACGGATCGGGAGAAGGAAGTTCTTGCAGGAAGGGACGGCAAAACCTGCCGTGTGATGAAAGTCTCGATCGATGCGTCTAAGGAGTCGTCAGCAATTGTTCCGTCAAACGGGCCGCGCGCTCCGGTTTGACCTCGGCCAGAATGGCGCCGGCGGTTTTGCCTTTGATCAGCCGCAGCACTTCTATGGCTTTGCGTTCCGCCATCCGTTCCAAACGAGCTGCGGCTTCTTCAGGCGGCATGGTTTCATAAATTTTGGCCAGTTGGGCCTGATTGACGTTGCGCGGGCCGCCGGCGTTCTTCGAGTCCTTGGACTTGTCGGACGCTCCGGACGGAGCGACCTTGCCTGCCGCTTGCTTGCGTTTCTTTTCAGCCTCCACCAACTGCTCGTGGCGGCTCACAATGGCTTCCAACTCCGCTCTGAGTTCCACCAGATTGGTTTCGGCTATTCGCAATGCCGCTTCACGCTGATCCAAGACTCGTTTACGTTGTTCCAGCATTTCGAACATTTCGCGGGGTACGCTGGTAGCAGGTCCCTGAACGGCGCCTGTCTTGCCGTCGGTTTGCGGCGCTTCTTCCATAGGGCCGGAAGGATCGGGAGCCGTTTCCACGGCAGCAGCGGTGCCCGCCCACATAAGCGCAGCCAGCGCCAGCGCGGCCGTCCAGTGAATCACCCGACTGCCGGCCATCGTCCCGCCGGCGGCAATGGCGGATGAACCGATCGTGATCACGGCCGTTCCTTCATCGTCAATGGACTGCGCCGCCAAGCCCGTTCGTCGAGAAGCTGCTGATCCTGTCGATCCTGACGCCGGCGATGTTCCTGTTCAGCTTTGGTTCGAAGGAGGTCCAGTTTCTTTCGATAGCCCATCGCATCGAGCAACTCATCCTGCTTGGCCGCCCATTGAGCCTGCAACGCGGTCTGAGCCTGTTCCATTCCCTTTCGAACGGCGATCATCCGGTCCATCCCCTCGAAATGGGTCTGCGCCAGATCGACCGTGCTTCCCTGCTGCATTTGGAGAAGGTAGCGGTCGGCATCCCTGTCGGCTTGGAGATCGAGCGCCGTAATGCGGTCGCCTGCCTGTCGCAACGCCTGCGCAAGTTCCGCCAGTTCCAACCGAGCGACGCCTTCGAGTTGCAAGGCATAGGTATGAAGAACCGTAAGATTCACTGTATGTTCTTCGCGAGGGTCAGCACTTCATCGATGGAGCGGGAGAATCCGACCGGCTGCTGGATTTCCTGCCGAAGGAATCCCGTGATGTCTTCGTGAGCCGCAACCGCTTTATCCAACTCCTTACTCGTACCGGGTTTATAGGCGCCCAGGGTGATCAGATCTTCCGATCGCCGATAGAGTGCCGTGCGTTCCAGGACCAACCGCGCCGCGGCATAGTGAGCCGGAGTCACGATGTCACGCATCACTCTGCTGGTGCTGTGCAGAATGTCGATCGCCGGAAAGTGGTTTCGAGCGGCGAGCTCGCGCGATAACACGATATGCCCATCCAGAATGGATCGCACCGCATCGGCGACCGGGTCATTGAGATCATCGCCGTCCACCAGCACCGTGTAGAGCCCGGTGATGCTGCCGCCGCGCTGAGCCGTTCCCACCCGCTCCAGCAGCTTCGGCAGCAGGGCAAATACGGAGGGCGTGTAGCCTTTGGTCGTGGGCGGTTCACCAATGGCCAATCCCACCTCCCGCTGGCTGTACGCCAAACGAGAAAGGGAATCCATCATCAGCAACACATGTTGGCCGCGATCGCGGAAGTATTCCGCAATGGCCGTGGCCACGAGCGCTCCACGAATGCGCACCAGAGGAGCCTGGTCCGAGGTTGCCACGATCACGACGGAACGGGCCCTCGCTTCGGGCGTGAGGTCACGCTCAAGAAATTCCTTCACCTCACGTCCCCGTTCGCCGACCAGCGCGATGACCCTGACATCCGCCTGCGTGTACCGGCTGATCATGCCGAGCAGCACGCTTTTCCCCACGCCCGACCCGGCAAACACGCCGATCTTCTGGCCCTGACCGCAGGTCAGCAAGGCATTGATCGCCCGGATGCCGAGATCGACCGGTTGCGTAATTCTGGCGCGATGCAACGGATTGAGGGGTTGCGCATGGAGAGGAACGCGCGCCTCTGCCCGCACCGGCGGCAATCCATCCAGCGGATGCCCGAGTCCGTCGAGAATACGGCCCAGCATCTGCGGTCCGACCGCCACTGAGGCGACATGGCCTTTCATGACCACACGGCTCCCAGGCCCAATGCCCTGCATGTCACCCAGCGGCATCAGCAAGACCCGGTCTTCACGGAAGCCGACGACCTCCGCCATCACGGCGCCATGCCCGCCCTCACGGGTAATCTCACAGACCTCGCCCACGGAGGTGAAGGGTCCGGAGGCCTCGATCACGATGCCCACCGCCTGGGCGACACGTCCTGTGATGGAGAGCGGTTCGACCTGTTCGAGACGATCGCTAAGTTTCACCGGCCTCCCGCTTTCGTAATGCTTCTCCCAAGCGCAGTAGTTGCGTATCCAACGTCGCATCGATCAGCAGGCTCGACGCCTGCACCAGGCATCCACCGGGGCTGACGCCGGGATCCGCCTCAAACTTCAGG